>NZ_BLJG01000309.1 GCF_009932375.1 Pseudomonas juntendi
CGGTGCCAGATTTCGCGTCGCCTGCTTCGCGGGCTTGCCCGCTCCCACAGGGGAATCGCGCAGGCTTTTCAAGTTTTTGAGAAAGACAGTTGCTCTTACAGCGCGGCCTTGTGTCGCGATGGGCTGCAAAGCAGCCCCGATGGTTATTTGGCCAGCCCGGCCAATGGGCAATGCAGTACCAGCTTGGCCCCACCCAAAGGGCTCTCGCCAATTTCCAGGCCAAACCCATGCAGGTCGACGATCGCCGCAACGATCGACAGCCCCAGGCCGAAGCCGGCGTGGCGGTGGCCTTCATCACTGCGGTAGAACCGCTTCAGTACGGCCGTGCGTTCTTCTTCCGGAATACCCGGCCCGCTGTCTTCAATGGCCACGTGCACGCCAGCGTCGTCCTGGGTGGCGGCCACGCGCACCTGCCCACCTTCCGGGGTGAACTTGATCGCGTTACCTACCAGGTTGGCCAGCGCCTCGAACAACAGCTCGCGGTCGCCGTGCAGTGCCGGCAAGTGCCCAGGTTGGTGCAGCTCCAGGCGAATGCCACCATCTTCGGCCAACGGCAGGTAGAAGTCGTGCAGCTCTACCAGCAAATCATGCGGGTCAAGCTGCACGAAGCCGGCACGGCGTTGGCGGTCTTCCAGTTCGCTGATGCGCAACAACCCACGAAAACGCGCCATGAGGGTGTCGGTTTCGCCGATGGCCTGGTCCAGTGCCTCGGCTTGCGCGGAATCGTTGTCGCTTTGCTGGCGTATGCGGTACAGCTGGGCGCGCAGGCGGGTCAGTGGGGTGCGCAGGTCGTGGGCAATGTTGTCGCACACGCCCTTGACCTCGTGCATCAGCCGCTCGATGCGGTCAAGCATGGCATTGACGATGGCGGCCAGCATGTCCAGTTCGTCGCGCCGGGCCGACAGCGGCAGGCGGTGCGTGAGGTCGCCGGCGACAATCAGCTCGGCCTGGGCCTGAATGGCCCGGATGCGTTTCAGGGGGCGGCGGCGCAGCAGGTACCAGCCGGCGAATCCGGGGATCAGGGTGAAGGAGATACCCCAGAGCAAGGCATCGAGAATGATCCGTGTGACGACGAACAATGAGCCGTTATCGCGGAACAGCACCAGCCAGCGCCCATCCTGCACCTTGATGGCCACGGCATCGCAGCTGTCGCGGGGCATACGCGGATCATCGGCGTCCAGGCAGCGCTTCAGCTCATGGATCTTGCCGTCCAGCCGCAGCCCAGGGGGCAGGGCACGAACACTGCCGCCCAGCGGGTTGAGTTGTGCATCGAACAGACCATAGGCGTCGAAGCTGCGTTCCTCGAAAGCCTGGCTGGCGATCAGGGCGTCGTCCAGCTGCTTGCCGCTCATGTGCGCGAACAGGTGCTGACGCTGCAGCATGGAATGGCGGGTGAGCTTGTTCAGGTAGCTCGAAACCTCGAAGTACAGCACCCCCATGAGGATGCTGCTCCAGGCCACGAACAGAAAACTGTACAGTGCCAGCAGCCGGCTGGTGGACGAACTCCAGCCTTTAGACGGGTTCAGCAATGGCATAGCCGGAGCCCCGCACCGTACGGATCAGCGGCGACTGGCCGGGTGAGTCGATTTTCTTGCGCAGGCGGCCGATATGCACGTCGATCAGGTTGGTGCCCGGGTCGAAGTGGTAGCCCCACACTTCCTCGAAAATCATCATCCGCGTAATGACCTGGCCGCTGTGGCGCATCAGGTACTCCAGCAGTTTGTACTCGGTGGGCAGCAGGTTGAGGGTGTTGTCGCCGCGGCGCGCTTCGTGGCTGATCAGGTCCAGTTGCAGGTCGGCGACCTGCAAGCGGGTCTGGGTCATCGGCACGCTGTTGCGGCGCAGCAGCACTTCGACCCGGGCGGCCATTTCGTCGGAGGCGAACGGCTTGGTCAGGTAGTCGTCACCGCCGGCGCGCAGGCCGCGCACCCGCTCATCGACGTCGGAGAGGGCGCTGATCATCAGGATCGGCGTGGCGATCTTGAGGTTGCGCAGGGTCGTGACGATGGTCAGGCCATCGACCTCGGGCAGCATGCGGTCCAGGGTGATCAGGTCATAACCGCCGGCAATGGCCTTGGCCAGGCCTTCACGACCATTGTCGGCCCACTCCACCTCAAGGCCATGGCTGGTAAGTTCGGCGACGATTTCCTGGCCGGTGACGGCGTCGTCTTCGATGGTCAGTACGCGAGGCATGCTGGTTCCTGGGCATCTAATGGAGACTCGATTGTGCCAAAGAATAGACAACCGGCGATTTAAGAAAAATTCATCTTGCCACAACCCACCTGGGTTCACCCATTGTGAAGACAGACGAGCATGTCGCAGCAGGCTGTGAGAGGATGTCCGTCAACACAGCCAGGACCCCGAACGCAGCCTGATGAAGACACCCAAAAGAATCGAACCCCTGATCGAAGACGGCCTCGTCGACGAAGTACTGCGGCCGTTGATGAGTGGCAAGGAAGCCGCCGTGTACGTGGTGCGTTGCGGTAGCCAGGTGCGCTGCGCCAAGGTCTATAAAGAAGCCAACAAGCGCAGTTTCCGCCAGGCCGCCGAATACCAGGAAGGCCGCAAGGTGCGCAATAGCCGCCAGGCCCGGGCCATGGCCAAGGGCAGCAAGTACGGACGCAAAGAGGCCGAGGACGCCTGGCAGAACGCCGAAGTGGCGGCACTGTTCCGCCTGGCCGGCGCCGGGGTCCGGGTGCCCAAGCCCTATGACTTCCAGGACGGCGTGTTGCTGATGGAGCTGGTGACCGACGCCGATGGCGATGCCGCCCCCCGGCTCAACGACGTGCACCTGGAGGCCGAGGAGGCGCGGGTGTTCCATGCCTTCGTCATTCGCCAGATCGTGCTGATGCTGTGTGCCGGGCTGGTCCATGGCGACCTGTCCGAATTCAATGTGCTGCTCGGTCCGGACGGGCCGGTGATCATCGACCTGCCGCAGGCAGTGGACGCCGCCGCCAACAACCACGCATTCAGCATGCTGCAGCGTGACGTGGACAACATGGCCCACTACTTCGGGCGCTTTGCCCCAGAGCTGAAGAGCACGCGCTATGCCCAGGAAATGTGGGCGTTGTACGAGGCTGGCAAGTTGCTGCCCGATACCGTGTTGACCGGGGTATTCCAGGACGACGAGCATGAGGCCGACGTTGGCGGGGTAATGCGGGAAATCGACGCCGCCCGCGTGGACGAGGCCCGGCGCCGGGCAGCGCGTGCCGAGGCGGAAAACGGCCCGGCCAAGGCCGAGGAGCCGACACCGCCCTGGCTGCAATGATGTGCTGCCGGTGCAGCCCGCTTCGCAGGTTCCCCCCCGAAGCGGGCAACACCGGCTCAGCCAGTGCCCTGCGCGGCCATTACCTTTGATGCAGGACAATATCTCGTCATCCGGCCTTTTCACTGGCCCCTGACAGGCATAAGGTATACGCCGTTCAAATTCCCTGGAGCAGTCATGTCCAACCAATTCCCCTCCGTTCGTCCTCGCCGCCTGCGCCAGAACGAGTCCCTGCGCACCGTATTCCAGGAAACCGAATTCCGCCTTGAAGACCTGATCCTGCCGATCTTCGTGGAAGAAGGCATCGACGACTTCGTGCCCATCAGCAGCATGCCCGGCGTGAACCGCATCCCTGAGAAGCGGCTGGCCCAGGAAATCGAGCGCTATGCCCGCGCCGGTATCAAATCGGTGATGACCTTCGGTGTGTCTCACCACCTGGATGCGGTTGGCAGCGACACCTGGAACGAAAACGGCCTGGTGGCGCGCATGTCGCGTATCTGCAAGGACACCGTGCCGGAAATGGTGGTGATGTCCGATACCTGTTTCTGCGAATACACCAGCCACGGGCACTGCGGCGTGCTGCATGACCACGGCGTGGACAACGACGCCACCTTGGTCAACCTGGGCAAGCAGGCGGTGATCGCCGCCGCTGCCGGTGCCGACTTCATCGCGCCTTCGGCGGCGATGGACGGCCAGGTCCAGGCCATTCGTAGCGCGCTGGACGGTGCAGGCTTCCACGACACTGCGATCATGGCCTATTCGACCAAGTTCGCCTCGTCGCTGTACGGCCCGTTCCGCGAAGCAGGCGGCACTGCGCTCAAAGGTGACCGCAAGAGCTACCAGATGAACCCGATGAACCGCCGCGAGGCCGTGCGTGAATCGCTGCTTGACGAGCAGGAAGGTGCAGACGTGCTGATGGTCAAGCCGGCCGGTGCCTACCTTGACGTGATCGCCGACATTCGTGCGGCCTCGCGCCTGCCGCTGGCGGCGTACCAGGTCAGCGGTGAGTACGCGATGATCAAGTTCGGTGGCCTTGCCGGTGCCATCGACGAAGGCCGCGTGGTGCGCGAAAGCATTGGCGCTATCAAGCGCGCCGGTGCCGACCTGATCCTGACCTACTTCGCCATGGACCTGGCCCGCGAAGGCATTTGAGCAGCAAAGCAGCTCCCCTGGCCTGGGGGCGGGCTTACCCGCCCCCAGCGCAATTCCCTACAAAAATTCATTAAGCGCTGAATTATTTTGTGTCCCGTTGTATCAGATGCCATAGAGCATTGATCGACAGGGATACAGGCATGAAATCTCGCAGGAAAAGCGTCAAACCTATTGGCCTCAAGGACATCACGATCGTCGACGATGCCAAGATGAAGAAGGCGATCACCGCCGCTGCACTGGGTAACGCCATGGAGTGGTTCGACTTCGGTGTCTATGGCTTCGTCGCCTATGCATTGGGCAAGGTGTTCTTCCCCAACGCCGACCCCAGTGTGCAAATGATCGCGGCGTTGGCCACCTTTTCGGTGCCATTCCTCATTCGCCCCCTGGGCGGGCTGTTCTTCGGCGCCCTCGGCGACAAGTTCGGCCGGCAGAAAATCCTTGCCGCCACCATCGTCATCATGTCCCTTAGCACCTTTGCCATTGGCTTGATACCGTCCTATGCCAGTATCGGCATATGGGCGCCGATACTGCTGTTGCTGGCGAAAATGGCCCAGGGCTTCTCGGTGGGCGGCGAGTACACCGGCGCCTCGATCTTCGTGGCCGAGTATGCGCCTGACCGCAAGCGCGGCTTCCTTGGCAGCTGGCTGGACTTCGGCTCGATCGCCGGCTTCGTGCTGGGCGCCGGGGTAGTGGTGCTGATTTCCACGGTGCTTGGTGAAGAAAGGTTCCTTGAGTGGGGCTGGCGCCTGCCGTTCTTCCTGGCCTTGCCGCTGGGCATCATCGGCCTCTACCTGCGTAACGCCCTGGAGGAAACCCCCGCGTTCCAGCAGCACGTCGACAAGATGGAGCAGGGTGACCGCGAGGGCCTGGCGTCGGGGCCCAAGGTGTCGTTCAAGGAAGTGGCGACCAAGCACTGGCGTAGCCTGGTGACCTGCATTGGCGTGGTGATCGCCACCAACGTCACCTACTACATGCTGTTGACCTACATGCCCAGCTACCTCTCGCACAACCTGCACTACAGCGAGGACCATGGCGTACTGATCATCATCGCGATCATGGTCGGCATGCTGTTCGTGCAGCCCATCATCGGCCTGCTGAGCGACAAGTTCGGCCGTCGCCCGTTTATCGTGGTCGGCAGTATCGGGCTGTTCGCCCTGGCCATTCCGGCGTTCATGCTGATCAACAGTGGTGTGCTGGGGTTGATCTTCTCGGGGCTGCTGATCATTGCGGTGCTGCTGAACTTCTTCATCGGTGTCATGGCGTCGACGTTGCCGGCGATGTTCCCCACTCACATCCGCTACAGCGCACTGGCCAGTGCCTTCAACATTTCCGTGCTGATCGCCGGCCTGACCCCCACCATCGCCGCCTGGCTGGTGGAAAGCAGCGGCAACCTGTACATGCCCGCCTACTACCTGATGGTGATCGCCGCGGTGGGCCTGGTGACCGGCCTGACCATGAAGGAAACCGCCAACAAACCGCTGCGCGGTGCCGCACCGGCGGCATCGGACATCGACGAGGCGCGCGAGCTGCTGCAGGAACACCACGACAACATCGAGCAGAAGATCGAGGACATCGACGAGCAGATCGCCGAGCTCGAGGCCAAGCGCAAGTTGTTGGTCCAGCAGCACCCGCGCATCGATTGATCAGCGCGGCATGTAGCCACGCTGCCAGGCACGTGGAATGAACCGCGACACCAGGGCCAGCAGGCACGCCAGCACGCAACTGCCGGCCAGTGCCTGCAGGCCCAGGTGGTGTTGCAGCCAGGCGCCCAGCGCGGCGCCCAGCAGCATCCCTGCCCACGGCACCAGTTGCACCCGCCAGCCGTGGCGCCGCTCGCCCAGCAACCAGCGCCCGAGGCCGCGGCCGAAGCGTGACAGTGCACCGGTGACGTAGGTCAGGCCGATGGGCAGGCCGTTCACTTGCTCGACGACTGCGTTGATCATGCCCATGGCCAGGGTCGCGGCCAGCAATGCCGGGAAGGTGGCCGCCAGTGGCCACGCTGCGGCGCAAGCCAGCAACGCCGCCACGACCACCAGCACGGGCCAGGCCCGGCGACGGAAGCCGCGCGCCAGCACTACCCCCAACGTGTTACCCGCGACAAAGCCCAGCAAAGCGCCGCTCAGGCGCAGCACCAGGGCCATGTCAGCCTGGCTGATCGCCACCGCCAGGCGCGTGGTATTACCGCTCATGAACGATACGAAGTCGCCCAGGGCCAGCAGGCCAATGGCGTCGGTCATGCCTGCCAGCACCGAAAGCCCGGCCACCAGGCCAAGGCCGACACGGCCACGCAGCACCTGCAGGCGCAAGCGCCTGGCCGTACGGGTAGTAAGGGGATGGGGTAGCACGGGCAGGCCTCAGGGCAACAGGTTTTCGCGGGCCAGGGTGCCTTTGATGGTGCGCTCGACCACATCCACCAGCACCATGGTCTGGTGATCGACCTCGATGTTCAGCAAGTCGCCGGCAGCGTAGCTGGCGAACGTGGTCTGGCGCAGGGTTTCCGGGATCAGGTTGATGGTGACCAGGTTGTCTTCCACGTCGGCCACGGTCAGGCTGCAGCCGTTGACCCCGATGAAGCCCCGCGGGAACACGTACTTGCCCCATGGCGGCGGCATGCGGAAACGGATGAAGGCGCCGGTCTGCTCGATCGACAGTTCGACTATTTCTGCGGTCGTGGCAATGTGGCCAGCCATGAGGTGGCCGCCGACTTCGGCGTTCATCTTCGCCGAACGCTCGATGTTAACCCCCTGGCCGGCCTTGAAATTGCGCAGGTTGGTGCGTTCCAGGGTGGCCGTCATTGCATCGAACCTGACGTGGCTGCCGTCGATCTCGGTGACAGACAAGCACGTGCCCTCGACGCTGACGCTGGCGCCGATCTTCAACTCATCGAGCAGTTCCGGGGTGAGGTCGATGGTGAACTGGTTGTGGCCCGGGTAGCTGGTCACATCAAGCAGTGGGCGGACGGCCTGGACGATGCCGGTGTACATGGTGTTGCTCCTGGGCGCGAAAAGAAAACACCCGAACGCTATGCCTGTACGGCCTCAAAAGCAAGGCGCCAGCGCCCTGGTGCTGCCCAGGCATGCGGGCGGGCACACCCAGGGCGCTGGCCGGCTCACACATGCCCGGTGCTGTTGACGATCCGCAGGCACAGCGCTTCGTACGGGTCCAGGTTCACCAGCAAACGGCCATCCTCGGTCAGGTCGCCTTCTACCGTTTCGTTGATCATGTCCACCACCGGCCCTGGCGTGAAGCCCGTGAGCAGTAGCTCCTCGGCGATCACCTCCTGGCTGAAGTTCAACGCACTGATCTGGATGCCGCGCCCGGCCGGTAGCTCATGCACCATGACCAGCAACCCAGGGCTGCTGACCTCCGGCACCAGCACCTGGCGGCTGGTGGCAATGCCGTAGGCCTGGCGCACCGCGAGCAGTTTTTTCACCTTGCAGGCGAACGAGTCAGGGTTGTCCAATTGGCTGTCGAGGCTGCCATACAGCGCCCGCGCCCGCGGCATGCCGCGTACAGAGGTATCCGCTTGCGGGTCGAGCCCGGCCAGGTCGTAGCCGCCGCGGTGAATCCAGCGGGTATCGCCATCGAGCATGCGCTCGGCCACGGCTTCGCCAGGCAAGGGCAGGGCGCCGACCATGTCCCAGCCCGACAGCGCCACCACACCTGGCTGCATGGCGTTGTACATGACCAGCAGCAGGTGCAGTTTCTGGATCTGCTCGATGTCCCCCGGGCCTATCTGGTCGAGGTCGCGGATGCCCAATGCCGCAGTGATGAGGCTGGCGGTGGTGCAGGCGATGCCATTGGTGACGAAGCGCAGGTTATAGGGCGCATGCTCGCCCGACAGGCGTTCGTAGATTTCTTCGCGGATGTGCTCGCGCAGGATGTTGCCTGGTAATGTCTGGCCCTTGTACAGATACATGTCATGGGCATGCAGGGTCCAGAAGTGCACCAGCTCCACGGTCAGTTCGTCGTGGTTCTGCAGGGCATGGATCAATGAGGCCGGGTCGATGCCGAAGGCGTGCATTTCCTTGAGCATCAGGCGCAGGAACTCGGTGTCGCCGGTCAGCAAGGCATGTTGGTAGGCGGGCCGGGTGATGAAGTCGTAGGACAGGTCGGCACCGCCCTTGGACATTTGCGCAATGTCATCGAGGGTCAGGTTCAGCTCCTGGAAACTGAAACCGCCGGCCTTGCGGATCATGCCACCGATCAATTGGTTGCCGACCAGCGACAGCGGGTGGCTTTCCGACCAGGCGGTGCCATTGGCGCGGGTTTCCACCCCGAGAAAACCGTTGGCATCCAGGCGCAGGCCACGTGCACCCAGGCAATCCAGGGCATGCAGGGCGTCGCCGATGATCATCTGCTGGGCGGCAAAGGTGGGGTCCAGCCAGTTCAGCGACGGCTGGCCTTCCTTGAAGTAGTGCAGGTAGACCCAACGCCGGGTCTTGCCGTCGACACCGGTGACCGGTGGGGTGGCGCTCCAGTCGGTTTCCTTGACCCCCGGCTCGAAGAAAATCACCCGCTGCAACTGCCCGACGATGTAATGGCGTGCCTTGAGCTCGTCGCACTGTGCGGGCAGCAGGTTGGCCGAGTCACGTCCGGGTGGCACCTCGGGCAGCAAGTGCCAGTCTTCCTCGCGTATCTCCACCATGTGGTACAGGCCCGGGTAGGCGCCGTAGGCCATTTCCGCCAGGCGGAAGTCGGCGCCCTTGCCGGTGTGCGAAGGGATCAGGTCGTCGATGGTCACCGCATTGTGCGCGGCGGCCATGCGGCTCATCTGGATCAGCTCCGGCTCGCTGCCATAGAGCGGGTCGATATCGAAGCTGATGCGGTCGAAGTTGCCGTCCACGCTGGGTGTGAGCTCGCGGTCGCGAATACCGCCAGACAGCTTGATCGGCCCGGTGTGCAGGCCTTGAATGCCGATTTCCGACAGGCGCTTCCACAAGGCTTCATGGGCCAGGGCACCGAGCACCGAGCAGCCCTCTGGGGCGATGATGGCATCGGGGTAAACGGTCAGCCAGACCGAGGCGATTTCAGTGGCCCGGCGGGGCTGAGCCTCGGCGTAGGGTTGTTGCCACAGGCGCGACTGGCCTGAATAAAGGCTGGCGCGCTCCTGGGAAGCCTTGAGCATGGCGCGCGCTTCGAGCCATTTCACGTATGCAGGGTCGGGCTGGGTCATTTCGCGTCCTCTTTGCGTGTCGGCACCGGCTCAGGTTATGACGGCAGAGCGGTCGGATCGTTCGGCCGGGAGCCAGGCCCTGCGCGAAATGCCTGGCACAGCGTGTTCAGCGCCGTGCAGCCCACTGCTGCGGTGCCAGGAAGGCACCGTGGAAGTAATTGCGCAAAGCCTGCATCGCCGGGCTGAACGCCCGCTCGCGGTGCCAGGCCAGCCCCACGCTCATGGGCGCTACCGGGTCGCTGATGGTCACTGTTTCGATGCGCTTGCCCTCCAGCGACCATGGCCGGTGCACCAGGTCTGACAGAATCGCTACGCCACTGCCATTGGCGACCATGCTGCGCACCGCCTCCACCGAACTGGTGCGCACGCGCACGCTGGGCCGTTGCCCGGCCTGCTGCCAATAGCGCATGGCGCTTTGCTCGGCTTCGTCCACGGTCAACAAAATGAACGGCTCTGTGGCGACATCGGCCAGGCTCACGGCCGAGCGTTCGCACAGGGGGTGGTGCGCGGGCAGCCATAGGCGGCGCTCGGAGTTGAACAGCGTTTCTGAAACGATAGCCGGGTGGGTCAGGTTGGCGGTCAGCACCACCGCCATGTCGAAACGCCCCTCCAGCAGCCCTTGCTCGATGGCACTGCGCTCTTGTTCGTAAAGTTCCAGGGTCACGTCGGGGTGCCAGTGTTCCAGGCGCTGCAAGTGGTGCGGCAGGAAGTAGCCGATCACCGTGTAGCTGGCTGCCAGGCGCAACAGGCCGCTGGCACGTATGTCCGGCAAAGGGCTGTTCAGCGCATCGTCGACGCTGCGCAGGATGACGTAGGCGCGGTTGAGGAAGTGCCGGCCGGCTTCGGTCAGGTTCATGCCCTGGGCGGAGCGCTGGAACAGCAGCACGCCGAGCATGGCCTCCAGCTCTTTGATTGCCGTGGTGACCGCCGACTGGGAAATATTGAGGTGGATGGCGGCCTGGGAGATCTGGCCGATTTCGGCAGTGGCGACAAAGTAGCGCACCTGGCGCAAGGTAAGTGACACGGCAGGCTCCCGGGGTATCTGTTTTTCCGAAGACACCCATTCTGTTTATAGATCTTCCCAAGGGGTAGGGGAGAATCTAACGTGGCTTGCATGCAGCCACAAGCGCCAGGGAGATACGGTCATGCAAGCAGTGGATTTCAACTCGGACATGGGCGAGGGCTTTGGCCCGTGGACCATTGGCGACGGCGTGGATAACGAGCTGATGGGTTACATCAGCAGCGCCAATATCGCCACCGGTTTTCATGCCGGCGACCCCGGCACCATGCGCCGTACGGTGGAGCGGGCCAAGGCCCTGGGGGTTGCCGTGGGGGCACACCCGGGGTTCCGCGACCTGGTCGGTTTCGGTCGCCGGCACATCAACGCATCGGCGCAGGAACTGGTCGACGACATGCTTTACCAGCTCGGGGCGCTGCGTGAAATCGCCCGGGCCCAGGGCGTGAGCCTGCAGCACATCAAACCCCACGGGGCGCTTTACATGCACCTGGCCCGTGACGAGCAAGCTGCACGCTTGCTGGTGGAAAACCTGCGGCTGATCGAACCGCAGTTATTGCTGTTCTGCATGCCCGGCTCGGTGATCTGCCGCATTGCCCAGGAGCTTGGCCAGCCGGTGGTGCGCGAGTTCTATGCCGACCGCGAGTACGACCTGAGCGGCTCGATCGTGTTCACCCGTAACGTAAGGGGCTACCAGCCTTTGGCGGTCGCCGAGCGCGTACTGCGGGCTTGTCGGCAAGGTGTGGTGCGCACCGTCGAGGGCCAGGACCTGGCCATCGAGTTCGATTCCATTTGCCTGCACAGTGACACGCCAGGCGCCCTCGACCTGGTCGAGGCCACGCGCAAGGCGCTGGACCAGGCTGGCATCGTGGTGCGTGCACCGCGCTGACGCTGGCATCCGGCAGCCACAGGCCGGAGCCTGATCATGTTGTTTTCGCCTGCCTTTCTATAAAGATTTCAAGAAAAGGAACAGTCATGGCCGAATCGCTTGCTACAACGCCTATCCGCTACAGCTTCGGCGCCGACGAGCACCTGTTTGCCGAGGTCAGCGAGAGCATGTCGCTGGAAGCCTTCTTCAAAGGTATGGCCGTCACCCGTGCGGTAGAGCGCCTGGCGCTGGACGGCGTGCTGGA
Organism: Pseudomonas juntendi; assembly: GCF_009932375.1. Classification (GTDB taxonomy): domain Bacteria; phylum Pseudomonadota; class Gammaproteobacteria; order Pseudomonadales; family Pseudomonadaceae; genus Aquipseudomonas; species Aquipseudomonas juntendi. The sequence goes on from NZ_BLJG01000309.1 coordinate 11,742, forward strand.
TGTGTGCTTGGCCAACGCGTCGTTCCAGGTGCGTTTCGACCCCGACCGCATCGCCCCCGATGCCCTGCTGGCAGCGGTGCGCGGTGCCGAAGCGCAGGCGGTGGCCGAGCGTTCGTTGCATACCCGCATCATTGAGATTCCGGTGCTGTACAACGACCCCTGGACCCACGAAACCTTGATGCGCTTCCGGGACCGCCACCAGGACCCGGCCAGCACCGACCTGGAGTACGCGGCCCGCATCAACGGCCTGGCCGATGTCGACGCGTTCATTGCCGCGCACAGCGGTGCACCGTGGTTCGTTTCCATGGTCGGCTTCGTCGCTGGCCTGCCGTTCATGTTCCAGATGGTCGAGCGCCAGCGCCAGTTGCAAGTGCCCAAGTACCTGCGGCCGCGTACCGACACGCCCCGCCTGACCCTGGGCCATGGCGGTTGTTTCGGTTGCATCTATTCGGTGCGCGGCGCGGGCGGTTACCAGATGTTCGGCGTCACCCCGGCACCGATCTACGACCCGCAACAGACCTTGAGCTACCTGAAGGAGCACATGGTGTTCTTCCGCCCAGGTGACATCGTGCAATTCAAACCCATCGACCGCCGCGCGTATGACCAGGCAGTGGCTGAGGTGGAGGAGGGCCGTTTCGACCTGCGCATTCGCCCGGTGGTGTTTTCCCTGGACGCATTCCTTGCCGACCCGGTCGGCTACCCGAAATCGCTGCAGGAGGTGCTGGCATGATCAAGGTACTCAAACCGGGCCTGGCGACCTCCGTGCAGGACCTGGGCCGCGAAGGCTATTACCACCTGGGCATTCCGCCATCTGGCGCGCTCGACCAGTATGCCCTGAGCGCAGCCAATTACCTGGTGGGCAACCCGCCGGGCGCTGCCGGCCTGGAATGTGCGCTGGTCGGCCCTGAACTTGAGTTCCAGGCAGATGCGCTGGTGGCAGTGTGCGGTGCGCAGATGCCCGCCTTGCTCGATGGCCGCGAGCAGCGGCCTGACACGGCATTTGCCGTGCGCGCCGGGCAGGTGCTGCGTTTCAGCTTCCCGACGGCGGGGGCGCGGGCCTACCTGGCAGTGGCGGGGGGGATTGATGTGGCCGAGGTGCTGGGTAGCCGATCGACCTACGCGCTTGGGGCCTTGGGTGGCTTCCAGGGGCGCAAGTTGTTGGCCGGTGACCTGTTGCCGGTCGGCACGCCCACCGGCACCGGCCGCGCCGGCGCAAGCCTGCCGATGGCACTGCGCCAGGCCCTGGGCGGCGAAGTGGTGCTGCGGGTGGTGCCGGGGTTGTATTTTCACCGGCTGACCGAAGCTGCTGCGCAAAGCTTCTTCACCGAAGCCTGGACGGTAGGCTCCGAGGCGGATCGCATCGGTTACCGCTACAAAGGCGGCAGTGCCTTGAGTTTCCAGCCACGGGAGCAACCGTTCGGTGCTGGTTCGGACCCTTCCAACATCGTCGACAGCTGCTACCCCATCGGCTCGATCCAGGTACCGGCCGGGCTGGAGCCGATCATCCTGCACCGGGATGCCGTATCGGGCGGTGGCTACGCCATGATTGGCACGGTGATCAGCGCCGACCTCGACCTGATCGGGCAGATGCAGCCGAATCAGCAGGCACGCTTTCTGAAAGTCAGCCTGGAGCAGGCACTGGAGGCACGCCGCTCTTACAAGAAGAAGCTGGCGTGCCTGGCCCGGTTGTTCAGCTGAACGGAGGACAACTTGCCGATGCGGGGGACAAGGGCCGCCAACCCCGCCCGGCCATTTACGCGGGTTGCTGGGCCAAACCGTTACTGACGTTGCGCCCCAGCACCAGCACGGTGACGAAGCCACAGCCCACCAGGGCCGTGGCCAGGCTCAAGAGCACTGCGGTGCCCATGTGGTCCACCACTTGGCCGCCAAAGAACGAGCCTACGGCAATGATCACCTGGAACAAGGCCACGAACAGCGGCATGCCCCGCTCGACATCCTTGGGCGCGACCACGAACATCCAGATATTGGCGCAGGCCGGGAACGCGCCGAAGGCGAACCCCCACAGCGCAATCAGCATCGCCGCGCCGGTCAGGCCGGTGGCGAAGTACGGAAACAGCGCTGTGCTGGCGGCGATCAGCAGTGCCACCAGCATCAGCGAATGGCGCACACTGCGGTTGGCGGCGAAGCCGGCGAAGATATTGCCCATGAACCCGGCCACGCCATACAGCAGCAACAATGAGCCGATGGTCGGGCCGTCGAAGCCGGCGTTCTGTTTGAAGAACGGCGCTACATAGGTGTAGGCGGCAAAATGCGCCAGGCCAATCAACAGCACGGCGATCAGGCCCACACGCGCTTGCGGGTTGATGAACAGCGCCGGCAGGTCGCGCACACCAATGGCTTTTTCGGGCAAAAGCCGCGGCAGCAGCAACACCTGCGCCAGGAGCACGGGCACGCCCACCAGTGCAGTCACCAGGAAGGTCATTCGCCAGCCCAGCAGGCCACTTAGCCAGGTGCCTACCGGCACGCCCACCACCGTCGCCAGGGTCACCCCGGCCATGATGATCGAGTTGGCCTTGGCCACGCCAACGCCCTCAGGGGCCAGGCGCCCGCTGAGGGCGATGGCCGTGGCCCAGAAGCCGCCGATGCTGACACCCAGCAGCACCCGGCCGAGCAATAGCAGGCTGAAGTCGCCCGCATAGGCGACGATGCTGTTGGCGATGATCATGATCAGCGTCAGGCCGATCAGCAGGTAGCGCCGGTCCAGCGCGCCAACGCCCACGGAAATGGCCGGGGCGGCCAGCGCGGCCATGATGCCGGGCAGGGTGACCATCAGGCCGGCGAAGCCTGCACTGATACCCAGGTCGCTGGCGACATCGTTGAGAACGCCCACTGGCAGAAATTCGCTGGTGACCAGGGCGAAGGCGCCAATGGCGACCGAGAGGATCGCCAGCCACTGCTGGGTCACGCTCTGTTGATTATGTTCAGGACGGCCCCGTGGGGCCTGGCTGGCACTTGGCATGGTGGTGAATTCCAAGGAGGGATGACGCCTGTAGCAGGCGCGGGAGGGGGGATTGGCCGGGGATTATAGGGCTGGGTATGGGTGGCCGACAGGCGAACGGCGTGATAGTGAACATCAGTGCCATCGATGAAACGCCGGGCGCAGAGCGGTTGCCGGCGAATGACGCCTCGGCGTGCAGACCGCTGACCCAAAATATTGCATGAGTCTTCTTGATGCTTTCACCTAGCGGTACTAATACTAAATCACGGCCGCAGAGGGATGATCATGCAAACACGCTTCGTTGTGGTTCCCGCAGTGCCGCTGAAAAAAGAGGTTCAGCCTCGGCGGCTTGGCTTTCCCGCTGCATTGGGCGAGGGTTACGACCTCTACGATACGCAAGACAAGGTGCGTTTGAGCCTGAACTTTGCCACCCGAGCCCAGGCGGAATTCGAGTGTGACTGTCGCAACCGCTGCCCGGATGCCGACGCTGCGGAGATCGCCGGCATGGTCTGATCACGTACGGCGAGCCCTCACCAAGCGGTGAGGGTAGCGATCAGCCGTGCTTGTGCAGGGCGGCGACCAGTTCAGCTTTGGTCATGCTGGAGCGGCCTTTTATCGCTTTGCTGCGGGCTTCCTTCAGCAGGCTTTCCTTTGTCTGGCTTTCCAGTGAGCTGCCAGATGAACGCGCCTGCCCCTGGCGGGTGTGTGCTGCCCGCCTGGCTGAATCGGCGCGGGCGGTTTTCTTCTCGCTGGCAGAGGTGCTGTTCCCCGAACCGCCTTTCTTTTCACCGCCGCCGGATTGCTTGTTGACCGTGGCCCAGGCGCGCGCTTCGGCTTCCTCTTTGGCCAGGCCTTTATCCTCATAGGCGTGCTCGATGTGCTCGGCCTTGCGCTTCTGTTTTTCGGTGTACTTGCCTTTGTCGCCGCGTGGCATGGTGTTCACTCCTGCAGTTGTACCTGAACGGTTGAAACGCTCCCCGCCAGAGAGTGCCGGTCACTGGACGAGCGGCACCGCGGGGGCGCATCGACGACAACAGCCCCTGTGGGAGATTCTCTGGTTTCGGGCAAGGGTAGCCGCAGTATCTTCAGCGCCTGTGAGATCGAGCGCCGCCCGCGCGGCGCAATCGCGAGCTGCGCTCGCTCCTACGTTTGTTTCGGGCCAGTAACGCCTGTGACAGGCGCGCGCGGCCGCCTTGTTTGTACGGCGCGATATTGAGGCATGCACCAAGGCGTTCGCGCGCAAATCCCACAGGAATAATTGGCCCGAAACAAACGTAGGA
>NZ_BLJG01000310.1 GCF_009932375.1 Pseudomonas juntendi
AGGCTACTGGCCCGAAACAAACGTAGGAGCGAGCGCAGCTCGCGATGCGCCGCGCGGGCGGCGCTCGATCTCACAGGCACTGAAGATGCAGCGGCTACCCTTGCCAGGAACCATAGAATCTCCCACAGGTACAGCGCCACCCTCAGGCCCTGTGAAATCCTTGTGGGAGCTGGCTTGCCGGCGATGAAGGCGACGCCGGTCAGCGACGGGCGCCGCGCACCCCTTCCGCCAGTGCCGAGCACAGGCTCAACACATCGCTCACCGCCTGTTCGGCCGTGTTGGCCTGGGCAATCTTGTCGACCAGCGCCGAGCCCACTACCACGCCATCGGCCAGCCGGGCGATGTTCGCCGCCTGCTCTGGGGTGCGAATGCCGAAGCCAACGCTGATCGGCAGGTCGGTATGCCGACGCAGGCGGGCAATGGCTTCGGTCACGTGCTCGGTGGTCGCCGAGCCGGCCCCGGTCACACCGGCCACGGACACGTAGTAGACGAACCCGGAGCTGCGCGCCAGCACACGCGGCAGGCGCGCGTCGTCGGTGGTCGGGGTGGTCAGGCGAATGAAGTCGATACCTGCAGCCTGGGCCGGGGTCGCCAGTTCTGCATCGTGCTCCGGCGGCAGGTCGACGATGATCAGGCCATCGACGCCAGCCTGCTTGGCTTCATTCACGAACGCTTCCACGCCAAAACGGTGGATCGGGTTGTAGTAGCCCATCAGCACGATCGGCGTGGTGTGGTTGTCCACACGGAATTCACGAACCATCTGCAGGGTCTTGACCAGGTTCTGGCCCGCTTCCAACGCGCGCAGGGTAGCGAGCTGGATGGCTACGCCATCGGCCATCGGGTCGGTGAATGGCATGCCCAGTTCGATCACATCGGCGCCCGCAGCAGGCAGGCCCTTGAGGATCTGCAGCGAGGCGTCATAGCCCGGGTCGCCTGCGGTAACGAAGGTGACCAGTGCCGAGCGGCCTTCGGCTTTCAACTCGGCGAAGCGTTGTTCTAGACGGCTCATGCCTGTTTCTCCTGGGTGGCCATGTGGCTCATGACGGTTTGCATGTCTTTGTCGCCGCGGCCCGACAGGCAGATCACCATCAGGTGGTCCTTGGGCAGCTGCGGGGCGCGCTTGATTGCCTCGGCCAGGGCGTGAGCGCTTTCCAGGGCCGGGATGATGCCCTCCAGGCGGCACGTGGCGTGGAACGCATCCAGCGCTTCGTCATCGGTGATGCTGACGTATTCAACGCGCTTCACCTCATGCAGGTAGGCATGCTCGGGGCCGATGCCCGGGTAGTCGAGGCCGGCCGAAATCGAGTGAGCGTCGGTAATCTGGCCGTCATCGTCCTGCAACAGATAGGTGCGGTTGCCGTGCAGTACGCCGGGCACACCGCCGTTCAGGCTGGCAGCATGCTTGTCGGTGTGCACACCGTGGCCGCCGGCTTCAACGCCGATGATCTGGACGGTTGGCTCTTCGAGGAACTCATGGAACAGGCCCATGGCGTTGGAGCCACCCCCCACGCAGGCGACCAGGCTGTCCGGCAGGCGGCCTTCCTTTTCCTGCAACTGGGCACGGGTTTCCTTGCCGATGATCGACTGGAAGTCGCGGACCATTGCCGGGTATGGGTGCGGGCCCGCCACGGTGCCGATCAGGTAGAACGTGTCGTCGACGTTGGTCACCCAGTCGCGCAGCGCTTCGTTCATGGCGTCCTTGAGGGTGCCGGTGCCCGCGGTAACCGGAACGATCTCGGCGCCCAGCAGCTTCATGCGGAACACGTTGGCCTGCTGGCGTTCGATATCGGTGGCGCCCATGTAGATCACGCAGGGCAGGCCGAAGCGCGCAGCGACGGTAGCGGTCGCCACGCCGTGCATGCCGGCGCCGGTTTCGGCGATCAGGCGTTTCTTGCCCATGCGCTTGGCCAGCAGCACCTGGCCGATGCAGTTGTTCACCTTGTGCGCGCCGGTGTGGTTGAGCTCTTCACGCTTGAAGAAGATCTTGGCGCCGCCGCAGTGTTCGGTCAGGCGCTCGGCGAAGTACAGCGGGTTGGGGCGGCCGATGTAGTCGCGCTGGAAGTAGGCCAGCTCTTCGAGGAATTGCGGGTCGGCCTTGGCCGCTTCGTATTCCCGGGCCAGGTCCAGCACAAGTGGCATCAGGGTTTCGGCCACATAGCGGCCGCCGAACGAGCCGAACAGGCCATTGGCGTCGGGGCCGGGGCGGTATTGGGACTGGGTCATGGGGCGCTCCAGGGCGTAGGCAATGAGTGATGGGCTTTACTCTAACCACGACAGGCCCGGCTGAAAACCGATAAGATTGCGCAAACTTGTCAGGAAAACTCACAGGTAATGGCCGACGACCTCCCTCCCCTCAATGCCCTGCGTGCTTTCGAGGCCACTGCCCGGCTTAACAGTGTCAGCCAGGCGGCTGAGGCATTGCACGTTACCCATGGTGCCGTGAGCCGGCAGATCAAGGTGCTTGAGGAGCATCTGGGGGTGGCGTTGTTCGTCAAGGAAGGGCGTGGCATCAAACTCACAGATGCCGGCCTGCGCCTGCGCGATGCCAGTGGCGAGGCGTTCGACCGCTTGCGCAGCGCATGTGCGGAACTGAGCCGCGACACCCGCGAGGCCCCGTTCGTACTGGGTTGCTCAGGCAGCCTGCTGGCGCGCTGGTTCATCCCGCGGTTGGGGCGTTTGCAGGCAGACTTGCCAGAGCTGCGCCTGCACCTTTCAGCCGGTGAGGGTGACCTTGATCCAAGGCGGCCAGGGCTGGATGCGCTATTGGTGTATGCCGAGCCCCCGTGGCCGGCAGACATGCAGGTGCATGTGTTGGCCGAGGAGCGAATCGGCCCGGTGCTGAGCCCGCACTTCGCCGGTTACCAGCGCTTGCAGGGGGCGCCAGCCAAAGCTTTGCTCGAAGAAGCCGTGTTGCACACCACCTCGCGGCCACAGGCTTGGCCGACCTGGGCGGCGCAGCAGGGCCTGGAGCCGGCTGCCATGCACTACGGGCAGGCTTTCGAGCACTTGTATTACCTGTTGGAAGCTGCGGTGGCGGGACTGGGCGTGGCGATTGCGCCGCAACCCCTGGTCGCCGATGACCTGCGGGCGGGCCGCCTGAGTGCGCCGTGGGGCTTTTCACCGACCCCGGCGGCGCTGGCGCTGTGGGTACCTCGGCGCGCCGCTGACGGGCGCGCCGAGCAACTGGCGCAATGGTTGCGGGCAGAACTGCTAGGGCAGAGCGCTTAGTTGCGCTTACACAGCAGGTAAGCTGCCAGCAGGCCCAGGGCGCCGATGGCTACACCGGCAGTGGTGTACGGGTGCTCCTGGGCATAGTCGCGGGTGGCGATGCCGGTCTGGCGGGTACGCTCCTTGACTTCCTCATAGGCATCGCTCAGCAGGCTGCGCGAATGGCGCAGGGCACTCTCGGCGTTGCTGCGCATGGCCTTGACTGATTTCTGGGTTTCTTCGGAGGCATCGTGCTTCAGGCTTTCCAGGCTTTTCAGCAGGCTTTCGATCTCTGCTTCCATGCTTTCCAGGGATGTTTTACGCAGCGAATTGCGGGGCATGTTGACTCTCCTTTGCAGTATGGACTCTATGAAGTGCGACCCTTGGGCTGCACGAAAGTGCGATCGAACTTTCGCCCCTGATGACAGCTCGCAGGTAAACCAGGCTCGCACTGCCAGGCTGAATATCACTGTTACCCAAGGAGAGCGCTCATGACCGATCATCACACCTACAAGAAGGTCGAACTGGTGGGGTCTTCGCCTACCAGTATCGAAGATGCGATCAACAATGCCCTGGCCGAAGCCGGCCAGAGCATCAAGCACATGGAGTGGTTCGAGGTGGCCGAGACCCGTGGCCATATTCGCGACAACAAGGTCGCGCACTTCCAGGTGACGTTGAAGGTGGGCTTCCGTATCGCCAATAGCTGAAACACAGCCAGGCTGGAACAGGTTGCACTGATGGGGTATTAGGAACAGGGCGCCCTGGTGGGCGCCCCTTTCTGGTTTCATCTGCACAAGGAATGCAAGTGATGAACAAACTGATACTGGCGCTGGGCCTGATGACGCTGGCCGGTGGCGCGATGGCGGCGGGCAAACCCTGCGAGGAGCTGAAAGCGGAAATTGCCGCCAAGCTCGATGCCAAGGGGGTTGTTGGCTACAAGCTGGAGATCGTCGAAAAGGGCGACCCGGCGGGCAAGGTGATCGGCAGCTGCGAAGGCGGCACCAAGGAAATCGTCTACCGCCGCGGCTGACGCGGTGGCCCCTTCGCGGGGGCACTCGCGAAGGGGTTCACTCGCTCTTCAAAGCCTGCGCCAGCAGCTCATAAGCGCGGATACGGTCTGCATGCTCGTACAGGTCACAGGTAAACATCAGCTCATCCGCCCCGGTTTGCTCCAGCAACACCTCCACTTTGGCGCGCACTTTCTGCGGGCTGCCGATCATCGCCAACCCTAGGAAGCTGCCTACCGCATCGCGTTCATGGGGCAGCCATAAGCCGTCCATGCTGGGTACCGGGGGTTTCTGCATCAGGCTCTGCCCGCGAATCAGCGCCAGAATGCGCTGGTACACCGAAGTGGCCAGGTATTCGGCCTGTTCATCGGTTTCGGCAACCACCATGGGAATGCCGAGCATCACATAGGGTTTGTCCAGCGTGGTGGACGGTTTGAAGTGGTTGCGATACACGCGGATTGCCTCGTGCATGTAACGCGGCGCGAAGTGCGAGGCGAAGGCATAGGGCATGCCGCGCATACCGGCCAGTTGCGCGCTGAACAGGCTGGAGCCCAGCAGCCACATGGGCACATCGGTGTCCTGCCCAGGCACAGCGATCACTTTTTGATCATCGGTTCGGGGGCCAAGGTAGCGTGACAGCTCTTCGACATCGTCCGGGAAATCGTCCGGGCCACCTGCGCGGTCTCGGCGCAAGGCGTATGCAGTCATCTGGTCGGAGCCTGGCGCACGGCCAAGGCCGAGGTCGATGCGCCCCGGGTACAGGCTGGCGAGGGTGCCGAACTGCTCGGCGATCACCAGTGGCGCATGGTTGGGCAGCATGACCCCGCCGGAGCCTACGCGAATGCTCGAAGTGCCCCCGGCAAGGTAGCCGATAAGCACCGAGGTCGCCGAGCTGGCGATGCCGTCCATGTTGTGGTGTTCGGCCACCCAGAAACGGTTGTAGCCGAAGCGTTCGACATGCTGCGCCAGGTCCAGCGAGTTGCGCAGCGACTGCGCCGGGCCGGCGTCGGCGCGAACGGGCACAAGGTCGAGGGTGGAAATCTTCAGGTCACGTAGCTGCGTCATGGGGCCTCCGCAAGAATGATTGGCCAGAGGCCTTTATGACTCTGTATGGGCGTAATCGTTGGATTCAATGGGGGGTGCGCAATTGCTCTGAACTTGCCGGGCGTACCTGACCTCTGAACCCATAGGCACGTAACCGAGTGACAAGGAGGCATCATGAAGAAGACAGCATCGGCGATCTGGCAAGGTGGTTTGAAGGACGGTAAAGGGCTGCTTTCAACCGAAAGCGGCGCCCTCAAGCAGAACCCTTATGGCTTCAACACCCGTTTCGAGGACACGCCGGGTACCAACCCAGAGGAACTGATCGGTGCGGCGCATGCGGGCTGCTTCTCGATGGCGCTGTCGATGATGCTCGGCGAGGCCGGGCTCACCCCGGACCGGATCGACACGGCGGCGGAAGTCACCCTCGACAAGCAGCCTGATGGTTTTGCCATTACCGCTGTACACCTGGTGTTGCGAGCCAAGGTGCCAGGCGCCAGCGAGGCGCAGTTCATGGAAATAGCCAACAAGGCCAAAGCAGGCTGCCCGGTGTCGAAGGTGCTCAACGCCAAGATCAGCCTGGATGCGGCGTTGGTGGGCTGAAGCGGCGCAACGATGGCAGTTTGCTGTAGTCTAACCAACGTCGGCAGCAATACTGCCTTTTCAGGAGCCGTTCCATGATTCGCGTAGCAATCGCCGTGTTCGCTTCGCTGGTCGCCACATCTGCGCTGGCGGCGGTCAAGCCGTGCGAAGAACTGAAAGCCGAGATCGAGGCCAAGATCCAGGCCCAAGGGGTGGCTTCGTACACCCTGGAGATCGTGCCTAACAGTGAGGTCCAGGACCCGAATATGGTGGTCGGGACGTGCGACGGCGGGACCAAGAAGATCATTTACCAGAAGAATGATCGCTAGCGCTCGAGCATGAGTGGCCGCTTCGCGGCCCATTTGCGACAAAAGCCCGCTTCCACAGGCCCCTGTAGGAGCGGCCT
>NZ_BLJG01000311.1 GCF_009932375.1 Pseudomonas juntendi
GTAAGCGTCCAGGGAAGTCACAGTGCGATGGTCTAGCTGCAACCCTTTTAGGGGTGAGGTCACTGCCTCGTCCATAACATAGTCTGAACAGTAATATGCGGATGACTTTCCAATGGCTCCCATTCATCCAGGAAGACAAACCCCTGTTTCAAATAGAAGCTTGAGGCTCTAGCGTTTTCAGGAGAGACATCCAGAAAAACGCCGTCAAAACCTCTCTCAGTGGATCGAGCCTTTACGATATCCACCAGTTCTTTTGCGATGCCAGAGCCCCTAGCCGCAGGCTCAACCCACATCCCGATCAAATTGAAGCGCTCCGACTCACTGACTGCGGCACCGACCATCCCGACGGGCCTGCCTTCCTCGAATGCCAGCCAGAATTCGGTTCCCGTAGATGAGGCTCTTTGTTTCCACTGGTCGCAGTCATAGTGAGCAGCAGCCTTGTAACTGACGCCAAAGGCTGTTGGCGTATCCAGAAGCGCGGCAAGCCTGACGCGCTTGAGTAACATCCAGTCGTTCTCGCTCGTTGCTCGAATGCGCATATCTGTCCTTAGTATCGTTTGTCCGTGAGGGTACGGGAAATAGGCCTCGCGCAGATCAGCCACCTATCCACTGATGCGGCAGCAGTTGTTCGATTTGACTTGCCTTCTGCGTTGGCAGCCGCGTCAGTACATCCTTGAGATATGCATACGGATCGCGCCCATTCATGCGTGCCGACTGGATCAAACTCATGATGGCCGCAGCCCGCTTACCGCTGCGCAGGGATCCAGCAAATAACCAGTTCGAGCGCCCGAGTGCCCATGGCCGTATCTGGTTCTCGACCTGGTTGTTGTCGATGGGCACAGCCCCATCGTCCAGGTAGCGCGTCAGCGCTACCCAGCGTTTCAGGCTGTAATCGAGGGCTTTAGCTGTGGCTGATCCGTTGGGCACCAAGTCGCGCTGGGCCAACATCCAGTCATGCAGTGCTTTGAGGATTGGCACCGCCATTTCCTGACGTATTCGCCAACGATCTTCATCACTCATGTCTCGCGCTTGGCGTTCGACCTCGTACAAACCGCTGATCGAGTGCAGGGCCTGTTCAGCCAACTGGCTTTTATTCGCTACGTGCAGATCAAAGAACTTGCGACGGGCGTGAGCCATGCAGCCGATTTCAGTGATGCCTTGTTCAAACCCGGCTTTGTAGCCAGCGAAGTCGTCGCAGACCAGCTTGCCGTTCCAGTCACCCAGAAAGTTGCGCGCATGTTCGCCAGCACGGCTTGGGCTGAAGTCGTAAACCACCGCCTTGAGCGCCGAGAACGGCGTGGTGCTGTAGGCCCAGACATAAGCCCGGTGGGTTTTCTTCTCGCCTGGCGCAAGCATTTGTACCGGTGTTTCGTCGGCGTGGATCACACCCTGGTTCAGCACCGCTTCACGCAGTGCATCGACCAACGGCTGAAGTCGCACACCGGTTTGTCCAACCCACTGCGCCAGGGTCGAGCGAGCAATTGCCAGCCCGGCGCGGCCAAAAATCTTCTCCTGCCGATACAGCGGCAAGTGATCGGCAAACTTGGCCACCATCACGTGGGCCAGCAGGCCTGCGGTCGGGATACCTTTGTCGATAACCTGCGCCGGCACTGGCGCCTGGATCAGTGTTTCACACTGACGGCAGGCCCATTTACCACGTACATGTTGCTCGACGGTAAACACGCCCGGCGTGTAATCCAGCTTCTCGCTGACGTCTTCGCCGATGCGTTGGAGCTGGCAACCACAGGCGCACTGAGTGTTTTCGGGTTCATGGCGAATGACGGTGCGTGGAAACTGCGGCGGCAAGGGCGCACGTTTCGGGGATTGCCGTGGTTCGGACTGTGGCGCAGCTGGGAGGAGCTGTTTCAGCTCGGCCTCGATAGCTTCAAGGTCTGTGTCGAGCAGGTCATCCAGCAAGCTGCTTTGAGCCGGGCTGATTTGCTCGCTGCGCTTGGCAAACTTGTGCCGTTTGAGCAGGGCGATTTCGAACTTGAACTGTTCGATGAGGATTTCATCGTTCTGGATCTTTCTGCTCATCGCCTCGACCTGGGACTGCAGCTGCAACGCCTGTGCCGCCAAGGCACGAAGCTGTTCCGGGGTCATCTGGTCGAGGTTGGGCGAGAAAGTCATGCCGCCGATTGTGCCAGAGCAGGCGCGGGACGACGACAAGTAGACCGGCCAAATGGCCGGCGGTTACAGCATGCTGATTACACCGCCGGCGCCAACGCGCTGCCACGGCAAGCCCAGTACCAACGCCTGGAGTTGTTCGTTGTCGAGCTCGACCTCGCAGCCATTGCGAATGCCGGGCCAGTGGAACTTGCCTTGGTTCAGTCGTCTCGCTGCGAGCCAGACGCCCACGCCGTCGTGCACCAGCACTTTCATCCGGTTGGCCCGGCGATTGGCGAACAGATAAGCGCAGTGCGGCTTCGCCGCACCGAACACCGCAATCACCCGGGCCAGTGCCGTTTCGGTACCGGCGCGCATGTCCATAGGCTCGGTTGCCAGCCAGATCGCATCGATGCGAATCATTGAGCGACAGCCCGAATAAATTGCGCGCAGCCCTCGGGATCCGAGGCTGGCCATTTCACCGTGATCAATTGCCCTGCCATGGGCAACTCGATGATCACTGACGCTTCGACTGGCCGTTTAGGTGGGGCTTTTAGCGGGACGAAAGCCGGTAGTGAAGTCGTTGCGGGCTGATCTCGATAGAGCGGCAGCCATTTACGGATGACGTTGGCATTGATGCCGTGGCTGATGGCGACACTGGACACCGTCGCGCCAGGTTGCAGGCATTCCTGAACGACCTGGGCTTTGAATGGTTTCGGATAAGAGCTTCGTTGGCGCATGGAAATCCTGGCGATAAGGGTGATCGCGTCCGCTTAAAAATACGCGGACACCATCGCCCTTAATGCTGGAGTTCGGAAGGTGAGTTCGCCGGACGCTTACCCTAGCAGCGGCCTTGCGTCGCGATGG
>NZ_BLJG01000312.1 GCF_009932375.1 Pseudomonas juntendi
TTTGCGCGCGAACGCCTTGGCGCATGCCTCAAAATCGCGTCGTACGAACAAGGCGGCCGCGCGCATCTGGCACAGGGGTTACTGGCCCGAAACAAACGTAGGAGCGAGCGCAGCTCGCGATTGCGCCGCGCGGGCGGCGCTCGCTCTAACAGGCGCTGCCATACCTTGTGGCAAACACCTGTCAGCCCTGATGCGATCCCTGTGGGAGCTGGCTTGCCGGCGATAGGGCCGCGCAGCGGACCCCTTTGCAATCAGGCCCCGCGATACTCCGGCAACCCCGCCAACCCTTCCTTTAGATAGTCCACCAACCGCCGCACTTTCGGCGACAGGTGCCGCTGTTGCGGGTACAGCGCCCAAACCGCGGTATTGGGCGGTTGATGCCCCTCCAGCAACGACACCAGCGCGCCGCTGTGCAGGTGCTCCAGTACGTAATAGTCCGGCAACTGGCACAGCCCCATGCCTTGCAAGGCTGCATCCAGAACCGCCTGGCCACTGTTGCAACGCCAGTTGCCCTGCACCCGCTGGCTGATCTCGCGGCCGTCCTGTTGCAGTGCCCACGCATCCGAGCTGCCGATCAGGCAATTGTGCCGCGCCAGTTCCGACAGGCTGTGCGGCCGGCCATAGCGCTCCAGATAGGCTGGCGATGCGCACAGGTACATGCGCCGCGGCGCCAGGCGGGTCGCCACCAGTCGCGAATCGGCCAGCCTGCCCAGGCGGATGGCCAGGTCCATGCCTTCATGCAGCAGGTCAAGGGTGTGGTTGTTCAACTCCACATCCACGCGCAACTGGGGGTACAACGCCATGAAGCGTGTGACCAACGGCACGATGAAGCGCTCGCCATAGGCCACCGCGCAGGTCATGCGCAGCAGGCCCTTGGGCTCGCTGGCCAGGTCACCCATGGCGCGCAGGGCTTCTTCACGGCCATCCTGCAGGCGCTGGCAATGCTGCAGAAAGGTCTGCCCGGCTTCACTCAAGGTCACGCGGCGGGTACTGCGGTACAGCAGGCGGGTCTGCAAGCGTTCTTCCAGCCTGGCGATCTGCCGGCTGATGTGTGACGACGAAACCCCCAGGCGCTCGGCGGCAGCCGTGAACTGCCCCGATTCGGCGACAGCCACGAATTCATCGATGCCTTCCCAGCGGTTGCTCATGATTATCCCTGCACAGCAATAATGTTTTGTCTTTGTCTGGATTATTCATCAAAAGTCAGTGAATTACACTGGTGGTCTGAACTGACACCCTGTCTGGAGACACTCGATGATCAAGTCCCGTGCTGCTGTAGCCTTCGAAGCCAAGAAACCCCTGGAAATCGTCGAAGTCGACGTGGCCATGCCCAAGGCCGGTGAAGTGCTGCTGCGCGTGGTCGCCAGCGGTGTCTGCCACACCGACGCCTATACCCTGTCGGGTGCCGACCCGGAGGGCATCTTCCCATCCATTCTTGGCCATGAAGGCGGTGCGATCGTCGAAGCAGTAGGCGAGGGCGTGACCTCGCTGGCCGTGGGCGACCACGTGATCCCGCTGTACACCCCGGAATGCGGCAAGTGCAAGTTCTGCCTGTCGGGCAAGACCAACCTGTGCCAGGCGATCCGTGCTACCCAAGGCAAGGGCCTGATGCCGGACGGCACCACGCGCTTCTCCTACAAAGGCCAGCAACTGTTCCACTACATGGGCACCTCGACCTTCTCCGAGTACACGGTGTTGCCGGAAATCTCGGTGGCCAAGATCCAGAAAGAAGCCCCTCTGGAAAAGGTCTGCCTGCTGGGCTGCGGCGTGACTACCGGTATCGGTGCCGTGCTCAACACCGCCAAGGTCAAGCCGGGTGACACCGTGGCCATCTTCGGCCTCGGCGGCATCGGCCTGTCGGCGGTGATCGGTGCGGTGAAGGCCAAGGCCTCGCGCATCATCGCCATCGACATCAACCCGGCCAAGTTCGAGATCGCCCGTCAACTGGGCGCCACCGACTGCATCAACCCGAAAGACTACGACCGCCCGATCCAGGAAGTGATTGTCGACCTGACCGACGGTGGCGTGGACTTCTCCTTTGAATGTATCGGTAACGTGCAACTGATGCGTGCTGCCCTGGAATGCTGCCACAAAGGGTGGGGCGAGTCGGTCATCATCGGCGTGGCCGGTGCCGGCCAGGAAATCGCTACCCGGCCGTTCCAGCTGGTGACCGGCCGGGTCTGGCGTGGCTCTGCGTTCGGTGGCGTGCGTGGCCGCAGCGAGTTGCCGAGCTACGTGGAAATGTCCGAGAAAGGCGAGATTCCGCTGGATACGTTCATCACCCACACCATGGGCCTGGAAGACATCAACAAGGCCTTCGACCTGATGCATGAAGGCAAGAGCATTCGCAGCGTCATCCACTTCTGAGGTGCGCCATGAGCCTGGATAACATCTCTTGCCAGAAAAGCTTCGGCGGCTGGCACAAGCGCTACCGGCACCATTCCAGCGTGCTGGGTTGCGACATGGTGTTCGCCGTGTACCTGCCGCCACAGGCCGAGCAGGGTGCCAAGCTGCCGGTGCTGTACTGGCTGAGCGGCCTGACCTGTACCGACGAAAACTTCATGCAGAAGGCAGGCGCCCAGCGCCTGGCTGCCGAACTGGGGTTGATCATCGTTGCGCCGGACACCAGCCCGCGTGGCGAGCAGGTGCCTGGCGACCCGGACGGCGCCTGGGACTTTGGCCTGGGGGCCGGCTTCTACCTCAATGCCACCCAGCAGCCTTGGGCCAAGCACTACCGCATGCATGACTATGTGGTAGAGGAGCTGCCGGCGTTGATCGAGGCGCATTTCCCGGCCTCGGCCGAGCGCAGCATCAGCGGCCATTCCATGGGCGGGCACGGTGCGCTGGTGTGCGCTTTGCGCAACCCGGGGCGTTATCGCTCGGTGTCGGCGTTTTCGCCGATCAGCAACCCCATGGATTGCCCGTGGGGCGAGAAAGCCTTCAGCCGCTACCTGGGTGACGACCGCGCGCGCTGGCGTGAGTGGGATGCCAGCGTACTGCTGGCCGAGACGGCCGCTGGCGAGTGCCCACCGTTGCTGGTGGACCAGGGCGACCGTGACGACTTCCTCGAAAAGCAGCTCAAGCCTGAAGCGCTGGAGCAGGCAGCACGCAAGGGTGGCCACGAGCTGACCCTGCGCCTGCAGCCAGGCTATGACCACAGCTACTACTTCATTGCCAGCTTCATCGAAGAACACCTGCGCCACCATGCGGTGGCGTTGGGGCGGGTGTAGGGCTTTGCATTTTCGGTGTCTGTGAGATCGAGCGCCGCCAGCGCGGCGCTCGATCTCACAGGCGCTAAAAATCTTGAGGCGATCACCTCCAGCCCCAATGGCAGCCAAAGCAGGTAGAATCACGCCCTGACTCAATCAGGGCGTTTTCTTATGCGTATTGGCCACGGCTACGATGTGCATCGTTTCTGCGACGGTGATTTCATTACCTTGGGCGGGGTGCGTATCCCGCACACATTCGGCCTGCTGGCCCATTCCGACGGCGACGTGCTGCTGCACGCCCTGAGCGATGCCTTGCTTGGCGCTGCAGCGCTGGGTGACATCGGCAAGCACTTCCCCGACACCGACCCCCAGTTCAAGGGCGCCGACAGCCGCGTGCTGTTGCGGCACGTGGTGGGCATCGTCCACGCCAAGGGCTGGAAGGTCGGCAACGTCGACGCCACCATCGTCGCCCAGGCGCCGAAAATGGCCCCGCACATCGACACCATGCGGCAGTTGATCGCCGAAGA
Source organism: Pseudomonas juntendi (assembly GCF_009932375.1). GTDB lineage: Bacteria > Pseudomonadota > Gammaproteobacteria > Pseudomonadales > Pseudomonadaceae > Aquipseudomonas > Aquipseudomonas juntendi. The sequence continues at coordinate 3,737 of NZ_BLJG01000312.1, forward strand.
TCTGCAAGTCGAACTCGACCAGGTCAACGTCAAGGCCACCACCACCGAAAAACTCGGTTTCTGCGGCCGCGAGGAGGGCATTGCCGTGCATTCGGTTGCCCTGCTGCTGCCAGCATGACGGAACTGCAACTGCTGGGCCCGCGTGCATCGGGCGAGGTATTGGGCACCGCTGTGCTCAAGGCAGTGGCCGAGGATTTCCAGGTCGACGAGGTGTTGGATATCCCGTTGTCGGGCCAGGGCGAGCACCTGTGGTTGTGGGTCGAAAAGCGTGACCTCAATACCGAAGAAGCCGCCCGCCGCCTGGCCCGCGCCGCAGGCGTGCCGGTGCGCAGCATCAGCTATGCCGGGCTGAAGGACCGCCAGGCGCTGACCCGCCAGTGGTTCAGCCTGCACCTGCCAGGCAAGGCCGACCCGGACCTGTCACGCGCCGAAGATGCCACCCTGCGTGTGCTCAAGCAGGTGCGCCACCAGCGCAAGCTGCAGCGTGGTGCGCATTCGGCCAACGGCTTCACCTTGCGCCTGACCGCGCTGAACGCCGATCACCAGGCGCTGGATGCGCGGCTGCAACTGCTCAAGCAACACGGCGTGCCCAACTATTTCGGCAGCCAACGCTTCGGTCATGGCGGTGGCAATGTCCATGACGCCCTGGAGTGGGCGGCGCGCAAGGCCTTGCCCGAGCAACGCAACACGCGCTCACGGCTGCTGTCGGCCGGGCGCAGCTACCTGTTCAACCAGGTGCTGGCGGCGCGTGTCGCCGACGGCACCTGGAACCGGGCCCAGGTCGGCGATCTGCTGGCGTTCACCGACAGCCGCAGCTTTTTCCCTGCAGGTGAAGCGGAATGTACCGACCCGCGCCTGGCCATTCTCGACCTGCACCCGACTGGCCCGATGTGGGGCGCGGGCG
>NZ_BLJG01000313.1 GCF_009932375.1 Pseudomonas juntendi
GCAGCGCCGGCGATGCGCCGCGCGGGCGGCGCTCGATCTCACAGGCGCTGGAAAACCCAAGGCATGCACCTGTCAGCTCTGATACCCATCCAAGGCATGCTCCCTGACCTCCGGCAGATGAGCCTCCGCCGTGCCTATGGTAGAGTGGCGGCCTTTATCCGAAGGGGCGTTTACTGTGTGGGAATTGGTCAAGTCCGGTGGTTGGATGATGCTGCCGATCATTCTGAGCTCCATCGCTGCCATGGCTATCGTCATCGAGCGCCTGTGGACCCTGCGCGCCAGCCGCGTCACCCCGCCACACTTGCTGGGCCAGGTCTGGATATGGATCAAGGACAAGCAACTCACCAGTGACAAACTCAAGGCGCTGCGCGCCGATTCGCCACTGGGTGAGATCCTCGCCGCGGGCCTGGCCAATTCGCGCCATGGCCGCGAAATCATGAAAGAGTGCATCGAAGAGGCAGCTTCGCGCGTTATCCACGAGCTGGAGCGCTACATCAGCACCCTCGGCACCATCGCCGCCATGGCCCCGCTGCTGGGCCTGCTGGGCACCGTGCTGGGCATGATCGACATCTTCAGTGCCTTCATGGGCACGCAGATGACCGCCAACGCCGCGGTACTGGCCGGTGGTATTTCCAAGGCCCTGGTCACCACGGCGGCGGGCCTGATGGTTGGTATTCCGGCGGTGTTCTTCCACCGTTTCCTGCTGCGCCGCATCGATGAACTGGTGGTGGGCATGGAGCAGGAGGCGATCAAGCTGGTGGAAGTGCTGCAGGGCGACCGCGAAGTGGAAGTGGCCGGAGGCAAGGTGTGAAGTTCCGGCGCAATCGCCAGCGGGAGAACGTCGACATCAACCTGGCGTCGCTGATCGACGTGGTGTTCGTGCTGCTGCTGTTCTTCGTGGTCACCACCACCTTCACCCGTGAAACGCAGCTGCGGGTCGAGCTGCCGGAGGCCGCCAGTGCCGAGCAGGCGCCGGCCGACCAGGGCAAGCTGGTGGAAATCACCATCAGCGCCGAAGGCGTGTACTCGGTGAACAACCACCTGCTGCCCAAGAGCGACCTGGCCACCCTGAGCGAGGCCATCGAGCGTGAGTCGGGTGGTGACAACCAGCTGCCGCTGGCCATCAGTGCCGATGGCAAGACCCCGCACCAGGCTGTGGTCACTGCGATGGATGCTGCCGGCAAGCTCGGCTTCAGCCAATTGCGCATGACCACCGTCGAGGCGGCCCAGGGCACGCCCTGATGGCTATCGCCGACCGCCTGCTCGCCGCCTGGTACGCCGGGCACCCGGCGCTGGCGCTGCTGCGCCCGCTGGAGGCGTTGTACCGCCGCGTGGTCACGCGCAAGCGCGCGCGTTTTCTAAAGGGTGAAAGTGCCAGCTACCGCGCACCGGTGCCGGTCATCGTGGTGGGCAATATCACCGTGGGTGGCACCGGCAAGACACCGATGATTCTCTGGCTGATCGAGCATTGCCGCCAGCAGGGGCTGAACGTCGGCGTGGTCAGCCGTGGCTATGGCGCCAAACCGCCGCAGTTGCCGTGGCGGGTGTTGGCCGACCAGTCTGCCGAACAGGCCGGGGACGAACCGCTGCTGATCGTGCAGCGCAGCGGGGTACCGCTGATGATCGACCCGGATCGCGCCCGCGCCGTGCAGGCCCTGCTGGCCAGTGAACCGCTGGACCTGATCCTGTGTGATGACGGCATGCAACACTACCGCCTGGCACGTGACCTGGAGCTGGTCCTGATCGATGCCGCGCGTGGCCTGGGCAACGGCCGCTGCCTGCCGGCCGGCCCGCTGCGCGAGCCTGCCGAACGCCTGCAGGGCGCCGATGCGGTGCTGTTCAATGGTGCCGGCGAAGACCGTGCCGGTGGCTTTGGCCTGCGCCTGCAGCCATCCGCACTGGTCAACCTGCGCAGTGGCGAACGCCGCCCACTCGACCACTTTCCCGCCGGCCAGCGCCTGCACGCGGTGGCCGGTATCGGCAACCCGCAACGTTTCTTCAATACCCTGCAGGGGCTAAACTGGCAGCCGCTGCCGCACCCTTTTGCCGACCATGCACACTTCAGCGCCCGGAGCCTGGCCTTCAGCCCACCGCTACCGCTGGTCATGACCGAGAAGGACGCCGTGAAATGCCGCGCCTTCGCCGCCGACGACTGGTGGTACCTGGCTGTCGAAGCACAGCCCACGCCGGCATTCAGCGCCTGGTTCGACAGCCAGCTGCAGCGTTTGCTGCACAAGCCCTGAGCCCGTTTTCATTTCTGGCCATCTGGCCTAAAGGAAGCCTTCAATGGACACCAAACTGCTCGATATCCTCGCCTGCCCGATCACCAAGGGCCCGCTCAAGCTCAGCGCCGACAAGACCGAGCTGATCAGCAAGGGTGCCGGCCTGGCCTACCCGATTCGCGACGGTATCCCGGTCATGCTGGAGAGTGAAGCACGTACCCTGACCGACGACGAGCGCCTGGACAAATGAGCCTGAACTACACCGTGGTGATTCCTGCCCGCCTGCGTTCCACGCGCTTGCCAGGCAAGCCGCTGCTGGCCATCGCCGGCAAGCCGATGGTGCAACATGTATGGGAGCAGGCGCGCAAGAGCGCGGCCAGCCGCGTGGTCATCGCTACCGACGATGCCAGCATCTTCGAAGCTTGCCAGGCATTTGGCGCCGAAGTGCTGATGACCCGTGTCGACCAGGAGTCGGGTACCGACCGCCTGGCTGAAGTGGCGACGCAACTGGGCCTGGCGGCCGATGCCATCGTGGTCAACGTGCAGGGTGACGAGCCGCTGATCCCGCCGGTGATCATCGACCAGGTAGCTGCCAACCTGGCTGCCCACCCGCAAGCGGCCATCGCCACCCTGGCCGAGCAGATCCATGAGCCGGAAACCGTGTTCAACCCCAATGCGGTGAAGGTGGTCAGCGACAAGCACGGCCTTGCCCTGAGCTTCAGCCGGGCGCCGCTGCCGTGGGCGCGTGACACCTTCGCCAAAGGCCAGGACCAGTTGCCAGCCGGCGTGCCTTACCGCCGCCATATCGGCATGTACGCCTACCGCGTGGGCTTCCTCCACGACTTCGTCAGCTGGGGCCCCTGCTGGCTGGAGCAGACCGAAGCCCTGGAGCAGTTGCGTGCCCTGTGGCACGGTGTGCGCATCCACGTCGAGGACGCGATCGAGGCGCCTGCCGTGGGTGTAGACACCGCAGAAGACCTGGAGCGCGTACGGCGCTTGCTGGAGGCCTGATGCGCGTACTGTTCGTGTGCCTGGGCAACATTTGCCGCTCGCCCACTGCCGAAGGCGTGCTGCGCCACCAGCTGCAGGCCGCCGGGCTCGCCGACCGCGTGCAGGTGGCCTCCGCGGGTACGGGCGACTGGCACGTTGGCAAACCACCCGACAGCCGCACCTGCAAGGCGGCGCTGGCGCGTGGCTATGACTTGTCCAGGCAACGCGCGCAGCAGGTCAAGCAGCGGCACTTCGCCGAATACGACCTGGTGCTGGCCATGGACGAGAGCAACCTTCGCGACCTGCGTGCCCTGCGCCCGCCAACGGCGACGGGCGAGCTTGACCTGTTCCTGCGCCGCTATGGTGCGGCATTGGATGAAGTGCCTGACCCGTACTACGGCGGCGCCGATGGCTTCGAGCAGGTACTCGACCTGATCGAATCGGCCTGCCAGGCGCTGGTGCTGGAAATCAAGGGGCGGTTATGACCGGGCAATGGCAGGAGCAGGTATCGCTCAAGCCTTACAACACCTTCGGCATCGACGTGAAGGCGCGTTATTTCAGCCAGGCCCGCAATGACCTGCATGTGCGCCAGGCGCTGAGCCAGGCTCAGCGCCTGGCGTTGCCAGTGCTGGTGATCGGGGGCGGCAGCAACCTGCTGCTGACGCGCGATATCGATGCGCTGGTCTTGCACATGGCCAGCCAGGGCCGCCGGGTGCTCAGTGATGACGGCGAGCATGTGGTGGTCGAAGCCGAGGCCGGCGAGCCCTGGCACCCGTTCGTGCAGTGGACCCTGGCGCAGGGTTTTTGCGGCTTGGAGAACCTCAGCCTGATCCCTGGCACCGTGGGCGCTGCACCCATGCAGAACGTGGGTGCCTACGGGGTGGAGATCAAGGATGTGTTCGTCGGCCTTACGGCCCTGGACCGCGAGACGGGCGAGCTGCGCGACTTCGCGCTGGCGGACTGTGCCTTCGGTTACCGCGACAGCGTATTTAAGCGTAACCCAGGCCGGTGGTTGATCCTGCGGGTGCGGTTTGCCTTGAGCCGTACCCTGCACGCGCACCTGGACTACGGCCCGGTCCGCCAGCGCCTGGCAGAGCAGGGCGTGACCGAACCGACGGCGCAGGCGATCAGCGATGCGATCTGCAGCATTCGCCGCGAAAAGCTGCCAGACCCGGCCGAGCTGGGTAATGCCGGGAGCTTCTTCAAGAACCCGGTGGTTTCGGCCGAATGCGTGGCGCGCATCCGTGCGCAGTACCCCGGCGTGGTCGCCTATCCGCAGGCTGACGGTCAGGTAAAGCTGGCCGCAGGCTGGTTGATCGAGCAGGCAGGCTGGAAGGGCTATCGCGAGGGTGATGCCGGGGTGCATCGCTTGCAGTCGCTGGTGCTGGTCAACCATGGCCAGGCGAGCGGGGCGCAGATGCATGCGCTGGCGCGACGGATCCAGGCCGATATCCTCGAACGGTTCGGGGTTGAGCTGGAGATGGAGCCTAACCTGTACTGAATTAGAGGGCGGTGCAGAACCTGTAGGAGCGGCCTTGTGTCGCGATGGGGCGCAAAGCGGCCCCAGGAATATTTGCATTGACGCTGAAATCTGGGGCCGCTACGCGCCCCATCGCGACACAAGGCCGCTCCTACGTAAGCGTCCGGCGAACT
>NZ_BLJG01000314.1 GCF_009932375.1 Pseudomonas juntendi
TCCTACGTTTGTTTCGGGCCAATTATTCCTGTGGGATTTGCGCGCGAACGCCTTGGCGCATGCCTCAATATCGCGCCGTACAAACAAGGCGGCCGCGCGCGCCTGGCACAGGCGTTACTGGCCCGAAACAAACGTAGGAGCGAGCGCAGCTCGCGATGCGCCGCGCGGGCGGCGCTCGATCTCACAGGCGCTGAAGATACTGCGGCTACCCTTGCCAAAAACCATAGAATCTCCCACAGCCGGCCCACAATGTACTGGTTTGTGGTGACCCCGTGGGAGCTGGCTTGCCAGCGATGGGGCCGGTGCAGGCAGATCAGCGCTGGCCCAGCACCGGGGTAGTCACCTGCACATCGGCATTTTGTGCACGGTGGCGCAGCAGGTGGTCCATCAGGGTGATGGCCATCATCGCCTCGGCGATCGGCGTGGCACGAATACCCACGCACGGGTCGTGGCGGCCCTTGGTGATCACCTCGACCGGGTTGCCATCCACGTCGATGGAACGCCCCGGGATGGTGATGCTGGACGTCGGCTTCAGCGCCAGGTGGGCCACGATGGGCTGCCCCGAGGAAATGCCACCCAGAATGCCGCCGGCATTGTTGCTGAGGAAGCCCTCAGGGGTAAGCTCGTCACGGTGCTCGGTGCCCCGCTGGGCCACGCTGGCGAAACCGGCGCCGATTTCAACGCCCTTGACCGCGTTGATGCTCATCAGCGCGTGGGCCAGTTCGGCGTCGAGGCGGTCGAAAATCGGCTCGCCCAGGCCAGGCATCACGCCTTCGGCAACCACGGTGATCTTGGCGCCCACCGAATCCTGGTCACGGCGCAGTTGGTCCATGTACGCCTCCAGCTCCGGCACCTTGTCTGGGTCGGGGCTGAAGAAGGCGTTCTGCTCCACCGATTCCCAGGTTTTGAACGGGATTTCGATCGGCCCCAGTTGGCTCATGTAGCCGCGCACGGTGATGCCCTGGCTGGCCAGGAACTTCTTGGCGATGGCACCGGCGGCCACGCGCATGGCGGTTTCGCGGGCCGAGCTGCGGCCGCCGCCGCGGTAATCGCGCAGGCCGTACTTGTGGTGGTAGGTGTAGTCGGCGTGGGCCGGGCGGAACAGGTCCTTGATAGCGGAGTAGTCCTTGGACTTCTGGTCGGTGTTGCGGATCAACAGGCCGATCGAGCAACCGGTGGTGCGCCCTTCGAATACGCCGGACAGAATTTCCACCTCGTCGGCTTCCTGGCGCTGGGTGGTGTGCCGGCTGGTGCCGGGCTTGCGCCGGTCCAGGTCGTGCTGCAGGTCGGCGAGGGAAATTTCCAGGCCCGGTGGGCACCCGTCGACAATGGCGACCAACGCCGGGCCGTGGCTTTCGCCAGCGGTGGTGACAGTGAACAGCTTGCCGTAGGTATTGCCGGACATGGACGCTCCGCGAGATCTGCCTGAAATGGACGAAAGCGGCAGTATACAGATGGTTGGGTTGCCTGTGCGGGCCTCTTCGCGGGTGAACCCGCTCCTACCGGGTGGAATACCTGTGGGAGCTGGCTTGCCGGCGATAGGGCCGAACCTGCCATGCACAGCCCAAGAACCTTCCCGAGAACATCAGGTCAAACCCACATCTCCCCATGTAGTACCGCATGATGTCGCGCCTTGTCGCCTTGTTCTTCTTGCTGTGTACCGGCCTGGCCCAGGCCGCCGCCCCCACCGTGCTGCAACGCCCCATCGACCTCGACACCGGCCAAGGCGTGCTGCACGGCAGTTTGCTGCTGCCGCAGCAAGCCACACCGCCGCCGGTGGTGCTGATCATTGCCGGCTCTGGCCCTACCGACCGTGACGGCAACAACCCGGCCTCGGGCAGGGTCGACAACCTCAAGCGCCTGGCCCTGCTGCTGGCCAACGAACACATTGCCAGCGTGCGCTACGACAAGCGTGGCGTGGCTGCCAGCCAGCCTGCCGCACCCGATGAGCGGGACCTGAGCGTGGAGCGCTATGTGGCCGACGTGGTCGCCTGGAGCCACAAGCTCAAGGCCGACCCGCGCTTTGGCCCGCTGATCCTGATCGGCCACAGTGAAGGTGCGCTGATTGCCAGCCTGGCCGCCGAACAGGCCGGGGCCAGCGCCGTGATTACCCTGGCCGGCAGCGGCCGGCCAATGGCCGACGTGTTGCGGGAGCAGCTGGCCCAGCGCCTGCCGCCGGCGCAGTTGGCCGGTGGCAGCGCCCTGCTCGACCGCCTGCAGGCCGGGCAAACCAGCCTGGACGTGCCGGCACCGCTGCGCCAGGTGTTCCGCCCGAGTGTGCAGCCCTACCTGATTACCCTGTTCCGGCAAAACCCCGCCGCCGCCTTCGCCCGCCTGCCGATGCCGGCGCTGATCGTGCAGGGGCGCAACGATGTGCAGGTGGACGTGGCCGACGCCG
>NZ_BLJG01000315.1 GCF_009932375.1 Pseudomonas juntendi
GTCACAGGCGTAATTGGCCCGAAACAAACGTAGGAGCGAGCGCAGCTCGCGATTGCGCCGCGCGGGCGGCGCTCGATCTCACAGGCGCTGAAGATGCTCCGGCTACCCTTGCCAGGAACCATAGAATCTCCCACAGGGTGCGCAATGCGCAGGCCTGAGGTAACCCCTGTGGGAGCTGGCTTGCCAGCGATGGGGCCAGTACAGGCGATCAAGGGACCTGGGCCAACCGCGCCCTGCGGGCACGCCAGCCGGCCACCAGCGATGGCCCCAACGCCACCAGGGCCGAGCCGAACACCACCGTCACCGCCCCCACATAGCCCAGCGCATTGATGTCTTCAGCGTGCACATAGTCAGGCCATACCAGCGCCGCCAGCGCCACTG
>NZ_BLJG01000316.1 GCF_009932375.1 Pseudomonas juntendi
TTGGGCAACACCTCGGCCATGCGCTTGTACCCGGCCTTGCCCGAGCCCTGCAGGTCACGCAAGTCAGCGATGGACTGCTGGGCCTGCGCGATGATCTCGTCCGGCACCAGGCCGCTTGCTACGGCAGCCTTCGCAGAATGGCCAATGTCGACCACCTGGCGGATCACCGCCCACTGCTTGACCTGCTTGGCGTAGGCCGTGACGTTGGCTACCGAGGGCACGTTCCGGCAAAGCTCCGCCGCGAAGGACAAGGTGTTTTTGCCGCTTGGCAGGACGCGCTGCACATCCCCGAC
>NZ_BLJG01000317.1 GCF_009932375.1 Pseudomonas juntendi
GTTACCGCATCGACCGGCAGGCCGCGCTCCAGGCAATCACGGATCACATCGAACAGGGCTGCGTGGTCGTCGTAGAGGAAGTCGCCGCTGGTCATCTGGCTCGTGATGTCATCCACCAGCGCAGTATTGCCATCGAGAGACGCCAGCATGATAGCCCCCAGGACGCCGTGCTCGGCCTCTGGGTAGCCCATTACCAGTTCGTTGCTCATGCTTCACCTCGCGCCGAGGCCCAGGTGAACAGGACGGCAGGCCCGCCAGCATCGGTCAGGCGGTCGACAGCGCGATCACCCAGGCACTTGCGGAGGCCGGCCAGGCCCAGGTTGGAGATCACGATGGTCGGCATGAGATTCCGGTACCGCGAGTCGATCACCTCAAACAGCACCTGCCGCTCGAAGTCGCTGCCGTGCTGGACGCCAACCTCATCGATCACCAGTAGGTCAGGCGCCAGGAGGGCGGCGTATACATCGCGCTCCGTCTGCTCGGACTTTTTGTCGAAGGTCATCTTGATGTCGCGGATGATCTCGATCGCCATGGTGTAGCGCGCTGACGCTCCATAGCTGCGGATCACCTGCTGGGCAATGGCGCAGCCTAGGTGTGTCTTACCCGTGCCTACGTCACCCAGCAACATCATCGAGCGGCCCAGTTCCCAGTTGCGCTCGAAGCCATGCACGTAGTCGCGGCACTCAGTCAGCGCCACGGCCTGTCCTTCGGTTTCGGCGCGGTAGGTGTCCAAGGTCGCCGCCCGGAAGCGCAGCGGGATATCAGACGCCATCAGACTGACGTTCATCTCCCAGGCACGCCGGATAGCGTGCGCCGGCTTGCGGACTGCTTCGTCGGCAGAATGCAGGGCGTCAAACTGACAGCGCGTGCAGCCCTGCCAGAAGTGATCGCCCGAAAATGACTCGATCAGTTCGTCAGTGAAATCGCCGTGTACGCGGCACTGGTCAGGTTTGAATTCAAGTGTTTTTGGTGTGGTCATGATCTTGCTACCCGGTAAGTCCCGTTTGGCTGGCGAACCAGGCCTTCGGTGTGGTCAATCTTGTCGAGGTCGGTGTGGTGCGATTGGCCTGCCCCTCTGGTGCCGGAGGTCCAGGCCTCTTTTTTCAGTCGGTCCACAATCCAAGAGGTCTTGAAACCCTGCCATGCAGCGGTCATTGCCTCGGCCAGGGCCTTGTCCGGGCTGATCCCTGCGGCCCGGCATCCCTCAAGCTCTGAGAGAACGTTGTTCCAGATCGTCAGATTCAGAGGCCCCTTCTTCTTCCGGAACTGGAAGTAATCGCGGGCGGTTTGCTCACTCAGATCAGCGGGTGCCAGTTCGAGCATCTGCTCAACCGTGAACCCATCACCTCCCCTCTTACGGTTCTTTGATGGTTCACCTTTGGGTTCTATTACGGTGCTGGGGGCATCTGGTGCCGGGGTGTCCGGCATCTGGTGCCGGGGGGTGGGGCACGTCGTGCCGGGGTGTCC
>NZ_BLJG01000318.1 GCF_009932375.1 Pseudomonas juntendi
CTTGCCCTTGCCCGCACGGTACTGGCGGATCTGGAACACATAGGCCAGCACCTGCGCCACAGCCAGGTACAGGCCGGCGGGGATTTCCTGCTCGATCTCGGTCGAGTAGTAGATCGCCCGCGCCAGTGCCGGCGATTCCAGGATCTGAACCTTATGCTCCACGCCAATTTCGCGAATCTTCAAGGCAATGAAATCCGTGCCCTTGGCCAACAGCAACGGCGCCACCCCACCCTTCTCCGGGTCATACTGCAAGGCCACCGCATAGTGGGTCGGGTTGGTGATGATCACGTCGGCCTGCGGCACCGCCGCCATCATGCGCCGCTGCGACACTTCGCGCTGCAGCTGGCGAATACGCTGCTTGACCTCGGGCTTGCCCTCGCTGTCCTTGTACTCGTCACGCACTTCCTGCTTGGTCATCTTCAGTTTCTTGTGCGTCTGGTACAGCTGGAACGGCACATCCGCAGCCGCGATCAGCAACAACCCGGCCGACATCCACAAGGCACTCCAGCCCACCACCTGCAGGCTGTGAATGATCGCCTGCTCCAGCGGCTCGTTGGCAATCGACAGCAGCGCCTGGCGGTCGTTGATCAGTACCACCACCGCCACTACCAGGATCACGAAAAACTTGGCCAGCGCCTTCAGCAATTCGGTCAAGGCATGCATCGAGAACATGCGCTTGATGCCCGACAACGGATTCATGCGACTGAATTTCGGCTGCAGCAAACTGCCCGAGAACAGGAAGCCGCTCAGCGCGATGGGCGCCACGAAGGAGATCACGAACAGCAGGATCAGCACCGGCTGCACGGCCCAGATGGCCATCTTGCCCGAGGCCAGCAGAAACGCGCCCATCGCCCGCTCGTCCACGATGATGTCGCGGGTCAGGCTGAAATTCATGCGCATCAACGCCAGCAGGGTTTCGGCCAAATGGCCGCCAAACGCCAGCAGCCCACCCGCGCCGGCCAGGGTCACCGCCACCGTGTTCAACTCCTTGGAGCGGGCGACCTCGCCTTTTTCCCGTGAGTCGCGCTTGCGTTTCTCGGTGGGGTCTTCCGTTTTGTCCTGGCCGCTTTCGCTCTCAGCCATGCTCAGCCCGCCCTTGCCAGTTCACGCAGCCACTGCAGCGTTTCGCTGGCCAATGCCTGGTAGTGCGACAGCACATCGGCCAGGCC
>NZ_BLJG01000319.1 GCF_009932375.1 Pseudomonas juntendi
CGGCCTGGCCAGCCAGTTCTTCTTCAGCCAGCCGCTGTCGGAGTTGAAGCTGCACCAGATCGCCTTGTTGGTGGGCATGGTCAAGGGCCCGTCCTACTACAACCCGCGGCGCTACCCTGAACGTGCCCTGGCCCGCCGCAACCTGGTGCTCGACCTGGTGGCCGAGCAAGGCGTGGCCAGCCAGGAGGAGGTCGATGCAGCGAAGAAGATGCCGCTGGGCGTGACCAAACGTGGCAGCCTGGCCGACAGCTCGTTCCCGGCCTTCCTCGACCTGGTCAAGCGGCAGTTGCGCCAGGACTACCGCGATGAAGACTTGACCGAGGAAGGCTTGCGTATCTTTACCAGCTTCGACCCGATCCTGCAGATGAAGGCCGAAGCCTCGATGAGCGAGACGTTCAAGCGCCTGGCCGGGCGCAAAGGGTCGGACGAGGTCGAATCGGCGATGGTCGTGACCAACCCGGAAACCGGTGAGGTACAGGCCCTGATCGGCAGCCGCCAGGCAGGTTTCGCCGGCTTCAACCGCGCCATCGATGCCTCGCGGCCGATCGGCTCGCTGGTCAAGCCGGCTGTCTACCTGACCGCGCTGGAGCAGCCGAGCAAGTACACCCTGACCAGCTGGGTGCAGGATGAGCCGTTTTCGGTCAAAGGTGGCGACGGTCAGGTCTGGCGCCCACAAAACTATGACCGCCGCCCGCACGGCACGATCTACCTGTACCAGGGGCTGGCCAATTCCTACAACCTGTCGACTGCCAAGATCGGCCTGGAAGTGGGGGTGCCAAACGTGATCAAGACCATCGGCCGGCTGGGGGTGAATGTCGACTGGCCAGCCTTCCCGGCCATGCTGCTGGGGGCTGGCGGCATGTCGCCGATGCAGGTCGCGACCATGTACCAGACCATTGCCAATGGTGGCTTCAACACGCCGATGCGCGGTATTCGCAGCGTGCTCACCGCCGAGGGCGAACCGCTCAAGCGCTACCCGTTCCAGATCCAGCAAACCTTCGACCCGGGTGCCATCTACCTGGTGCAGAACGCCATGCAGCGAGTGATGCGCGAAGGTACCGGGCGCTCGGTGTACAACACCTTGCCGCGCTCGTTGACCCTGGCGGGCAAGACCGGTACCAGCAACGACTCGCGCGACAGCTGGTTCTCTGGTTTCAGCCAGGATTTGCTGGCGGTGGTGTGGATGGGCCGCGACGATAACGGGAAAACACCGTTCACCGGTGCCACCGGTGCCCTGCAGGTATGGACCAGCTTCATGAAGAAGGCCGACCCGCTGCCGCTGGACATGCCGCAACCGGACAACGTGGTACAGGCCTGGATCGACCCCTACAGCGGCCAAGGGTCTGACGGCAGCTGTCCGGGAGCGGTACAGATGCCGTATATTCGCGGCAGTGAACCGCCCGCCGGCGCAACCTGTGGCGGCGAGCAGAATCCAGCTGAATCGGTCATGGACTGGGTCAAGGGCTGGATGAATTAAGCGCAGGCTGCATTGATGAGGTGTGACGTGAACAAGTGGCTGTTTCCTGCCGTGACGGCGCTGGCTGTGCTCCAGGGGTGCTCCAGCGTCCCGCGCGGCAATATTCCGGTGGTCGATTCGAGCACCCGCGTGTCGAACAGCGAGCGCGTGTCTGCCAACCGCTCGGCGGGTGGTTACAACGCTGGCACCGCGCAAGCGCAAACAATGCCTGAGGATTCCGGCGTCACCGTGATGATCCCGCAGGGCGCAGGCGCTTCGGGCATCCAGACCTTCCCGGCGGCCAATGGCGCGGCGCCGATCAGCACCGCGCCGATCACGCCGGGGCCGATCACTACCGGGCCGGCCACGTCGGCGCCCATGACCACCAACCCCAACCCGATCGCCGACGAACCGTTCGATATCGCGGCGATGAACAGCGCCCCACAAAGCACCAGTGCCCCCACCGGTATTCCGCGCAGCAACACGGCTGCAGGTGGCCTGGCGGCTGACGAGCAACTGGACGGCCCAGTACTGGCACTGCTGACCACCGCCACCACCCAGCAGGGCAGTGGCGATTTCAACGGTGCTGCTTCCAGCCTGGAGCGTGCCCAGCGCATTGCCCCGCGCGAACCGCAGGTGCTCTACCGCCTGGCCCAGGTGCGTTTGTCGCAAGGCGATGCCCCGCAGGCCGAGCAGCTGGCGCGTCGCGCCCTGACCTACGCCAATGGCCGCCCCAGCCTGCAGGCCGAACTGTGGAACACCATCGCACAAGCCCGTGAAAAGCAGGGCGATAGCGCTGGCGCCGCCTTGGCCCGGCAAAAAGCGCGGGTCAGTTCCTAATGATCGAGCAACGTATTCTGGACATCGCCGACCACCTGCTGCTGATCGAGCGCGAGCTGCAGGTGCAAGGCTGGTGGGAGGACGAGCCACCGAGCGACGAGGCGCTGGCCAGTACGGTGCCCTTCGCCGTCGATACCTTGCGTTTCGAGCAATGGCTGCAATGGATCTTCCTGCAACGCATGAAGATCATCATCGAGCTCGGCCAGCCGCTGCCAAATGCCTCCAGCATCCTGGTCATGGCCGAAACGGTGTTTGCTGACCGGCCGGAGCAAAGTCGTGAGCTGCGCCGGCTGTTGGCAGCTTTTGACCAATTGATCGCTCCTTCTGCCTGATTTCTTCAGTTTTTTCGTCAAGGGCCGCAGATTGTGGCCCTTTTTTATGGAAATCTTATTAATTCTGCTGCTGAAGCGATTTTTAGTGGTTGCAAGAATTCATCTCGGGGAAAAATTGGCAATAATTTTTCTTGACTTGTGCGCGCCGAATCACAAGAATCCAACTTCCGCTTTAGAGGGACTGCCAGAAGCAGACCCGCTAAGCAGATCATGAGGCGCACACCCGCGCCGACCTGTTACACCCCGCAACGCGTTACCTCGCGCTGGGTGGGAAAACCCCGCAACACTCTGGGGCGCTCCCAATACTTGCTCAGTCAGTGCTGACGTTCGCTCATGCTCTGCTTGGCAGTAAACCTATTAAGACCCGTCCTGAAGGGGCGGTATTCTGGCGTTTTAGAGGTGAACAACGTGGAGCTTTTATCTGGCGCTGAGATGGTCGTCCGCTTCTTGCGTGACGAAGGCGTTAAGCACATCTACGGGTACCCTGGTGGTGCTCTCCTGCATGTTTACGACGCGCTGTTCAAAGAACCGGAAGTGGAACACATCCTGGTTCGTCACGAACAGGCGGCAACCCATATGGCGGACGGCTACGCCCGCGCCACCGGCAAGGCCGGTGTGGTGCTGGTAACCTCCGGCCCGGGCGCGACCAATGCCATCACCGGTATTGCCACCGCCTACATGGACTCGATTCCGATGGTCATCCTGTCCGGCCAGGTGCCTAGCACCATGGTAGGTACCGATGCCTTCCAGGAAACCGACATGATCGGTATCTCGCGGCCGATCGTGAAGCACAGCTTCATGATCAAGCACCCGACCGAGATCCCTGAAATTCTGAAAAAGGCGTTCTACCTGGCGCAATCCGGTCGCCCAGGTCCAGTCGTGGTCGACATTCCAAAAGACATGACCAACCCGGCTGAGAAGTTCGAATACGTCTACCCGAAAAAGGTCAAGCTGCGCTCGTACAGCCCAGCGGTCCGTGGCCACTCCGGCCAGATCCGCAAGGCGGCCGAGATGCTGCTGGCTGCCAAGCGCCCAATCGTCTACGCCGGTGGCGGTGTGATTCTGGGCGGTGGCTCCGAAGCGCTGACCGAAATCGCCAAGTCGCTGAACCTGCCTGTCACCAACACCCTCATGGGGTTGGGCGGCTTCCCGGGTACTGATCGCCAGTTCCTCGGCATGCTTGGCATGCACGGCAGCTACACCGCCAACATGGCCATGCACAATGCCGACGTGATCTTCGCCGTCGGTGCGCGTTTCGACGACCGCGTGGTCAACGGCCCGGCCAAGTTCTGCCCGAATGCCAAGATCATCCATGTCGATATCGACCCGGCGTCGATCTCGAAGATGATCAAAGCCGATGTGCCTATCGTTGGCCCGGTCGACAGCGTGCTCAGCGAAATGCTCGGCATCCTCAAGGAAATCGGCGAGCAGCCCGACAAGGCCGCGCTGGATGCCTGGTGGAAGCAGATCGACGAGTGGCGTGGCAATGGTGAGCTGTTCCCTTACGACAAGGGCGACGGCAATGTCATCAAGCCGCAGAAAGTCATCGAGACCCTGTGCGAAGTGACCAAAGGCGATGCCTTCGTCACCTCCGACGTAGGTCAGCACCAGATGTTCGCGGCGCAGTACTACCGTTTCAACAAGCCGAACCGCTGGATCAACTCCGGTGGCCTGGGCACCATGGGCTTCGGCTTCCCGGCGGCGATGGGCATCAAGCTCAACTTCCCGGACCAGGACGTGGCCTGCGTGACCGGCGAAGGCAGCATCCAGATGAACATCCAGGAGCTGTCCACCTGCATGCAGTACGGCCTGCCGGTGAAGATCGTCAACCTGAACAACGGGGTGTTGGGCATGGTCCGCCAATGGCAGGACATGGCCTACAACGGTCGTCACTCGCACTCGTATGTCGAGTCGCTGCCTGACTTCATCAAGCTGGCCGAGGCCTATGGTCATGTGGGTATCCGCATCACCAGCCTGAAGGACCTCAAGCCGATGCTGGAAGAAGCGTTTGCGATGAAGGACCGCCTGGTATTCATCGACATCGCGGTTGACCGCAGTGAGCACGTCTATCCGATGCAGATCAAGGATGGCTCGATGCGTGACATGTGGCTGAGCAAGACGGAGCGTACCTGATATGCGGCATATCATTTCCCTGCTGCTGGAAAACGAACCCGGTGCTTTGTCCCGTGTGGTCGGCCTGTTCTCCCAGCGCAACTACAACATTGAAAGCCTGACCGTGGCGCCGACCGAAGACCCGACCCTGTCGCGTCTGACGCTGACCACCGTTGGCCATGACGAAGTGATCGAACAGATCACCAAGAACCTGAACAAGCTGGTCGAAGTGGTCAAGCTCGTCGACCTGTCGGAAAGCGCCCACATCGAGCGCGAGCTGATGCTGGTCAAGGTCAAGGCCACCGGTGCCCAGCGCGCCGAGATCAAGCGCACCACGGATATCTTCCGTGGCCAGATCGTCGATGTGACTGCCAGCGTGTACACCGTACAACTGAGCGGTACCAGCGACAAACTGGACAGCTTCATCCAGGCCATCGGCACCGCATCGATTCTCGAAACCGTGCGCAGCGGCGTTACCGGCATTGCCCGTGGCGACAAAGTGCTCAGCATCTGAATTTAAAAATTAGCGATGGCTCCGCAGGGGGCCGAGATATAACCAGGGGTATTTTCATGAAAGTTTTCTACGATAAAGACTGCGACCTTTCCATCATCCAGGGCAAGAAAGTCGCCATCATCGGTTACGGCTCCCAGGGCCACGCTCAGGCGTGCAACCTGAAGGACTCCGGTGTAGACGTTACCGTCGGTCTGCGTAAAGGTTCGGCTACCGTTGCCAAGGCTGAAGCCCACGGCCTGAAAGTTGCCGATGTTGCTACCGCTGTCGCTGCGGCTGACCTGGTGATGATCCTGACCCCGGACGAGTTCCAGGGCACGCTGTACAAGAACGAAATCGAGCCGAACATCAAGAAGGGCGCTACCCTGGCCTTCTCCCACGGTTTCTCGATCCACTACAACCAGGTTGTGCCGCGCGCCGACCTGGACGTGATCATGATCGCGCCGAAAGCGCCAGGCCACACCGTGCGCTCCGAGTTCGTCAAGGGCGGTGGTATCCCTGACCTGATCGCGATCTACCAGGACGCTTCGGGCAACGCCAAGAACGTCGCCCTGTCCTACGCCGCTGGCGTGGGTGGTGGCCGTACCGGCATCATCGAAACCACCTTCAAGGACGAGACCGAAACCGACCTGTTCGGTGAGCAGGCTGTTCTGTGCGGCGGTACCGTAGAGCTGGTCAAAGCCGGTTTCGAAACCCTGGTTGAAGCTGGCTACGCGCCGGAAATGGCCTACTTCGAATGCCTGCACGAGCTGAAGCTGATCGTTGACCTCATGTACGAAGGCGGTATCGCCAACATGAACTACTCGATCTCCAACAACGCAGAGTACGGTGAGTACGTCACCGGCCCGGAAGTCATCAACGAAGAATCCCGCAAGGCCATGCGCAACGCACTCAAGCGCATCCAGGACGGCGAGTACGCGAAGATGTTCATCTCCGAAGGCGCCACCAACTACCCATCGATGACCGCCAAGCGTCGTAACAACGCTTCGCACGGCATCGAGATCATCGGTGAGCAACTGCGCTCGATGATGCCTTGGATTTCGGCGAACAAGATCGTCGACAAAGCCAAGAACTAAGTAGCATCGCAACATGAAAAACGCGGCTTCGGCCGCGTTTTTTCGTTCTGGCAGTCAGCATCTGGTATAAAGCAGACCAGTGGCCTGCCGTCAGAACCTGTTTCGCGGGCCCGTGTCGAACATTTTCCACCCTGTTGCAAGGTACCCTCCATGAGCGAACGTCCCGAAGAGCCGAACAAGCCCTCCGACGCCGAAAGCCTGCTACCGGTCGATGAGCACGTTGAAGAAGGCCATGACGCCGAAGGTCGCAAAGTGCGCCACCGCGGCATCTACCTGCTGCCCAACCTGTTTACTACCGCCAACCTGTTTGCCGGCTTTTATTCCATTATCAGCTCGATGAGCGCACAGAGCGCCCTGAGCGCTGGTGACCCGCGTGAAGCGAGCAAGTATTTCGCGTTTGCCGCCATTGCCATCTTCGTGGCCATGGTGCTTGACGGCCTCGACGGCCGTGTCGCGCGCATGACCAACACCCAGAGCGCGTTCGGCGCCGAGTACGACTCGCTGTCGGACATGGTCGCCTTCGGTGTGGCCCCGGCGTTGCTGGCCTTCGGCTGGGCGTTGGGTGATATGGGCAAGGTTGGCTGGATGGTCGCCTTCATCTATGTTGCCGGCGCTGCGCTGCGCCTGGCACGCTTCAACACCCAGGTCGGCACCGCCGACAAGCGCTACTTCATCGGCCTGGCCAGCCCGGCTGCCGCGGGTGTTGTGGCCGGCACCGTGTGGGCGTTCAGCGACTACGGTATTCAGGGCTCCAAGCTGTCGTTCCTGGTGGCGCTGTTGGTGGCGGCTGCAGGCATGCTGATGGTCAGTAACATCAAGTACAACAGCTTCAAGGAGCTGGACCTCAAGGGCCGTGTGCCATTTGTGGCCATTCTTGCCGTAGTGCTGGTGTTTGCCGTGGTGTTCAGCGACCCGCCGCGTATCCTGCTGCTGATCTTCCTCGCCTACGCGGCTTCGGGGCCTATCCAGTTCCTGCTCAAGTCGCGCCGCCGTAAAGCGTAAAAAACGCTTAACGCTGGAATAACCCGCCGGCTCCATAGTCTTACTGGTACGTCCGTTACCCAGTGCTATGGAGCCGCTCATGCTCATCAAGCTTCCCAGGTCGTCCGAGTGCAAGGCATCGGAGATCACCCCCGAAGGCATTTACCTGTCCCGTCGTACCTTGTTGGGTGGCTCGTTGGCCGGCCTGGCCCTGGGCGCATTGCCCAGTGTTGGTCGTGCGGCCGAGGCCAGCCGTTATGCCGATGTCGAGCCGGGTAGGGCGCCTGGCTGGTTCACTGAAAAGCTCGGCGCCACGCAGTGGCAGGCAGTCACGGCCAAAGGGGAGGCGATCACGCCGTTCAAGGACGCTACCCACTACAACAACTTCTATGAGTTCGGCCCCGACAAGGGCGACCCGGCGGCCAATGGCGACAGCCTGAAAACCGAGCCTTGGTCGGTTGTGGTGGATGGTGAAGTCGGCAAGCCTGGGCGCTATGCCCTGGAAGACTTCGTCAAACCCTACCAGCTTGAGGAGCGCATCTACCGGCTGCGTTGTGTAGAGGCCTGGTCGATGGTCATCCCGTGGCTGGGGTTCCCATTGGCTCAGGTACTGAAGCAGGTCGAGCCTACTTCGAAGGCCCGTTACGTGCGTTTTGAAACGCTGAAAGACCCGGAGCATATGTCTGGCCAACGCTCGGGCTTTGCGCTGATTGACTGGCCTTATAGAGAAGGGCTGCGGCTGGACGAAGCGATGCACCCCTTGGCGGTTCTTGCTGTAGGCATGTATGGCCGCGAGTTGCCCAACCAGAATGGTGCACCGCTGCGGCTGGTGGTGCCGTGGAAGTATGGTTTCAAGAGCATCAAGTCGATCGTGCGCATCAGCCTGGTGGCCGAGCAGCCCGGAACTACCTGGCAGGGCCTGGCACCCGATGAATATGGGTTCTACGCCAATGTGAACCCCACTGTCGATCACCCGCGCTGGAGCCAGGCGCGGGAGCGGCGGCTGCCTAGCGGGCTTTTCAGTCCCAATGTGCGGGAGACGCAAATGTTCAATGGCTATGCCGACGAAGTGGCCTCGCTCTATGCCGGGCTCGACCTGCGGAAGAACTACTGATGCGCTATCCCTGGTTTCGTCTGGCGATCTTTATTGTGGGCTGCCTGTTCCCTGCCTGGTGGTTGTACGAAGCGGCAACGGGGTTGCTGGGGCCTGACCCGGGCAAGATCATGATGGACCGGTTGGGGCTTGGCGCGCTGATCTTCCTGCTGGTGACCTTGAGCATGACGCCGCTGCAGAAGCTGACGGGGTGGTCGGGTTGGATCGTGGTGCGGCGGCAGCTGGGGTTATGGGTGTTTGCTTATATCGTGCTGCACATTCTCTGTTACCTGTTCTTCATTCTCGGGCTGGATTGGGGGCAGTTGGCGGTGGAGCTGCGCAAGCGGCCTTACATTATTGTCGGGGCGCTGGGGTTTCTTGGGTTGTTGGCGTTGGCGGTTACCTCGAACCGGTATAGCCAGCGGCGGCTTGGCGCGCGGTGGAAGAAGCTGCACCGGGTGGTGTATGCGGTGTTGGGGTTGGGGTTGCTGCATTTCTTGTGGATCGTGCGTTCGGATCTGCGGGAGTGGGCGGTTTATGCGTTTGTTGGGGTTGTGTTGATGGGGCTGAGGATTCCGGCGGTTTCGCGGAGGTTGGCTGGGTTGGTCAGGCGGTAGGGGGTGTTGTTGTGGTTGGGTTTAGGTTAGGCAATGGCCCGTCTATAGATAGTGGTGGGGTTGGGAGGTGTCCGCCACAACACCTTCAGTGCCTGTGGCGAACACTTCGCGGCCTCAAGACAGCCTTCGCCTGGAATATTTCAAATAAATGAAATTAAAGGTTGACGC
>NZ_BLJG01000320.1 GCF_009932375.1 Pseudomonas juntendi
GTCGGCGTTGGCCTTGGCCTGTTTGATCAGGCTGTCGTAGGGCTTGTACCACCACTTGGAGAAGTTGTTGCCGTCAATGGCATCGCAGCCGTAGAGGGTGCCTAGCCAGTTGTCCGGGTCACCGTTGTCGCCGCTCCAGCCAATCAGCATGGCGCCCTGTTCGCCGGCTTTGGAGCGCTTGATGTACTCGCCCCACTCATAGCTGA
>NZ_BLJG01000321.1 GCF_009932375.1 Pseudomonas juntendi
CGAGCCCGCGAAGAAACCAGCGCGCTGCATGGCACCGGCTGAGCCGGTGTTCGCGGGCATGCCCGCTCCCACAGCTATTGCACCTTTGTCTTGGCTACGATATCGCCAGCGGTGATGGCGTGGGCCGGACGCCATGTCCGGCCCTGAACCGCCTGTTGCGCCTTGGGTCAACGGCGCAGCAGGCGAGAAATCACCAGTGTGACGGCGGCGGTGATGGCCAGTGCGGCGATAGGCTTTTCCTTGACGAACGAAGTCACCGTGTCCACGGCATCACCATAGGTCTTGGTCACCTGGCCTGCCGCCTGACGCGCATCGCCTTCGGCTTCCAGCGCCGGGTCTTCGACCAGCCGGCCTACAGCGCTCTGCGCCTTGCCTGCAAGGTTCTCGGCAACACCTTCGATCTGTTCGCGTTTCATGATGGCTATATTCCTTCCTGTAAGCGGCTTTGGGTTGATAGCACAGGGTTAGGGAGGTGAAGGGCGGCAATGGTTCCAACTACTCATCACCTTCAAGCCACACGCCCCTGCAGGGAATCGCACGTGGCGTGAGTGGGCGAGGCTAGCGCGCCTTCTTTTCCAGAATCCGCGCGCCGCTCCCTTCCTTGGCCAGCACATCCCCGGGATTGCGCAGGGGGCAGTCCTGCAGTGACAGGCAGCCGCAACCAATACAGTTGTCGAGGCTGTCGCGCAGCGCCTCCAGGGTACGGATGCGTGCATTCAGGTCTTCGCGCCAGGCGCTCGACATTTCGCCCCACTGCGCCGCGGTCAGCTTGCTGTTGGGCGCATAGCGGCTCAATGCCTGGCGGATTTCCTCCAGTGCGATACCGGTGCGCTGTGCCACCTTGATGATCGCCAGGGTGCGCAGTACCAGCGAAGGGTAGCGGCGCTGGTTGCCCGCCGTACGAACGCTGGCGATCAGCCCTTTGGCTTCATAAAAGTGCAGCGCTGACACTGCCACACCGCTGCGCTTGGCGACTTCGCCCACTGTAAGCATCCGCGTGTTGTCTGCTGCCATGCCTGTCGACCTTGCCTTGGGTTGAGCGCTGTAAGGGCGCCTTGAGTTGTGAAACGGCTTACCCCGCTGCGCGATCCCGGCGCAACTGGGTAACCAGGGTAAAACGGTCATGCGGGTGGATCGTCTCGGCCACGGCCATCAGGTCGCCGTTCTCTTCGCGGTAGTGGCGAATGATCTGCAACCCCGCCGAACCCACCTGCGCCTTCAGCGCGTGGGCCAGCTCGGCCGTCAGCGCTACCGCCCGTACTTGCTGGTCGATCACCGCGATCGCGCGGCCGTAATGCTGCTCGATCAGCCTGGCAATCGGCTGTTCGGGCTGCTCGCGAGCGCGTTCGATGACTTCGCCGTAGTCCCGCTGTGCATAAACCTGGGTGCAGCATAGCGGCGGCGCAGCCTGCGCCACGGCGATGCTCGACAGGCAAAAGTAGTGCTCACCGGGCACCAGCCCCAGCCGTGCCGCCTGGCCCAGGTCGGCAACGAAGTGCTGCACATCGCGGATCTGCCAGCGCTGATCTGGCGCCAGCTGTGCCAGGTCGGCGACGCTGGCCAGCGACTGC
The DNA here is from genome assembly GCF_009932375.1 of Pseudomonas juntendi. Classification (GTDB taxonomy): domain Bacteria; phylum Pseudomonadota; class Gammaproteobacteria; order Pseudomonadales; family Pseudomonadaceae; genus Aquipseudomonas; species Aquipseudomonas juntendi. The sequence goes on from NZ_BLJG01000321.1 coordinate 1,572, forward strand.
GTGTAGCCCCCGCGGGGGCTGCTGGCCTCGACCCGGGTGCCGACGCGCTTGCGTCGCGATACCAGCCCCTGGCCGAGCAACTGGTCGATCGCGGCACGTACCGTGTGCCGGCTCACACCGTAAAGGTCGCACAGCTCGTGCTCGGTTGGCAGCAGGCTGCCCACCGGATACCGGCCATTGGCAATGCCTGCCATCAAGTCCTTGGCCACAGTGGCATAGCGCGTCGGGTTCATACCTGTGTTCTGTCTCGCACCTGTCGTCGGCCGAGAGTGTACCAGCGACGTGTGCCGGGTGGTCGGCGAGCAGGCTGCACCTGGCGGTGCAGCCCAGCACCCACGGGGCCCGCTGACGCTTTTCAGGTGTTCTGCCTGGCCCGCAACAGCATCGCCGCCAGGGCGCACCCGAGCAAGGCCAGGCACGCCAGGTAGAATGCGTCGCTGTAGGCCATCAGGTACGCTTCGCGGCGAATGGTTGCCGCCAACCCCTCCAGCGCCTGCTGCTGCTGCGGCAACCAGCTCTGCACCGTGTGGTTGATGCGTTCCTGCATGCCCGGCTCGAACACGCTGACCTGCTCGTGGATACGTTCGCTGTGGAAACGCTCGCGGGTGGCCACCAGCTGGGTCAACCCGGCCGTCCCTACCGCGCCCCCCAGGTTGCGCAGCATCGAGAACACGGCCGACGCCGACCCGGCTTCACGCTTGTCCAGCCCGGCCACCGCCAGCACCGACAACGCTACCATGATGAACGGCTGGCCGATGCCACGTACCACAGTGGATGGGATGATCACGTTGTCGGCACTGTCGGCGCTCAGGCTTGCCCCCAGCCAGCAACCCAGGGCCATGATCAGGAAACCGCTGGCGACCATGAACTTGGCGCTGGTCCAGCCCATCAGCCGCGGCATCATGGGCGCCAGCAGCAACTGAACCAAGCCATAGGCGATCAGTGCTACACCCACGTCGTGGGCGCTGAAGCCCTGCAGTTGCGACAGGTAGTTGGGCACCAGGAACACCAGGCCGAAGGTTGCCGCGCCGAAGATGAACATGGCCACACTGGCGACGCCGAAGTTGTAACGCCCCAGCAAGCGCAAATTGATGAAAGCGCGCTGGCCGCGCAGTTGGGTAACCACGAACACCACCAGGGCAATTCCGGCGATCGCGCTCATGCCAACGATGAACGATGAGCCGAACCAGTCCAGCCTGCCGCCTTCTTCCAGCACGATCTGCAAGCCACCCAGGCCGATCACCATGGCCGCGATACCCAGCCAATCGCCCTTGCGCAGCAGCGCGAGTTGCATCGGCCTTGCGTCGATCGACCAGGCGATGGCGAACAGCAGGGCGATACCCGGGAACAGTTGCAGGTAGAAGATCCAGCGCCATGAATAGGCGTCGGTCAGCCAGCCGCCAATCGACGGCCCGGCCGCCTGTGCCACGCTGTTGGCCAGGCTGAACAGCGCCATGCCCATGGCCATCTTGCTGGCTGGCAGCTCGGTGATGATCAACTGGAACGACAGCGGGATCAGCACCGCGCCGGCCGCGCCCTGCACTACGCGCAGGGTGATCATCGTTTCCAGGTTGGGGGCCCACGAGCAGGCCACCGAGGCCAGCAGGAAGATCAGCGAGCCGGTCCACATCACCCGGCGCAGCGAAAACACTTCGACCAGCCACGCGGTCAGCGGGATCATGACGATTTCCGCCACCAGGTAGGCGGTGGAGATCCATGAGCCTTCCTCGAAGCTGGCCCCCAGCGAGCCACGGATTTCCGGCAGCGCGGCGCTGGTGACATGCACGTTCATGCCGGCCATGAAGCAGCCGAACAGGCCGCCGAGCACGGCGACCCAGGCGCGCAACGAGACGGGTTGCTCAGTGGCCATCGGCAACCTCGGCGTGGCGGGTGTCGACGATGCTCACCACCGACATGCCCGGCAGCAGCTGCGGGCCTGCGGGCGCTGGGTCGAGCAGGATGCGCACCGGGAAGCGCTGGACGATCTTTGTGAAGTTGCCAGTGGCGTTGTCCGACGGCAGCAGGGCGAAGACATTGCCCGAGGCGGGGGAGAAACTGGCCACACGGCCGTGCAGTGGCTGGCCGGCAAAGCTGTCGACGCGGATTTCCACGGGTTGCCCGGGGCGCATGCGGGCCAGTTGCGTTTCCTTGTAGTTGGCGACCACGTAGGCCTGCTGTACCGGCACCACTGCCAGCAGCGGCTGGCCGGGCACCACGTACTGGCCAGCACGCACGCGGCGTTGGCCCACGATGCCAGCGAGCGGGGCGCGAATCACGGTGTCGTGCTGGTCCTGGCTGGCCAGTTGCCGGCGAGCCTGGGCGTGGGCCAAGGCGGCTGCGCGCTGTTGCAGTTCGGCGTCGGCCTGGGTGGAGCGGGCCTTGGCCATGGCCAGTTGAGCGCGTTGTTCGCGCAGCGCGGCCTGAGCCCCTTGCAGCGCCGCTTGTGCCTGGGCCGCCTGGGCGTTGGCACTTTCCAGCCGCTGCGCGGTGGCCGCTTGATCGCGTACCAGGCCGCGGTAGCGCTGCACGTCCAGGGCAGTGCGTTGGCGTTCGGCGGTGGCGCTGCGCACGGTCGCTTCAGCCTGCTGGATGGCGTGCTGGCGCTGGTTGATGCGCTCGGCCGCCAGCTGTTGGCCAGCCTGTGCGGCGGCCAGTGCTGCCTGGGCTTCGGCCACGCTGGCCTGGGCCTGCTCGACACGCGCGCGGTAGTCCTGGTCTTGCAGCCGTACCAGTACATCGCCGGCCTGGACTGGCTGGTCGTCCGCCACCTCCACCTTGGCAACATAGCCGGCAACGCGCGGGCTCAGTGCCACCCAATCGGCACGGACATAAGCATCGTCGGTGGTCTGCAGGTAGCGGCCGGTGGTGAGCCAGTAGCTGGCGAAGGCCAGCACCGTGACGGCCGCCAGGCTGCCGCTGGCGATCCAGGCCTGGCGGCGGCGGGGTCTGGTGCTGGCTTGCTGTGCTGCTTCGGCGGGGGCGTTCTGTTCTACGGCGGCATTCATGTTCGGTTTCCATTTCTGATGTTGGGGCTGCTGCGCAGCCCATCGCCGGCAAGCCCACAGGGATCGCCTTA
>NZ_BLJG01000322.1 GCF_009932375.1 Pseudomonas juntendi
GCGGCGAACAAAGCCGGCATCCGTTGCCGAGCAGGTGCCACGCTATCGTTCCAAGATGCGCGACCCAGAGTTACGCCAAAGCCACCAGATACTCCACCCCTTAAACGCTTCTGAAGCAAGCAACAACCCAACCCATATCCAGTTATTGATACCAGCAACGACCATGGGCAAGAGCAAAATCACCGAAACTGACGGAACAATGAAAAAAAATCTGAATGGTATCTGCACCAGCGCCAAAAACACCACGAATTTTTGACACCTGAAAAAACCCATGCATGTAACAATAACTGAAAGCTGTAAAAACAGCCCGATCCAGATCACAAGACCTGAGCCACCCCAACTCCGCGCCACTTCGAGACCACTATTTAAATCCGACCAAAAAGGTATTGTTCCTCGGGCAACATTACGCAAGATGTACAAAATAATATAAAACGTATCCATACTCGCCCAAAGCAAATGTATAGCGCGCAGCTTCTTAGTATTTGACACCATCAATAGGCACCTCTTCTATATTCATACTCCTCGTCAGGCACAACAGGACGCCAGTGCCAGGATTCCCCGGTGATCGCCCATGGATCATCAGCCTGTACATAATTTTGCGTTATCCGTCGTACATCCCCATATCGATGTATAGCCGACAGTCTGGCGAAACTTCGCTCATTTTCGCCCAACGGCATCCACCTCTGACTTACAACCCTACGGGTATTGGCGTAGTTTTTCCCGTCGCTCGCAAAAAAACGTCCCTCATCCCCTCGGGAGGTTACGAAGTTTGCGGCTAATGCCACACCAGTCCAGAGATCACTTTGGACGTAGGAAATTTCTACGACGCACGTAGGTACCAAGACTGATAGCTGCATGCCTCTTGATCTCACAGGTGCTGGAATGCTTGCTGCGAGCATCTGGTTCCGTTGACGCTCACTCAACCCAGCCCCTTCCCCCGTCAATCAACATCACACGCTCCAAATACGAGGATCTGTGACTGAACATCATTTGTATCGATCATGGTAGCCAGTCTTATTCGGCCGATCCTAGACTCGCCTCAAGCCCGCTCAAGGACCGCCCCCATGCCCGAGACCCTGCTCAGCCCCCGCAACCTCGCCTTCGAACTCTACGAAGTCCTCGACGCCGAAGCCCTCACCCAGCGCCCACGCTTCGCCGAACACAGCCGCGAAACCTTCGACGCCGCGCTGACCACCGCGCGCACCATCGCCGAGAAGTTCTTCGCCCCGCACAACCGCAAAGCCGATGAAAACGAGCCGCGCTACGTCGACGGCCGCGCCGAGCTGATCCCCGAGGTGAAACCCGCCGTCGACGCGTTTCTGGAGGCCGGTTTCCTCAACGCCAACCGCGACTACGACGCAGGTGGTATGCAACTGCCCAGCCTGGTCTCGCAAGCGTGCTTCGCGCACTTCCAGGCCGCCAACGCCGGCACCACAGCCTACCCGTTCCTGACCATGGGCGCGGCCAACCTGATCGAAAGCTTCGGCACGCAGGAGCAGAAGCGCCTGTTCCTGCAGCCGATGATCGACGGGCGCTTCTTCGGCACCATGGCCCTGACCGAACCCCACGCCGGCTCGTCGCTGGCCGACATCCGCACCCGCGCTGAACCTGCCGGCGACGGCAGCTATCGGCTCAAGGGCAACAAGATCTTCATCTCCGGCGGCGACCACGAGCTGCCGGAACATAGCGTACATGGTACTGCGGGCCGAAGCTCCCGACTGGGCCCGCCG
>NZ_BLJG01000323.1 GCF_009932375.1 Pseudomonas juntendi
AGTTGTACTCGAGGTCGGAGATAGAGTGTTCGAACTCCTCCAGCTCGCTCTCCTTGCACGCGACGAAGATGTCGATGTACTTCGGATCGATGTACTTGTTCAGAATCTCGCTGTCGTCCAGCTCACGCAGGGCATCGCGCAGGTTGTTCGGCAAGCTCTGCTCGAGTTGCTCGTACGAGTTGCCTTCGATCGGCGCGCCTGGCTCGATCTGGTTGGTCAGGCCATGGTGCACGCCCGCCAGCACGGCAGCCATCATCAGGTACGGGTTGGCG
>NZ_BLJG01000324.1 GCF_009932375.1 Pseudomonas juntendi
TGGCCGGCAGTTTCGGCGTGCTGCCCGCCAGGGCCTGGCGGTAGGCATCGTGCAGGTCTTCCAGCAGCACGCGCCAGGACACGCCATCGACCACCAGGTGGTGGATCACCAGCAGCAGGCGCTGGCCACCGTCGGCCAGCTCGATCAGCACCGCACGCAACAGCGGGCCCTGGGCCAGGTCCAGGCTACGCTGGGCCTCTTCGCAGGTCGCCTCGATTTCCTCGGCGCTGCGCAGTGCGGCACGCCACAGCAATGGCTGGGCCGGTTGCAGCGGACCGTGCTCAGCGCTGCCGTCGGCAAAGCGCAGGCGCAGGGCGTCATGCTGGGCGTACAATGCCAGCAGCGCCTGCTCCAATGCGGCGGCATCCACCGTTTCGGTGCCGCGCAGCAACAGCGACTGGTTCCAGTGCTGCGGCTCGCTCATGCGCTGGGCGAAGAACCACTGCTGGAACGGCAGCAATGGCGCGCTCCCCGTCACCGGGCCCTGGTCGATACGCGGTACCACCGCCTCCCCGAGCTGGGCCACGGCCGCCAGGCGCTGCACGGTCTGGTGCTGGAACAATGCCTTGGGCGTGATATGGATCCCGGCCTGTCGCGCACGGCTGACCACCTGGATCGACATGATCGAGTCGCCACCCAGGGCGAAGAAGTTCTCGGTAACGCCCACTGGGCCTGCGCCAAGCACGGCCTGCCAGATCTCGGCCAGGGCGATTTCGGTCGGTGTGGCCGGCGCCTGATAGTCGCGAGCCTTGGCGGTCTGGTCCGGGCGTGGCAAGGCCTTGCGGTCGAGCTTGCCATTGGGCGACAGCGGCAGGCTGTCCAGTGCCAGCCACTGGTTCGGCACCATGTAGTCCGGCAGGCCACGGCGCAGGTGCTCGGCCAGTTGTGCCTGCCAATCGGCGGCCTCGCTGGCCAGCACCACATAACCGACCAACTGCTTGCCGTCCGGCACCGTCACCACGGCTTCACGCACCAGGTCGTGCTCCAGCAGACGCGCCTCGATCTCACCCAGCTCGATGCGCAGGCCACGCAGCTTGACCTGGTGGTCGATACGCCCGGCGTACTCGATCACCCCGTCCGCACGGTAGCGCGCCAGGTCACCGGTGCGGTACATGCGCTCGCCATTGCCGTATGGGCTCACAGCGAAACGCTCGGCGGTCAGCCCTGGGCGGCGATGGTAACCGCGCGCCAGGCCTGCGCCGGCCAAGTACAGCTCGCCCAGCACGCCCACCGGCACCGGTTGCAGCTCGGCATCGAGGATATAGCAGGCCAGGTTGGCGATCGGCTCGCCGATCGGCACGCTGTCCCGCCCTTCCTCACGGCAGGTCCAATGGGTCACGTCGATGGCCGCCTCGGTCGGGCCGTACAGGTTGTACAGGCCCGCCTTCGGCAGCTTGGCGAACACCTGCTGCTGGGCATCGGCCGGCAGCGCTTCGCCACTGCAGACGATGCGCGCAAGGCTCGTGCAGCGCGGCACGCCGCTGTCTTGCAGGAACGCCTGGAGCATCGACGGCACGAAGTGCAGCGTGGTGATGTTTTCGCCGGTGATCAGCTCGACCAGGCGGGCCGGGTCGCGGTGATCACCTGGCGCGGCAACCACCAGCCGCGCACCGGTCATCAAGGGCCAGAAGAACTCCCAT
>NZ_BLJG01000325.1 GCF_009932375.1 Pseudomonas juntendi
TTGCCTCGGCCGCCGAGGAACAAAGCGCGGTGGCCGAGGAAATCAACAGCAACGTGGCCACCATTCGTGACGTGACCGAATCGCTGTCCGGCCAGGCCAATGAGTCAGCCCGGGTCAGCCAGTCGCTGAACAGCCTGGCCAACCAGCAGCAGGCGCTGATGGACCAGTTCCGCGTCTGAAGCATTGGGGGCGCCAGTGGCCCCAAGGGCAGCCCAACCTCGTCGTCTACACTTGCCGCACTGTCGACGACGAGGTGCACATGAAAACAATCCCCGCGCTCCTGGCCGGGCTGCTGCTGACGGTTGGCCTGGCCAGCACCGATAGCGCAGCAGCGGCCGACCAGCCCGCCCCCATTCATTTCGGCGCCATCAGCTGGGAAAGCGGCGCACTCACCACCGAGATATTGCGGCTGATTGTCGAGCGCGGCTACGGCTACCCCACCGACACCCTGCCCGGCAGCACGGTCAGCATGGAGGTGGCGCTGACACG
>NZ_BLJG01000326.1 GCF_009932375.1 Pseudomonas juntendi
CGGCAACCCCAAGGGCGTGGTCTATCACCACCGTGGCGCGTACCTGAACGCCATTGGCAACCAGATGACCTGGGCCATGGGCCATCGCCCGGTGTACCTGTGGACCTTGCCGATGTTCCACTGCAACGGCTGGTGCTACCCCTGGACCATCACCGCCCTGGCCGGCACCCACGTGTTCCTGCGCCGGGTCGACCCGCAAAAGGTCCTGAACCTGATCCGCGAACACCGGGTCAGCCACCTGTGCGGTGCGCCGATCGTACTCAACGCCCTGGTCAACATGCCCGAGGCAGCCAAGGCTGCCATCGAGCACCCGGTGCAGGCGATGGTGGCCGGCGCAGCGCCCCCGGCCAAGGTCATTGGCGCCGTCGAGCAAATGGGCATCAAGCTGACCCACACCTATGGCCTGACCGAGGTCTACGGCCCGGTTACCGTGTGCGCCTGGCACGAGGAATGGGATGCGCTGACGCTGGAAGAGCGTGCGCAAATCAAGGCCCGCCAGGGGGTACGCTACCCCACCCTCGACGGGCTGATGGTCGCGGACCCGCAAAGCCTCGAACCCGTGCCGCGCGATGGCAACACCCTGGGCGAGATCTTCATGCGCGGCAATACCGTGATGAAGGGCTACCTGAAAAACCCGGAAGCTACCGCTGAAGCCTTCCGTGGGGGCTGGTTCCATACCGGCGACCTGGCCGTGTGGCACGCCGATGGCTATGTGGAGATCAAGGACCGGCTCAAGGACATCATCATTTCCGGCGGCGAGAACATCTCCACCATCGAAGTCGAGGACGCACTGTACAAACACCCGGCAGTGCTGGAGGCCGCCGTGGTGGCCCGCCCGGACGAAAAATGGGGCGAAACCCCGTGCGCCTTCGTCGCCCTCAAGCCCGGCCGCGAAGACACGCGCGAAGCCGACATCAGCAACTGGTGCCGCGAGCACCTGGCCGGGTTCAAGGTGCCGAAGACGGTGGTGTTCGGTGAGCTGCCCAAGACCTCCACCGGCAAGATCCAGAAGTACTTGCTGCGCGACCGCGCCAGAACCCTCTGACCCCATGGGGCCTGTTGCGGCTTGACCCACCTGCG
>NZ_BLJG01000327.1 GCF_009932375.1 Pseudomonas juntendi
GTTCGCCGGACGCTTACCTCGGCTCGGCATGTCCGGGTGGCCTTGGGCTTACATCCTCAACTAGTGGCAGAGCGCGAATCTGAGCTACCACTACTGGAACGCCTGCTTGAGGAAACTCGATACGTCGGAGAGGTGGGGCTTGATGCCGGACCCCAGTTCTATCGAAGCTTCGAGGCCCAGGAGAGGGTGTTTAAGAGAGTGCTCGAGGCTTGCTCGGAGCAGGGCGGGAAAATCCTCTCTGTCCACAGCGTGCGCAGCGTGGGTAAGGTGCTGTCCTATATTGAACGCTTACTTCCAGCCGACCGGGGAACAGTGGTGCTCCACTGGTTCACTGGCTCTCCGAGCGAAGCCAGCAGGGCCGTGGAGCTTGGATGCTATTTTTCGATCAACATTCAGATGTTGAACTCCGCCAAGCATCGTAAGCTTGTCGCCTCACTCCCGTCAGACCGGCTTCTCACCGAGACCGATGGCCCGTTCGTGCAAAACGAGGGACGACCAGCCAGGCCTGCTATTGATATCCCAAAAACGGTAGAGGCGCTGGCGCTGCTTCGACATCAATCTTCAGAGCAAACTGCCGCCCAAATCATCAATAATCTTCGTGATTTGGTAAGAAAGTAGTGTGAGATTGAATGTCTTGCTACGCAGCGTACTGGGCTACGACTCTGGTTTACATTCTGTGTTCACTCTTCACTCTTCACTCTTCACCGAACTGGGTGGCGTCCTTAAGCGCAGCGGCTAAAGCCTCGTGGACATCAGCGAGACGTGCGCCCTAGCGCGCCCGCTGGCGCCATCGACAAACCGCGGTACACTCTTCCTATTCGCCCGCCCACTGGACGGGATTCCTTTAGCAAGGAAAGACGATGATCACGAAGATCAAGGTGAAAGGGTACAGAATCCATCGGGACTTTGAGCTGGAGCCTAACAGAAGGATCAACCTGCTTGTTGGTGGAAACGAGGCGGGTAAATCCTCGTTGATGGAGGCTATCGCCTTGGCGATGACGGGGCGTATGGGGGGAAGACCTGCAGCAGAAGAGCTCAATCCCTACTGGTTCAACACAGCGATAGTCTCGGAGTTTTTGGACAATCTACTTATTGGAGATGCGGCTTGGCCCACAATCGAAATTGAGCTGTTCTTGGAAAACCGACCTGACCTCCAAGCGTTGTGTGGAGTGCATAACAGCGCAATTCCTGCACAGGCTTGCCCTGGCGTGGTGTTCCGGGTCGCACCCAATCCTGAGTACGATGCAGAACTTCAAGCGTGGACGGAAAATCCGTCCATGCTGCTCCCTGTGGAGTATTACAAGATCGAGTGGCGCCATTTCGGCGATTCGGAGCTCACCCGGCGCCCTAGAGATCTCTCCATTGCGATCATCGACTCGCGTACGATCAGGACGTTTGGTGGCGTCGACTACCACCTTCGACAGATATTGAATGACCACTTGGAACCCTCTGAAAAGGCCTTGATCTCCCTGGATTACAGGCGGGCCAAAGCAGCTATGTCAGATGGGGCCTTGGCGGCGCTTAATCAGCGACTGGGGCAATTGGAGGCGTCGCTCGACCAACAACCCCTCAAGGTGGCCATGGATCAGACAACCAGGACATCGTGGGAGTCGGCTGTCGCACCGCACATAGACAATGTGCCGTTCTCGATGGCTGGGCAAGGCCAGCAGGCCACCATCAAAATCTCTCTGGCAATGGGCCGACATGCCGATCGCACCAGGGTGGTGATGATCGAGGAGCCGGAAAACCACCTTTCCCACACCAGCATGGTCAAGCTTTTGAACCGCATTGAGCGGCTCGCAGGGGAAGAACAGCAGTTGTTCATCAGCACTCACAGCACCTACGTGCTCAATAGGCTGGGGCTAGATTCTCTGATGCTGATCAATCGGGATGCAGTCACAACGATCACGGGGCTAACTCCGGAAACCGTGGGGTATTACAAGAAGCTTCCGGGCTACGATACGCTTCGGATGGCGCTCGCGGACAAACTGGTTCTCGTCGAGGGGCCGTCCGACGAGATCATTTTTGAGCGGATCTTCCATGATCGCTATCAGATGACACCGATGGCATGTGGCATTGATGTCCTCAGCATGCGCAGCCTCTCACTGGCCCGATGCCTCGAGCTCTGTTCCCGACTCGGCAAGAGGGTTGCAGTTTTGAGGGACAACGACGGCCAGGATCCCGCAGCACTTCGAGAAGACGTTGAGGAGTGGCTTGATGGAGAGCACAGAGAGCTCTTCATCGGCGATGTGGATCACGGGTACACGCTGGAACCTCAACTTATTCATCACAATGGAGAGGCTGCACTCCGGGATATTCTGGGTATTCGGACTGACGCTCGCGTCGAAGTGTGGATGACCAGAGAGAAAACAGAGGCCGCCATTCGAATCGCTGAAAGTAGGCAGCGTATTGTCGCACCGACGTACATGGCAGCAGCGGCAGCCTTTATCCATGGCTAACCATCTAACCCTCGCCGTTGCGGGATCTCGCAAAACTCAGGGCCTGGTTGAGCATTGCGCCGCATTGGCGCCTACTCGTCGAGTATTGGTTGTGACGTACACCCAGCGAAATCAACACGAGCTTTCAGAACGCCTGGCGAAAGCAATTGGTCTACAGACCAATGTGGAAGTGATGGGGTGGTTCACACTACTCATTCGGCATTTTGCTCGGCCTTTCCTGCCCTTTGTCTTCCCAGGTCGACGCGTACAAGGCTTCGACTATGAAGGGCTCCCCAACCGCTTCGCAACGGGCGAAGAACGTTTTTTTAACCCCTCTGGTGCGTTGTATGCGGCTGAGCTCGGCAAACTAGCCAACCTTCTTGTGGAGCAAAGCAACGGTGCTCTGTTCTACAGATTGGAGAGCCTATACGACGAAATCCTAGTGGATGAGGTTCAAGATCTCAGCGGCTGGGACTGGGAGCTTTTAGAGAAACTGTTCACGTCCCGTATCGACATCCGGATGGTTGGCGATATTCGGCAATCAGTGCTATCGACAAGCCCTCGAAGCCGGAAGAACAAGCAATATGCCTACGCCAAGGCCCTAGCGTGGTTCCTCAGCAAGCAGAGACGAGGAGAGCTCGAGATTCAATTTCGAAACACGACGTGGCGCTGTACACCTGGTATTGCGAGCTTCTCAGACACCATCTTCAATCCCGTGTGGGGCTTCCCTAGAACGGAGTCACTCAACGAGGTTACGACTGATCATGACGGTGTATTTCTGCTCGCCAAGCGTAACGTTCATGCATATGTGGAGAGATTTAACCCTCAGTGTCTACGCGTGAACGTAAGGTCGGGCACTGCGTTCGACCTGAATTACATCAACTTCAAGGTCGCCAAGGGTGCAACCTACGAGCGCGTGCTGATCATCGCAACAGGCCCAATCGCAACTTTTCTGCAGCGAGGTAAGTCGCTTGACCCTGGCCCAGCGGCGACGTTTTACGTGGCGGTAACCCGGGCACAGCAGAGCGTCGCTATTGTGCTTGATAAGCCAGGACAATCCATTATTCCTTACTGGGAACCGTGACTAACGCTCATTACATCGTGCATGCCAAGACCAGTGGAGAGGCATTGCGCATTTACGATGCCATCCGATTTAGAATGCCAGCTGTTCACAACCAGGAAAAAGGAGACGGGGGAACGATTCCTTGAGATTAGATAAAGAATTGATTCGTCAGATTCTGCTTGCAGTGGAAGAGAGCGACCAGACACCTGATTCGTGGATTGATCTTGAGTTCGATGATCAGACCCATAGCGTAGTTTCCTATCACGTCATGTTACTGCATGAGGCTGGCTTATTGGCTGCAAAGGATCTGTCCGCGATGGATGACTTCGACTGGCGCCCCCAGCGCCTGACCATCAGAGGGCACGAATACTTAGACACGATTCGGGACACCGAGGTGTGGCGCCTCACCAAAGCTGGCGCTGAGAAAGCCGGAGGGGTGAGTTTGGCAGTGATGCTGGAAATCGGAAAAGCGTACGGGAAGCAAGTGCTGAGGGAGCGGCTTGGCCTGGACATCGCATGAGCGCGCTAGCCTGGACTGTTGAATTGAGCCACTCAATAATGGGATTCCAGAAACACCAGTACGTACCCCATCGTGAGGGTTTGTGAAGTCTTGGAGTTTCCATTAGGGTTGCAGATGGAATCAGGCTCTCATCGAGACACCACTATGTACCTTGCTACTAAAGCGCTCCCTGAACTGCCGGAGCTGCTCACACGCACTGCCGGTAATTCTGCGTTTTACGCCGGCCTTACTCGGGTCGACGGGATCAGCGATATCGGTGAAACCGCGGGCTACAGTGCTCAGCCTGGCTACCGTTTGATACGCGTCGACCATCGGCCGCATGAAGGCAGTGCCAACGATTTCGAGATCGCTTTGGTAGACGATGCCGAGGCTTCCGTGGCTTTTTACACCAAAGTCACACTGCTCAGCGCTCCTGAAGTCAGTAGCCGATACCTTGCGAGACATCGGGTCTGGCGATCGGCAAGTACGCGTCATTCTCTAGCGCTTTCCGAAATTTCGCGAACTGTGCTTTTCGGCTACATCCTCCCGCGCTATGACCTGCTATTAGGCGAGGACGCGATCACAGGCGATGGGAAATTCTACTGGCATCGGCAGATGTCTCGTGCACTGCAGCTGGGCTTTCACGTTTACGTATACCCGCCGCGTCAGGATAGT
>NZ_BLJG01000328.1 GCF_009932375.1 Pseudomonas juntendi
GCGGCGAGCTGAGCCTGGCATTCAGCTTCAGCGGGCAGATGTTCGCCCGCGCGACCATCGAGCGGCTGGCGCGGGCCTACGAGGCGGAGCTGGCGGCGCTGGTCGAGCACTGCCAGGCACCGCAAGGGCTGACGCCGTCGGACTTCCCGCTGGCGGGCCTGAGCCAGGCGCAACTCGACGCACTGCCGGTGGCGGTGGCCGAAATCGAAGACATCTACCCACTGTCGCCGATGCAGCAGGGCATGCTGTTCCATTCCACGTTCGGCGAGAGCGACGGCGACTACATCAACCAGATGCAGGTCGAGGTCGCAGGCCTGGATGTGGCACGCTTCGAGGCGGCCTGGAACGCAGTGCTCCAGGCTCATGACAGCCTGCGTTGTGTCTTCGTCTGGTCCGCCGACCAGGCCCAACCGGTGCAGGTAGTGCTGCGCGAGGCCCGTGTGCCGTTCAGCGAGCTGGACTGGCGCGGCCGTGATGACCTGGCGCATGCGCTCCCGACACTGGCCGCCGAAGAACGTGGGCGCGGCTTCGATGTACTGCAGGCGCCATTGCTGCGCCTGGTGCTGGTGCGCCTGGAAGATGACCGCCATGCACTGGTCTACACCAGCCATCACATCCTCATGGACGGCTGGAGCAATGCGCAACTGCTGGGTGAAGTGCTGCAACGCTACTGTGGCGAGCGGCCCACGCAGGCGGCGGGCCGCTTTGGCGACTACATTGGCTGGTTGCAGCGCCAGGACCGAGCACAGAGCGAAGCGTTCTGGCGCGGGCAACTGGCCGCACTGCAAGCGCCCACCCGCCTGGCCAGCACCTGTCAGCATGTCGGTGTCGAAGGCTACGCCGAGCACAGCCTTTCTATCGATGCGCAGACCACTGCACGCCTGGCCCGCTTCGCCCGTGAGCGCAAGGTCACCGTCAACACCTTGGTGCAGGGTGCCTGGGCCTTGTTGCTGCAGCGTCGTGTCGGCCAGGACTGCGTGTCGTTCGGCGCCACCATGGCCGGTCGACCGGCCGAGCTGGCCGGTATCGAGCAGCAGATCGGCCTGTTCATCAACACCTTGCCGGTGATCGTGCCATGCACCGCCGGGCAGGCGCTTGGCGACTGGCTGGACGATTTGCAGGCGCTCAACCTGCGCATCCGCGAACACGAGCACACGCCACTGCTCGACATCCAGCGCTGGGCCGGGCAGGGCGGTGACGCGCTGTTCGACAGTCTGCTGGTGTTCGAAAACTACCCGGTGGCCGAGGCCCTGGAGCGTGGTTCGCCCTCGGGGCTGCGCTTTGGCCCGGTGCGCACACAGGAACAGAGCAACTATCCGCTGACCCTGGTGGTCGGCCTGGAAAACAACCTGTCGCTGCGCTGCAGCTATGACCGGCAGGCGTTCAGCGCGGCGATCATCGAGCAGATCGGCCAGCAACTGCGTCACTTGCTGCTGCAGATGCTCGAACACGGCGCGCAGGTGCCTGTCGAAGCCTTGCAATTGCTCGATGACCAGCAACGCCAGGTTGCGCTACAGGCCTGGAATAGTGCCCCGGCCACCTTCACGCCGAGCCAGCCGCTGCATCGCCTGATCGAAGCCCAGGCGGCCCGCGCGCCGCAAGCGCCGGCGCTGGTCTGCGAAGGCGAACAGTTGAGCTATGCCGAGCTGAACCGCCGGGCCAACCAGGTCGCCCATGCGCTGATCGCCCGAGGCGTCGGCCCGGACGTGCTGGTAGGCCTGGCCGCACCGCGTTCGCTGGAAATGGTGGTCGGCCTGCTGG
>NZ_BLJG01000329.1 GCF_009932375.1 Pseudomonas juntendi
TGCGCCGCGCGGGCGGCGCTCGCTCTAACAGGCACTGCATATCTTGTGGCAAACACCTGTCAGCCCTGATGCGATCCCTGTGGGAGCGGACTTGCCGGCGATCTGGCCAACACAGGAGACAGCCTATTTGACGATCATGCCCACCCCACGCCCCCGTGGATCAGAGGCAGTCTCCAGCTTTGCCCCTTCCACCCGGATCGCCTGGATATCCCCCATCTCCCAGCCCTGGTCTTCCAGCACATACCCCATCTTCTTCAGGCCGTCAGCCACAGGCCCGGTCAACGGTGCATAGCTGTCGAAGTAGATGGTGTCCTTGGGCAGCAACTGATGGTGTACACGCTGCGCCGCCACCGCCTTGTCCAATGGCATGCCGTAGTCATACAGGTTGTTCATCACCTGGAAGATCGAGGTAAAGATCCGCGAACCACCCGGGGTGCCGATCACCAGCTCGACCTTGCCGTCACGGGTCATCAGGCTGGGGCTCATTGATGACAGCATGCGCTTGCCCGGCTCGATCGCGTTGGCATCACCGCCGACTACGCCAAAGGCATTGGCCGCCCCCGGCTTGGCGCTGAAATCGTCCATCTCGTCGTTCAGCAGGAAACCCGCCCCTTTCACCACCACGCCGCTGCCGTAGTCGAGGTTGAGGGTGTAGGTGTTGCTGACAGCGTTGCCGTGCTTGTCGACGATGGAAAAGTGCGTGGTCTGGTGCGGTTCCAGCCCGGGCTTGACCTTGTCAGTGTCGGAAATGGCTTTCGGGTTGACCTGCGCAGCGCGCTTGGCCAGGTAGTCCTTGGCCACCAGTTTATCCACCGGCACTTGGGTAAAGGCCGGGTCACCGAGATAGTCGGCGCGGTCGGCGAACACGCGCTTCTCGATCTCGGCCAGCAGGTGGATGTACTGCGCCGAGTTGTGCGCCACCCCCTTGAAGTCCGCCGCGCGGTCTTCCTTGATGCCCAGCAACTGAGCCAGGGCTACACCGCCGGAGCTGGGTGGTGGCGCGGTATACACCACGTTGCCACGCCAGCTGACGGCCATCGGCTCACGCCATACGGCCTTGTAATCCTGCAGGTCTTGCTTGGTGATCAGGCCCTTGTCGGCCTGCATCTGCGCCACCAGCAAATCGGCAGTCTTGCCCTGGTAGAACTCGCTGACGCCTTTGGCGGCGATACGCTCCAGGGTCTGGGCCAGTTCGGGCTGCCTGAACAGCTCGCCAACCTTCATGTTGCCGAAGTAATCGTTGAAGTTGGTCGCAGTCTTGAACATGCCCTGTGCATCGTTGCGGTACTGGTACTGCTTTTCCGCGACCTTGAAGCCATTTTTCGCATAGCCGATGGCCGGGGTCAGCAGCTCGCTCCAGGGCAGCTTGCCAAACTTGCGATGCGCCTCCCACAAGCCCATTACCGTGCCGGGTACGCCAGCGGCGCGCACCCCGACCAGGCTGAGGTTCTCGATGACCTCACCCTTGTCGTCCAGGTACATGTTGCGCGTGGCGGCCTTGGGCGCCACTTCGCGGTAGTCGAGGAAATACGGCTTGCCGTCGACGAACAGGGTCATGAAACCGCCGCCGCCGATATTGCCGGCCTCGGGGTAGGTCACCGCCAGGGTGAAGGCCGTGGCCACGGCGGCATCGACTGCGTTGCCGCCCTTTTTCAGGATATCGGCGGCGACCTGTGCACCATATTGATCGGGGGCAGCCACTGCACCGCCTTCCAGATCCGCAGCGTAAACCGAGGAACAGCTCAGGATCGCGGTTGCGAGAGCCAGGTACTGAAACGGGACAATACGCATGACACTTCCTTGGTGTTGTTTTTGTCGAGCAGTAAGTAAGACCGATGCGCCTGGACTGTGCAATCAACCGCAGGGCGTTTCGCCGCCCGTGGGCAGGCTTTGTCGCGTTCAGGCAAATCAGCAGGCGTACATGGCCAGCTTGCGCTGGATGAAATCCAGAAAGCACTGAATACGCAGGGCCAGCTGCGTGTTGCGGTAGTACACCGCGTGAATCGGTTGCCGGTAACCGTTGTTGGCTTCACCCAACAGCACCTGCAAGCGCCCGCTGCGAATGTCTTCGTGGGTCATGAAATGCGACAGGCTGACGATGCCCTCCCCGGCCAGCGCCAGCTGGCGCAGGGTCTCGCCGCTGGAAGCCAGCAACGCGGGGCGGATGCCGAAGCGGTCACCCTGGGCATGGCGCAGTGGCCACTGGTTGAGCGAGTCGGGCTGGCTGAAGCCAAGCAGGCAGTGGTTGGCCAGGTCCTCGACACGCTGGGGCGTCCCATGCTGCGCCAGGTAGGCGGGGCTTGCCAGCACCTGCACCGGGCTGCAGCCGAGATTGCGTGCATGCAGGCTGGAGTCGGCCAGTTCGCCGATGCGAATCGCCACATCGGTGCTGTGCTCCAGCAGGTCGATGATCAGGTCGTCGGTATTCAGCTCCAGCTCTATGCCCGGGTACTGGCGGCGGAACTCGCCGATCCACGGCACGATGGCATGCAGCATGAAAGGGGCGGCAGCGTTGATGCGCAGACGCCCGGTAGGGGTCTGGCGGTTCATCGACAGGCGCTCTTCCATGTCGTCCATCTGCTGCAGGATCAACCGCGCGCGGTCGAGGAAAAAACGCCCTTCCTCGGTGAGGTCCATACGCCGGGTGGTGCGATTGACCAGAGTGGTGCCCAGCTTGCCCTCCAGGCGCGACAACGTGCGGCTGACGGCGGACGGGGTCTGGCCCATCTGCTCGGCAGCGGCGGAGATCGAGCCGCAGTCGATGACGGCGACGAACACCTGGAGTTCTTCGGATCGGGTTTTCACATTCGGGCCTGTGATGGGTCTGTGCAAGGATCAGATAATCGCATGTCCAGGCCAAGTGGGCTGCTCCCACCTCACCCGTGGGAGCGGGCCAGCCCGCGAAGAGGCCAGTACAGGCAACCCATCACGCTGCCTTGCCGAACACCTTGTCCAGATGGGCCTCATAAGCTGCCAGCGCCGCCGGCACATCCGGGCGCTTCATCACATCCGTTGCCAGGAAAGTCGGCAGGCCGGTCATCCCAAGGAACTGGTTGGCCTTGTGGAACGGGAAATACACCGCATCCACGCCTTTGCCTTCGAAGAAATCGCTCGGGTCATCGAAGGCCTGCTGCGGCGCGTTCCAGGTCAGCGACAGCATGTATTGCTTGCCGTGCACCAGGCCACCGCTGCCGTACTTCTGCGTGTGATCCGAGCGGGTGCGGCCATCGTTGGCGTAGAGGCTGCCATGGCCTGCGGTGAACACTTCATCGATGTACTTCTTCACCGTCCACGGCGCGCCCATCCACCAGCCCGGCATCTGGTAGATGATCACATCGGCCCAGAGAAACTTCTCGACCTCGGCCTGCACGTCGTAGCCACCGTCGATGAACGTCTGCTTTACATCGAAACCGGCGCGGTCCAGGTGGGCGATGGCCGCTTCGTGCAAGGTCGTGTTGAGGCGGCCATCAGAGTGAGCGAACTGTTTACCACCATTGAGCAGAAGAATCTTTTTCATGCTGGCCTCCCCGGCCGAGTCAAAATTTGATGTCGGCAGGTTAGAGGTTCGATGGGGCGGGATACAGAAGTCACCGGGCAAAATACAATTGACCAGAAGTCACGAATCAACATCACATTATTGCCGTAGAATCGGTTCACCACCCCTCACCGAGTAGCGCCTCATGACTGAGCAGATCGCCTTCATTCTCAAAGCCAAGACCCGCCCGGAAATGGCCGATGCGTTCGAAAACCTGTTCCGCCCTTATGTCGAGCCAAGCCGCCAGGAGCCAGGTTGCATCGAGTACCACATGCTGCGCGACCAGCAGGACCCGAGCCTGTTCGTGTTTTTCGAAGTGTGGGCCGACCAGGCCGCGCTGGATGTGCATTCAGCCCTGCCGCACATGGCCGCCTTCTTCGAAAAACGCATGGACTACCTTGAGCGCGATTTCGATATCCAGCAGGTCGACATGCTCAGCGCATCCAGCGCTAACCGTTGATCAGCAAGTGGCCGCCCAGTGCGGCCAGGCCGATGAAGAAACAACGCTTGAACAGCAACGCGCTGATGCGCTGACGCAACCACTGCCCGGCCAGCATGCCGAGCAAGGCTGGCGCCAGCATCAGCAGTGAAGCACCCAAGGCCTGGCCACCGAGGGCATCCTGCCCGGCCAGGCCAACAGCCAGTGCCAGGGTCGAAACCGTGAACGACAGGCCCAGCGCCTGGATCATCTGCTCGCGGCTCAGGCCCAGGCTCTGCAAGTAGGGCACCGCAGGTATCACGAATACCCCGGTTGCCGCCGTGATTACCCCCGTCACCAGCCCGCACGCAGGCCCCAGCCAACGCTCGTGCGCCGCTGCCAAGCGCAAGCCCGGCCCAACCAGCCCGTACACCGCGTACGCCAGCAAGGCCGCACCCAACGCATGCGCGGCCCATGGCCCGCTGTCGATGCCCAGCCAGGCACTGCCCAGCAAGGTGCCAATGAAGATCAGCGCCAGCATCGGGCCCAGCCGCGCCAGCAACGCTCGCAGGTGCCCGCCGCTGGCCAACTGCCAAAGGTTGGTAAGGGTCGACGGCACGATCAGCAGTGCTGCAGCCTGCGCCGGAGGCATAGCCAGGCCCAGCAGGCCCATCGCGATGGTGGGCAGCCCCAGGCCGATCACGCCTTTCACTGCGCCGGCCAGCAGGAACGTCAGCACCACCAGCAGCGACAGAGCGGGGCCTATGTTGTGGTAGAAAGCGAGCAAGGTATTCATGGGCCGATAATGGCCCGTGGCGGGCAGGCTGAAAATCTGCCATACCCTTAGCCAGACTCTTGCTAAGGCAGAGGCACATGCATTTTGACTTGATCGACCTCAAGCTGTTCCAGCACACCCTGGAGTGCGGCAACATCACCGCCGGTGCCAGCCGCAGCCATCTGTCGCTGCCGGCAGCCAGTGCGCGCATCCGGGCCATGGAAGCGTCGCTGGGCATCCCTTTACTGCAGCGTAACCGCCGCGGTGTTCAGCCGACCCCGGCCGGCCAGGCGCTGTTGCAGCATGCCCGCCTGATTGCCCAGCAGGTCGAACGCCTGCAGTTCGACCTGGGCCAGTACGCGCAGGGGCAGCACGGCCAAGTGCGCCTGCTGTGCAACACCGCAGCACTTACGGAGTACCTGCCCGAACTTGTGGCCGGTTACCTGGCTGAAAACCCCGGCGTCAGCGTGGACATACAGGAACTGCCGAGCCTGCGCATCGTGCAGGCGATTACGCAAGGCATGGCAGACCTTGGCATTGTTTCATCAGCCGCGCCTTTCGGGCACCTGCAAACCCGGCCGTTTCGTGACGACCCACTGGTGCTGGTAACGCCGCCTGGCCATCCGCTGGCCAGCGAGGTTGCCCCCAGCTTCATCGACAGCCTGGCGCATGGTCATGTCGGGCTTGGAGCAGGCAGTGCATTGGCGTTGTACCTGGAGGAACAGGCATTGCGGGAAGGGCGGCGCATGCAGGTGAGAGTGCGGGCCGAAGGGTTTGATGGCGTGATCCGCATGGTTGCAGGCGGGGCTGGGGT
>NZ_BLJG01000330.1 GCF_009932375.1 Pseudomonas juntendi
CGCAGAGCGGCCCCGGCAAGTACCGCAGCAACCGAGCCCGTGTGCCTCAGGGCAGCTTGTTGAAGTAGCGGAACAAACCCCGCGCAGCTTCGATCACCTTGGGCACACAAGCCTGGATATCCGCTTCGCTCATCTGGTCCAGCAGCTCGAAGTTATCCTCCAGCCCGTGCAAGGAGATGGCTTTGAGCAACTGGTCCTGCTCCGGCGGCAAAGCTTCCCAGTTGGCGATCTGGGTAGCGCGCATGTAGCCGAAGCACCATTCTTCCATCACGACCACGGTACCCTGCTCGTCTTCTGTTTCCTCGAACAGCGGCTCGAACTGATCGATGTGGTCGCCCAACTGTTCGGCTACTTGGTCGGCATACCGCAGCATCAATGCCACATAGGCTTCTTCATGGGCCGGCTTCTTGAACTTGGGCACCTTGCCACCCGCCACTGCCGGCAGCCAGTGCTCGGGGGTGACCGTGGTCGGCG
>NZ_BLJG01000331.1 GCF_009932375.1 Pseudomonas juntendi
GGAGGGGTGGGTGGATGGCCTCATTTTGGTGCGAAAAGTAGCGCTGTGTTACCGGGATTGTGCAGGGTATTCTTGCCACCCATGTTTTCCGCGCCATGCGGGTCGTTTTGTCTTAAGGAGATATGCCGTGTTCGTCCTCGATTCGCGTCTGCAGCAGGATTCCCTGGTGCTGGGGGAGTTTGCGCTGTGCCAGCTGCTGCTGAGCAAGGATGCCAATTACCCGTGGTTCATCCTGGTGCCCAAGCGTGCTGAGGTGAGTGAGTTGTTCGATTTGGATGTGCACGAGCAGCAGC
>NZ_BLJG01000332.1 GCF_009932375.1 Pseudomonas juntendi
TCTGACAAAAGTCAGAAATCAACATTCATCAACGAATGTTCATTTCTAATTTCTGAGCAGGAGCAACATCTACCGCAGAAAGTGGTGGAGCCAAGCGGGATCGAACCGCTGACCTCCTGCGTGCAAGGCAGGCGCTCTCCCAGCTGAGCTATGGCCCCGTATTCTACGGCTGAACCATGTAATGGTAGGCCTGGGCAGATTTGAACTGCAGAAGAGCCGTCCTCACCACTCTTTATCCAGAGACATGGGGTGCTCAACATTCCAACCAAAAATGGTAGGTCTGGGCAGATTTGAACTGCCGACCTCACCCTTATCAGGGGTGCGCTCTAACCAACTGAGCTACAGACCTAATGGTATAACTTTGGGTCTTGATCGTCTTTTACAATGAATCAAGCAATTCGTGTGGGAGCTCATCAGCAGGCTGATGTCGTCGATTAAGGAGGTGATCCAGCCGCAGGTTCCCCTACGGCTACCTTGTTACGACTTCACC
>NZ_BLJG01000333.1 GCF_009932375.1 Pseudomonas juntendi
AGGCCGCTCCTACAGCTTTACCTCCTAAGCTAATGCGAAAAAGTTATTTATTTTAATTTTTTTAGATCATTTAGCCTTTTCGCATACCCCAGTTTGCCTGACGAGAGGTTCACCATGATCCCGCATGCCCCGCTGCGCCTGTTCGCCGCCCTGACCCTCGCCAGCGCCAGCTGGCTGGCCCAGGCGGCCGACCTGACCGTCGCCTATCAGACCACCGTCGACCCCGCCAAGGTGGCGCAGGTGGATGGCGACTACGAAAAAGCCAGCAAGGCCAGCATTGACTGGCGCAAGTTCGATAACGGCGCCGATGTGATCACCGCAGTGGCCAGCGGTGACGTGCAGATCGGCTACCTGGGCTCCAGCCCACTGGCCGCCGCCGCCACCCGCAAGCTGCCGGTCGAGACGTTTCTGATCGCAACGCAGATTGGCGCAGGCGAGGCACTGGTCGCCCGCGACAGCATCAAGACGCCACAAGACCTGGTCGGCAAGAAAGTCGCGGTGCCCTTCGTTTCAACTGGCCACTACAGCTTGCTGGCAGCCCTGAAGACCTGGAACATCGACCCCTCCAAGGTGCAGATACTCAACCTCGCGCCCCCTGCGATCATTGCCGCCTGGAAACGCGGCGACATCGACGCCACCTACGTCTGGGACCCGGCCTTGGGCGTGGCCAAGGAAAACGGCAAGGTGCTGATCACCTCGGGCGAGCTGGCCGCAAAAGGCGCCCCCACCTTCGATGCCTGGATCGTGCGCAAGGACTTCGCCGAGAAGCACCCCGACGTGGTCAAGGCTTTCGCCAAGGTCACCCTCGATGCCTACGCCGAATACCGCAAAGACCCGCAAGCCTGGCTGGCTGACAAAGGCAACGTGGACAAACTGGTGAAGCTGTCCGGCGCCAAGGCCAGCGACATTCCGGTGCTGCTGGAGGGCAACGTCTACCCACTGGCCGCCGACCAGGCCAGCGCACTGGGTGCACCCACCACCCAGGCACTGACCGACACGGCCAACTTCCTCAAGCAGCAAGGCAAGGTTGACGCCGTACTGCCGGACTACTCGCCGTACGTCAGCGCCAAGTTCCTTCCAAACTGAACCGGAGCCCGCCATGGCCTTGCTCGAACTGGAGCGCATCAGCGCACAGTACCCCGGTGCCGCCACCCCGGTGCTGGCCGACATCAACCTGAGCCTGGGGTCGCGCCAACTGCTGGTGGCCCTGGGGCCATCCGGCAGCGGCAAAACCTCGCTGCTCAACCTGATCGCCGGCTTCGTTACCCCCAGTGGCGGCCGCATCACCCTCGACGGTGTACCGGTGCAAGGGCCTGGAGCCGAGCGCGGTGTAGTGTTCCAGGACGACGCGCTGCTGCCCTGGCAGAACGTGCTGGGCAACGTCGCATTCGGCCTGGAGCTGGCCGGCGTACCGCGCGCCGAGCGTGAAGCCAAAGCCCGCGAGATGCTGGCCCTGGTCGACCTCGCCGGCTTCGGCGAGCGGCGCATCTGGCAGTTGTCCGGCGGCCAGAAGCAACGCGTGGGCCTGGCCCGGGCGCTGGCAGCCGACCCACGGGTGCTATTGATGGACGAACCGTTCGGCGCCCTCGATGCCTTCACCCGCGAGCAGATGCAGGCGTTGCTGCTGCAGGTATGGCAGCGCACCGCCAAGCCGGTGTTCCTGATTACCCACGACATCGAAGAAGCGGTATTCCTGGCCAGCGAACTGGTACTGCTGGCGCCCAACCCGGGGCGCGTGGTGGAACGCCTGCAACTGGACTTCGGCCAGCGTTATGCCGCTGGCGAATCGGCCCGGGCGATCAAGTCCGACCCGGCCTTCATCGAAACCCGCGAGCACGTACTGGCGCGGGTGTTTTCCCAACGCCAAAGCCTGCAGGAGCGCGCATGAGCAGCCTGGACCTGCCGGTTACCGGCAAACACAACGCCCAACCCCGGCCAGCCGTCAAGCTGCGCCGCCCACGTTCCACCCGCTGGATCAGCACCCTGACCCTCGCCAGCCTGTTGCTGGCGTGGTGGCTGGTGACTGCCGCCGGCTGGGTCGAGCCGCTGTTCCTGCCCTCGCCCGGCGACATCCTGGCCAAGGGCTGGACCTTGCTGACCCAGGGTTACATGGATGCCAGCCTGTGGCAGCACCTGGGCGCCAGCCTGGGGCGCATCGGCGTGGCCCTGCTGGCCGCCACGCTGACCGCCATACCGGTTGGCATCGCCATCGGCTACAACCGCGTGGCACGCGGCATCCTCGACCCGCTGATCGAGTTCTACCGGCCGATCCCGCCGCTGGCCTACCTGCCCTTGATTGTCATCTGGTGCGGCATCGGCGAGCTGTCGAAGGTGTTGCTGATCTTCCTGGCGATCTTTGCGCCGATCGCCATTGCCACCGCCACCGGTGTACGTACCGTCGACCCGGCCAAGTTGCGTGCAGCGCAGTCGCTGGGCGCAAGCAACGCTCAGCTGATCCGGCACGTGATCCTGCCGAGCGCGCTACCCGACATCCTCACCGGGATCCGCATCGGCCTGGGGGTTGGCTGGTCGACGCTGGTCGCCGCCGAGCTGATTGCCGCCACCAGTGGCCTGGGCTTCATGGTGCAGTCGGCGGCGCAGTTTCTGGTTACCGACGTCGTAGTGCTGGGCATCCTGCTGATCGCCTTGATTGCCTTCGCACTGGAAATGAGCCTGCGCGCCCTGCAACGCAAGCTGGTGCCCTGGCATGGGCAAAGCCACTGAACCCTATTGTCCACGCCAGCACACTGGCGCCTGATTGAAGAGACTGACATGAGCCTGACCATCACTCCCCTCAGCCCCGCGCTCGGCGCCCAGATCAGCGGCGTGGACATCAGCCGCGACATCACCGCAGCACAACGCGACGCCATTGAACAGGCGCTGCTGCAGCACCAGGTGCTGTTCTTCCGCGACCAGCCGATCAACCCGGAACAACAGGCGCGCTTTGCCGCCCGCTTCGGCGACCTTCACATTCACCCGATCTACCCCAATGTGCCGAACACCCCGCAGGTGCTGGTGCTCGACACGGCGGTCACTGATGTGCGCGACAACGCCGTGTGGCACACCGACGTGACCTTCCTGCCAACCCCGGCACTGGGTGCGGTGCTCAGTGCCAAGCAGTTGCCGGCCTACGGTGGCGATACCTTGTGGGCCAGCGGCATCGCTGCCTTTGAAGCCTTGTCGGCGCCGCTGCGGGGCATGCTCGACGGGCTGACCGCCACTCACGACTTCACCAAGTCGTTCCCGCTGGAACGCTTTGGCACCACCGCTGAAGACCTGGCGCGCTGGGAAGCCACGCGGCGCAACAACCCACCCTTGTCGCACCCGGTAGTGCGTACGCATCCGGTGAGCGGGCGCAAGGCGTTGTTCGTCAATGAGGGGTTTACCACGCGCATCAATGAGCTGAGCGAGCTGGAGAGCGAGGCGTTGCTGAAGCTGCTGTTCGCCCATGCCACACGGCCAGAGTTCAGCATTCGCTGGCGCTGGCAGGAGCATGACGTGGCGTTCTGGGACAACCGCGTGACCCAGCATTTTGCCGTGGATGACTACCGGCCCAATCGGCGGGTGATGCACCGGGCGACGATCCTCGGGGATGTGCCCTTTTAGTTGTTGCCTGTTCTGGCCTCTTCGCGGGCACGCCCGCTCCCACAGGTCCGGTACCGGTTTCGAAACCTGTG
>NZ_BLJG01000334.1 GCF_009932375.1 Pseudomonas juntendi
ATCCTGACGCGGCGGGGACCGGTCGCTTCCTAGCGCTGAGTTCACTGTCATGGGTTGCACCCCAAATGCTAGTAAGGGAGTTCTCTGCATGTTCCTGAACGACCAGGAAACGGCTACTGACCTGCTGTATTACGCCCCCATTGCCAAAACGGTACAGCGCCTGCTTCACGAATCGCGGGGCACCCCGGTCACTATTGGCGTTCATGGTGATTGGGGAGCAGGTAAATCCAGTGTCCTGAAGATGACTCAGCAACTGCTCAACGCGGATAAGCGCGTCTGCTGCATATGGTTTAACGGGTGGACATTCGAAGGTTTCGAGGATGCGAAAACTGTCGTTATCCAGACCATTGTTGATGAGCTGAGACGTGCTCGCCCAGGCTCCACGAAAGTTGCCGAGGCCGCAAAGAAAGTCTTGCGGCGTGTGGATTGGTTCAAGCTGGCCAAGCATGCCGGAGGGCTAGGCTTCACCGCGCTAACCGGCATCCCTAGCATTGACCAGCTCAAAGGGGCGGTGGAATCGATTTCCTCCTTCGTGCAGAACCCAGGTGACCATCTAAGCGTTGAGAGTCTAACCGGCCTTGCAGAGAAGGCCGGGGGCTTCATCAAGGATGCCGAAACAGAGTCTGAGCAGCTTCCCGAGCACATGCATCAGTTCCGAGTCGAGTTCGAAGAGCTTCTGACCGCCGCCGACATTGACCAATTGGTGGTCATCGTTGATGACCTGGATCGATGCCTACCCAAAACAGCCATCGCCACGCTCGAAGCCATCCGCCTCTTCCTCTTCGTAAATCGAACTGCCTTCGTGGTCGGTGCCGATGAGGCAATGATTGAGTACGCGGTACGCGAGCACTTCCCAGACCTGCCGCAAGGTGCGGGGCCCGTGACCTACGCACGTAACTACCTGGAGAAACTCATCCAGGTACCGTTCCGCATCCCGGCCCTCGGATTGGCGGAGACTCGTAGTTACATCACGCTGCTGCAGCTCGAGAGCTGTGTGAAAACGGACGACAAACAATTCAAAAGCCTTTTGGAAACCGCCCAGCAGGACATGCTCCGCCCCTGGAAGAGCACAGGCCTCGACCGCAAGGCTGTAGCTGGCGCCTTCGGCAACCCGCTTCCGGAGTTTGCCCAAGAAGCACTGGACACTAGTGCCTTGTTAGCCCGGATCCTGAGTGAGGGTACCCGCGGTAACCCACGGCAGATCAAACGCTTCTTGAACTCCATGATGCTTCGCTACGCCATCGCCGATGCTCGAGGGTTTGCTGAGGACATCCGGCGCCCAATACTTGCAAAAATCATGTTGGCTGAGCGCTTCCATCCCGATTTTTACGAGCAACTGGCACGGATCGCGAGTCTGGATGCGAATGGCGTGGTACCTGCCATCGCCGAGTTGGAGAAGCGGGCTAGGAAATCCAGGGAGAGGATTTCAGAGCCAGAGGAGGGGAAAAGCTCCGGGAAGCTCAAGGCGGTGGCCACCTCTGGAGAGGTGAACGACTGGGAGAAGAGTGATTGGATTAGCAATTGGGCGGCGATTGACCCCGCGCTATCGGGCATTGATTTGCGGCCGTACATCTTCGTGACTCGCGACAAGCGCAGCTCGTTGATGGGGCAGGTCGCAGTGAGTCATCTCGAGGCGCTCGTCGACAAGCTGATGGGCCCACCATTGCAGTTCAGACAAGGGGCCACGAAGAAAGAAATTTTGGGATTGGCTGAGGTTGATGCCGAGAATGTTTTTGATGCTCTCCGTGATCAGATAATCCAGGCGGACGATTTTTTGGATCAACCTAAAGGAGTTGCGGGGTTGATCGAGCTTGTCAAACAACGCCCCGCACTACAGAAACGCTTGGTCGAATTTGTCCGATCATTGCCCACACCAAAACTCGGCATGTGGGCTCCAGCCCCATGGCATGAGTGCCTGAAGGATACGAACGCTATCCAAGCGCTTGAGGGAATTCTCAGGGGCTGGAGCCAGCAGGTCGAAAACGAGAATCTCCAGAAGGCGGCCAATCGCGTACTGGCCTTCAGCGGCAAATCATAAGGATTGATATGGGTACCTCCAAAGGATATGGAGGCCCGAGCTCCGGCTTGGTGCCTTCCTGGATTGATGATGTTGCGCAGCCAAGCGCACCGGCTGCTCAAGCCAACGGGCCAGGCCCGTCAAATCCATCGCAACCTGGTGCTATGCCATCTCAGCCGGGCTCCGCGCCATCAGCGCCAGTGAACAATGACGGCACTGGCTCCCTTCGCGGGGCGCGCAGTAGCTTCACCCGATTTGCCCGCACTGGCAGCCCTAGCGACCTTGGCAATGCGTTGTCTTCCTATGTGCGCAAAGGCGTTGGAGGATCTTCCAGAGGCGCGCGTCGCATGGGAACGTCCCGTGCTACTGCCGCCAAGCTGCTCAGCATCTTCGGAGATGTTCAGCGGAACGGGGCAGCTGAAACGCTGCGACGCTTGCAGCTCACCGTTGCCCCAGGGCAACCGGCCTCCCAGGTGCTGCTCACGCTACTTGAGTTCATTTGCCCGCCTGGAGGGGCGATCGACGAAGGTGTTGCGCGCCAGGCAGCGCTAAAGACAATCGCCGAACTGGACGAGGCAAGCAACGGTAGCTTCGATGACATGACCCAAGCTGATCGACAGAATTTCTTCCTCGACTTCGTAGCGAATTCGATTGAGAGCATGATCATGGCGGATTTGGGCGGCAGGGGGATCACCATGCCAGATGATGTGGACGCAGTTGAGCGCATTCAATCTCAACTGAGCTCCTTTATCATGGGTTGTACACGAGGCCAGCTCGCTAACCGACTGGAGCAATGGCCGGCCCCCACAGACCAAGAGGTCAATCAGGTGACCAGTGCGATCTATGAGGCGGCATTCGATCTGATCGCCACTGCAGCGGAGGGATTAGAATGAGGCACCACAGCATTATTTGCCGGCTTGGCCAAACTGACGACCAAGAGCTGGAGTTGCTGGCGCCAGGCAGTGTCATCACCAATATTCAGTTCTTGGATGGAATTGGGAGACTGCAGTTTGGAATCGGGCAAGCCGTTGAGCAGTTGGCTGGTCTTGGTCTAAGCCCAGGAGAAACTGCCGTCGATCTTGCACTCCTGGCAGCGACCCTCACCGCAGCAGATACGAGGATCTCACGGGACACCGAATCGGAGAATGCCTGGACGAGAGAGATTGATCTCTACATCCCCGTCGCGGATCCCGTTCTTTGGGCAGCAACGTCCGACTTGCTGGCCTCGACATTGAAATTCCTCACTGGTGATCGTTGGCGCTTGGCCTTCCGCGAGCGTCCCACAGATATCGAGGAGCTTTCCCCCATCCCTGATAGCTTGAGAACAGATGAGTCTGACAGCGTATGCCTGTTCTCCGGGGGGATGGACAGCTTTATCGGCGCGATCAACCTGCTAAGTAATGGCGGCAAGCCGTTACTTGTTAGTCATTACTGGGACACTAACAGCACCAGCACCTATCAAAACGACTGTCGGGCAGTGCTGCAGGAGAGGTTTTCCGAGACCGCGATTAATCACGTACAGGCCCGTGTAGGCTTCCCGCATGACCTCGTGGAAGGTGGTGGTAGCGAGGACACGCTGCGAGCGCGCTCATTCCTGTTTTTCGCTCTGGCGGCCATGGCCGCGGAAGCGATCGGCGACTCGATCACCATCCATGTTCCTGAAAATGGCTTGATCTCTCTGAACGTCCCGCTGGATCCGCGGCGCCTAGGTGCATGTAGCACTCGTACGACCCACCCATACTACATGGCGCGGGTAAATGAGCTGTTTGGGCGCCTGGGGCTGAGCACAAGGTTGTTTAACATGTTCAGCTATCTTACCAAGGGGCAAATGGCAGAACAGTGCACAGACCCTGCATTCCTGGCGGATCATGTGCATCTCACAATGTCGTGCTCATCACCCGGAAAGGCGAGGTACCATCCCGACCCCGCGAATCGATCACCCAAGCATTGTGGGTTCTGCGTCCCCTGCATCATCCGGCGGGCTGCAATTCACCGCGGTTGTGGGCCGGATCAGACGCGGTATGTCATTCCGGATCTGCATGCTCAATCTCTGGACACGAACAAGTCTGATGGCGAACATGTGCGATCTTTCCAGTTGGCCATAGCGCGCCTCAAACGTGCGCCCCAGCGCGCAAAGTTCGCCATTCACGAGCCCGGGCCGTTGATCGACCACCCTGATAGCCTGGATAACTTTGAACAGGTCTATCGAGAGGGCTTGCTAGAAGTGGACGATTACCTTGAGGGTGTGACCGCCGTACCACTATGAAGTCGCAGAATAGATCAACTCCGAGGTGGGTGGACTTCCACTGCCATCTTGACCTCTATCCCGATCATGAGCGTCTCATCGTGGAATGCGATCGGGCTGAGGTGGCCACCTTGGCCGTGACCACAACACCGAAAGCATGGCAGCGCAATCGAGAGCTTGCGGCCTCGGCTCGTAAGCGTCCAGGGAAG
>NZ_BLJG01000335.1 GCF_009932375.1 Pseudomonas juntendi
CACAGGCCTCACTGGCCCGAAACAAACGTGGGAGCGAGCGCAGCTCGCGATGCGCCGCGCGGGCGGCGCTCGATCTCACAGGCGCTGACAATATTGTGACAATCACCTTGCAGCCTCGATGCCGTCCCTGCGCCTGCAGCACCCGCAAATAATGCATCGCAGCCTGTCAATTCGTGACCGGCCGTTCCCGATCCGCCACGGATGTATTAAGGTGGCATGGTGCGCATATAACAGCAGCCCGAGCGATCGGGCACTAGCAAGACAATGAGGGTGTCATGAGCAACGAAAGCATTAATTGGGACAAGCTGGGTTTCGACTACATCAAGACCGACAAACGCTATCTGTCCGTATGGCGCAATGGCGAGTGGGACAAGGGCACCCTGACCGAAGACAACGTGCTGCACATCAGTGAAGGCTCCACCGCGCTGCACTATGGCCAGCAATGTTTCGAGGGCCTGAAGGCCTACCGCTGCAAGGATGGCTCCATCAACCTGTTCCGCCCGGACCAGAATGCCGCCCGCATGCAGCGCA
>NZ_BLJG01000336.1 GCF_009932375.1 Pseudomonas juntendi
GCCCGGCCAACCTTCTGGCTGCGGCCCAGGTTGCATTGGCACGAGGCAGCGGTGGGCGTGGTGTGCTGGTGGTGATGAATGATCAGATCCATCGTGCGACAAAGGTTCGCAAGACAGCCAGCCTGGCGATAGCGGCATTCGACTCGCCTGGTTTCGGTCCTGTGGGGGAAGTTGTAGAGGGTGTTGCAACGTACCGCCATCCCCCAGACAGGCGGGAGGTACTCCCGCTACCGGGGCGTACCGACCAGCGCGTCATCCTGCTGGAAGCGTGCCTGGACGCCGACACTGTATTGCTGCAGGCTCTGCCCGCATTGCGCTACGACGGGCTGGTCATCGCCGGGTTCGGCGCCGGCCA
>NZ_BLJG01000337.1 GCF_009932375.1 Pseudomonas juntendi
CCCTGTTCAAATCCTTCCCAGCGTGCTACAACCTGCTTAAGCAATGATCTAGCTGCTTGATAACGAAGGGAAAAATATGACGAAGTCGGAGCTGATCGAACGTATTGTCACCCATCAAGGGCTGCTCTCGTCCAAGGACGTGGAGTTGGCCATCAAGACCATGCTTGAACAGATGTCACAATGCCTGGCTACCGGCGACCGCATCGAGATCCGCGGTTTTGGCAGCTTCTCGCTGCACTATCGCGCCCCACGCGTAGGGCGTAACCCCAAGACCGGCCAGTCGGTCAGCCTCGAAGGCAAGTTCGTACCGCACTTCAAGCCCGGCAAAGAGTTGCGCGACCGGGTCAACGAAGAAGACGAGGCCGAAGCCTGAGCACTCAAGGAGCAATCTGATGCGTAACCTGAAGCGCGCCCTGGCGGCTATTTTCGTGCTGCTGTTGGCGGCGGTGGTGTTGTTCTTCGTGCTGGAGAACCAGCAGCCCGTTGCGCTGGTGCTGTTCGGCTGGGCTGCGCCGGAAATGCCCGTGGCTGTCTTGGTGCTGGCAGCACTGGTCATCGGGCTGGCTATAGGCCCGCTATTGGGCGCGTACGGCGTTCAACGCAGCAAGCGCAAGATCAAGGCCTCTGCCCGGCAAGCGGCATTGAGCGGTAACTAAGGAAATTTCCTACGCTTTCCTGGGAATAGTCCGCCTATGCACAGGCTGGCCGCCATGAAGTAATAGCCCACTTCATTTATGGCCAAGTTGAGTGTGCGTAGCATGGAGTTCCCCTGCCTTTTCCATCACGGTGGCACCCGGGGTGTGACTGGGTCCTGCCACCAGTTGCACTTGGCCTCGTGTAGCAGTTTGCTGGTGGACTGTGGGTTGGAACAGGGCACCGATGCGCCGCCTGGTGCAGAGTCCGCGCCGCTCAGCTTCGATATTCAGGGCATTCGCGCGCTAATCGTCACCCACGTACACCTGGACCATGTCGGGCGCATACCTGCGCTGCTGGCTGCAGGTTACCGCGGCCCCATAATCTGCAGCGAGCCATCGGCGCGGCTATTGCCGCTGGTACTGGAGGACGCCTACAGGGTGGGCATCAACCGCGAGCCTGCTCAGGTGGCGCGGTACCTTGAACGGGTCACAAGCCTGATTGTGCCTTTGCCCTTCGAGCAGTGGCATGAAGTGGTGATGGAGCCGGGTTTGCAGTGTCGTATCCGCTTGCAGCGTGCAGGGCACCTGCTTGGGTCGGCATATGTCGAGTGCGACCTGTTGCATGGAAGTATCAACACCCGTTACGTGTTTTCAGGCGACCTGGGCAATGGTGCCAACCCATTGCTGCGCCCGCTTCGGCCCCCAGAGCGGGCAGATGTGCTGGTGCTGGAGAGTACCTACGGTGACCGCCTGCACCCGGTCAAGGGCGGTCGGCAGCAGCAGCTGGAGGCGGCAATTGATCGCGCCTTGGCCGACAAAGGCACCATTCTGATTCCGGCCTTCAGCCTGGGGCGTACGCAAGAGCTGCTGTACGAAATAGAGGATATTCTGCACCGCAAGGCATTGACCGGAGCCCGCGGCGGAGCGGGTGACGAAGATCCCGTCAACTGGTCGCAGTTGCCCATCATCCTCGACTCACCCTTGGCCCAGCGTATTACCCGCGTTTACAGCGAGCTGCACGAGTACTGGAACGCTGAAGCCAGGGCTCGCCTGGCTGAAGGGCGCGACCCGCTCGGTTTCAGTCAGCTGATCAGTGTGGACACCCATGCCCGCCACCAACAGGTGGTCAATTACCTCAAGAGTACCGGGCGCCCGG
>NZ_BLJG01000338.1 GCF_009932375.1 Pseudomonas juntendi
GGCGTCGAGAATGAACAGCGAGGTGCCACGCAATGGCTTGATCTTGACCAGGTTCAGGCTGGTCGGCACATACAGCGAGTGCACGTACTCGCCGAACTTCATCACCTGCACGCCACCCACGGCCACGTCGGCCGAGCGGCGCAGCAGGTTGAACATGCTGATGCGGGTGTAACGGGCGAAACGCTCGTTGATCATTTCCAGGGTCGGCATGCGACCGCGCACGATACGGTCCTGACTGGTCAGGTCGTAGCTTTTGATACTGCCGGGCTCCGCGGCGGTCTCGGTCTGCACCAGCCCGTCGTCGACGCCGTGCAACAGGGCATCGATTTCATCCTGGGACAGCAGGTCCTGTACGGCCATGGCGGACTCCTACTGCAATACGAAATTGGTGAACAGCAGCTGGTCGATGACCGGCTTGCCAAGTTCCTTCTGCGCCACTTCCTGGACCACGGCAGTGGCCTTCTGGCGCAGCATTTCCTGGCCGACAGGGCTGCTGGCGAGGGCGTCGAAGCCCTGCCCGGAGAACATCATCACCAGGTTGTTGCGGATGACCGGCATGTGCACCTTGAGTGCATCCAGGTCTGCCTGGTTGCGCGCCTGCATGGTGATGCTCACCTGCATGTAGCGCTGGCGCCCGTTCTGGTTGAAGTTGACCACGAAGGCCGGGGTCAGCGCCTGG
>NZ_BLJG01000339.1 GCF_009932375.1 Pseudomonas juntendi
GGCGAACAACAAAAAACCCGTGCTGTTGCCAGCACGGGTTTTCGGACGAACCAGAACGATCAACGCTCCAGCAGAATCCGCAGCATGCGGCGCAGCGGCTCGGCAGCGCCCCACAGCAGCTGGTCACCCACGGTGAATGCGCCCAGGTACTGCGAGCCCATGTTCAGCTTGCGCAGGCGGCCAACCGGAATGTTCAGGGTGCCGGTGACCTTGGTCGGCGACAACTCCTGCATGCTGATTTCACGCTGGTTAGGCACCAGTTTCACCCAAGGGTTGTGCTGGCTGATCATGCCTTCGATATCGGCAATCGGCACATCCTTGTTCAGCTTGATGGTCAACGCCTGGCTGTGGCAACGCATGGCGCCGATGCGCACGCAGATACCATCGACCGGGATCGGGCTCTTGAAGCGGCCGAGGATCTTGTTGGTTTCGGCCTGGGCCTTCCACTCTTCACGGCTTTGGCCGTTCGGCAGTTCCTTGTCGATCCACGGGATCAGGCTGCCAGCCAGCGGTACGCCGAAGTTCTCGGTCGGGAACGCTTCGCTGCGCATGGCCTCGGCGACCTTGCGGTCGATGTCGAGAATGGCGCTGGCCGGGTTGGCCAGGTCGTCGGCGACGGCCGCGTGGGTAGCGCCCATCTGCTTGATCAGCTCACGCATGTTCTGCGCGCCGGCACCCGAGGCTGCCTGGTAGGTCATGGCGCTCATCCACTCGACCAGGCCAGCTTCGAACAGGCCACCCAGGCCCATCAGCATCAGGCTGACAGTGCAGTTGCCGCCGATGTAGTTCTTGGTACCGGCGTCCAGTTGCTGGTCGATGACCTTGCGGTTGACCGGGTCGAGGATGATGACCGCGTCATCCTGCATGCGCAGGGACGAGGCGGCGTCGATCCAGTAACCCTGCCAGCCGGCTTCGCGCAGCTTGGGGAAGACCTCGTTGGTGTAGTCGCCGCCCTGGCAGGTCAGGATAACGTCGAGGGTCTTGAGTTCTTCAATCGAATAAGCGTCCTTGAGCGGCGCTGTATCCTTGCCCACGTTCGGGCCTTGGCCACCCACGTTGGAGGTGGTGAAGAACACCGGCTCGATAAGGTCGAAGTCCTGCTCCTCCAGCATCCGCTGCATGAGCACGGAACCGACCATACCGCGCCAACCGATCAGACCTACACGTTTCATCGCAACTACACCTTTGCTAAAAGTGGGCCGCCACCAGGAATGTGGGGTGGCGGGCCAGAGAGATTACAGATTCCGCAGGGCTGCGACTACTGCGTCGCCCATTTCCTGCGTACCAACTTTGGTGCAGCCTTCCGAGAAGATGTCGCCCGTGCGCAGCCCCTGGTCCAGAACCAGGCTCACGGCCTTCTCGATCGCCTCGGCGGCGGCCGACTGATTGAAGCTGTAACGCAGCATCATCGACACCGACAGAATGGTCGCCAGTGGGTTGGCGATACCCAGGCCGGCGATGTCCGGGGCCGAGCCGTGGCAAGGCTCGTACATGCCCTTGTTGTCGGCATCCAGCGAGGCCGAAGGCAGCATGCCGATGGACCCGGTCAGCATGGAAGCTTCATCCGACAGAATGTCACCAAACATGTTGTCGGTCACCATCACGTCGAACTGCTTGGGGGCGCGCACCAGTTGCATGGCGGCGTTGTCCACGTACATGTGGCTCAGTTCCACATCCGGGTAATCCTTGGCCACGTCTTCGACCACTTCGCGCCACAGCTGGCTGGAAGCGAGCACGTTGGCCTTGTCCACCGAGCACAGTTTCTTGCCGCGCACGCGGGCCATGTCGAAACCGACACGGGCAATGCGGCGCACTTCGCTTTCGCTGTACGGCAGGGTGTCGTAGGCCTGGCGCTCGCCACCTTCCAGTTCACGCTGGCCGCGTGGGGCACCGAAGTAGATACCGCCGGTCAGCTCACGAACGATGAGAATGTCCAGGCCGGAAACGATCTCGGGCTTGAGCGAAGACGCGTCGGCCAGTTGCGGGTAGAGGATGGCCGGGCGCAGGTTGGCGAACAGGCCCAGTTGCGAACGGATTTTCAGCAGGCCGCGCTCCGGGCGGATATCACGCTCGATCTTGTCCCACTTCGGCCCGCCCACCGCGCCCAGCAAGACCGCGTCGGCCTTGCGCGCACGCTCCAGGGTTTCGTCGGCCAGGGGCACGCCGTGCTTGTCGATGGCAGCGCCACCGATCACATCGTGGGCCAGGCTGAAACCGAGCTGGAACTTGTCGTTGGCCAGCTCCAGCACCTTGACCGCTTCGGCCATGATTTCCGGCCCGATACCGTCACCTGGGAGAATCAGAATCTGCTTGCTCATGCTTTCCTCTATCCATTCACACGGCGCGGCCAAGCGGGCCCCACCGAAAAAAACTTATCGCTCTGCCCACAGCACCAGTACATCGCTGCTGAACGAGCCATCGCTGTCGATCTGATAATACTGCCGTACTTCTTCGCCCATGGCTTGCTGCAATTGGCGGATAGCCACGCGCATCGGCTCGGGGGTACGCATGCGCTCGACCCAGCTGGAAAACTCCAGGCGCAGCGGCTGGCGGGTGTGGCTGCGCACGTGCAAACCGGCTTCGCTGACCTGGCGCTGCCATTCGGCGGCGGAATAATCGCGCACGTGGCTGGTGTCGCGCAGCACTTCGACCGTTTGCAGGTAGGTGTCGAGCAGCGGGCTGCCCGGTGACATCACATCGATGAACGCCGCCACGCCGCCTGGCTTGAGCACCCGGCGCACTTCGCGCAAGGCCAGGCCCAGGTCGCTCCAGTGGTGGGCCGAGTAGCGGCTGAAAACGAAGTCGAACGATGCATCGGCGAACGGCAGGCGTTCGGCCGCGCCGCGTTCGGTGATGATATTGCCCAGGCCGCGCTCGGCAGCGGCACTGGCGACCACATCGAGCATGGCCTGCGACAGGTCGTAGGCGACCACTTCGGCGACCAGCGGCGCAACGTGGAAGCTGACATGCCCGGCACCGCAGCCCAGGTCCAGCACACGGGCGGCGCCCTGCCCTGCCAGTTCGGCCTGGAGCAAGGCAAATTCACTGCCCTGGGCGTGTACGGCGCTGCTGAGGTAGGCACTGGCTTGTTCGCCGAACTGGCGTTGGACCACGTCGGTGTGTTGGCTGCTGGTCATGTCTCGATCCTTTTGGTTCTGGGTTGGCTCTACGGGCGCTATCGCCGGCAAGCCAGCTCCCACAGGAGCACCACAGCCTGAAAGTTGTGGGAACCCTGTGGGCGCTGGCTTGCCGGCGATGAGGCCAGCGAACCCGGCTACATCATTCAGGCATCCCGGAACAGCCAAGGCTGCGCAGCACGGTGCTTGCCTTCGAAGGCCTTGATCGCATCGCCGTCCTGCAGGGTCAGGCCGATATCGTCCAGGCCGTTGAGCAGGCAGTGCTTGCGGAAGGCATCGATCTCGAAGTGCAGCACCTTGCCGTCTGGGCGGGTCACCGCCTGGGCCTGCAAGTCGATGGTCAGCTGGTAGCCCGGGTTGGCTTCCACCTGCTTGAACAACTCGTCCACTTCCTCATCGCTGAGGATGATTGGCAGCAAGCCGTTCTTGAAGCTGTTGTTGAAGAAGATGTCAGCGAAGCTCGGCGCAATGATGCTGCGGAAGCCATACTCGTCCAGCGCCCAGGGGGCGTGCTCACGGCTGGAGCCGCAACCGAAGTTTTCCCGCGCCAGCAGCACACTGGCACCCTGGTAGCGTGGATAGTTGAGCACGAACTCCTGGTTGACCGGGCGCTTGCTGTTGTCCTGGTAAGGCTGGCCCACGTCCAGGTAACGCCACTCGTCGAACAGGTTCGGACCAAAGCCGGTGCGCTTGATCGACTTGAGGAACTGCTTGGGGATGATCTGGTCGGTGTCGACGTTGGCACGGTCCAACGGCGCGACGAGGCCAGTGTGCTGGGTAAAGGCTTTCATGCTGCGCTCCCTTGGATCAACTCGCGAACATCGATGAAATGACCGGCTACCGCGGCAGCGGCGGCCATGGCCGGGCTGACCAGGTGGGTACGCCCACCGGCACCCTGACGGCCTTCGAAGTTGCGGTTGGAGGTGGACGCGCAATGCTCGCCGCTCTCCAGGCGGTCCGGGTTCATCGCCAGGCACATCGAGCAGCCTGGTTCACGCCATTCGAAACCGGCTTCGAGGAAGATCTTGTCCAGGCCTTCACGTTCGGCCTGCGCTTTGACCAGGCCCGAACCCGGCACGACGATGGCTTGCTTGACGCTGGCGGCCACCTTGCGGCCCTTGGCGATTTCCGCCGCGGCACGCAGGTCTTCGATGCGCGAGTTGGTGCACGAGCCGATGAAGACGCGGTCCAGCTTGATGTCGGTGATGGCCTGGTTGGCCGTCAGCCCCATGTACTTCAAGGCACGCTCGATCGAGCCACGCTTGACCAGGTCGGCTTCGGCGGCCGGGTCCGGTACGCGCTGGTCGACGGCCAGGACCATCTCGGGCGAAGTGCCCCAGCTAACCTGCGGCTTGATCTGGCTGGCATCCAGCTCGACCACGGTGTCGAACACCGCATCGTCATCCGACACCAGGTCTTTCCACGCCTCGACCGCCTGCTTCCACTGCTCGCCCTTCGGCGCGTAGGGGCGCCCTTCGACGTAGGCAACGGTAGTGGCGTCGGTGGCCACCAGGCCCACGCGGGCACCGGCTTCGATGGACATGTTGCAGATGGTCATGCGGCCTTCCATCGACAGCGCACGAATGGCGCTGCCGGCGAATTCCATGGCGTGGCCGTTGCCACCGGCGGTGCCGATCTTGCCGATCACGGCCAGGACGATGTCCTTGGCGGTGACGCCGGCCGGCAGCTCGCCTTTCACCCGGACCAGCATGTTCTTCATTTTCTTGGCGACCAGGCACTGGGTGGCGAGCACGTGCTCGACCTCGGAGGTGCCGATACCGTGGGCAAGGGCCCCGAACGCGCCGTGGGTCGAGGTGTGCGAGTCGCCGCAGACCACGGTCATGCCCGGCAAGGTGGCGCCTTGCTCCGGGCTGATGACGTGGACGATGCCTTGGCGCTCGTCGTTCATCTTGAATTCGACGATGCCGTATTCGTCGCAGTTCTCGTCGAGGGTCTGCACCTGCAGGCGCGACACCTGGTCGACGATGGCCTCGATGCCGCCCTTGCGCTCCGGCGTGGTTGGCACGTTGTGGTCCGGCGTCGCGATGTTGGCGTCGATGCGCCACGGTTTGCGGTTGGCCAGGCGCAGGCCTTCGAAGGCCTGGGGCGATGTCACTTCGTGGATGATGTGGCGATCGATGTAGATCAGGGACGAGCCGTCATCACGGCGCTTGACCTCATGGGCTTCCCAGAGTTTGTCGTAGAGCGTTTTGCCAGCCATCAGACTGTTCCTCATCAGCGTCTTTCTGTGCCAAAAACCCCTTGGCTTGTATGGACGATGCTATGGGGTTAGATTGAATAACTCAAATTCATAATTTTTATGCTTTGGATAGCTAAAAGGAATACCAAACCATGGACCTGGCCAACCTTAGTGCCTTTATCGCCATTGCGGAAAGCGGCAGCTTTTCCGGGGCAGCGGAACGCCTGTTCCTAACCCAGCCCGCCATCAGCAAGCGCATCGCGGGCCTGGAGCAGCAGCTGGACGTACGCCTGTTCGACCGTTTGGGGCGCGAAGTGACGTTGACCGAGGCCGGGCGGGCACTGCTGCCCCGCGCTTACCAGATCCTCAACGTCCTTGATGATACCCGACGGGCGCTGACCAACCTGAACGGGGCGGTGACTGGTCGGCTGACCCTGGCCACCAGCCACCATATCGGTCTGCACCGCCTGCCCCCGCTTTTACGGGCGTTCACCCGCCAATACCCAGCAGTAGCACTGGATATTCAGTTCATGGATTCAGAACAGGCCTACGACGAGATTCTGCATGGCCGCGCCGAGATTGCCGTGATCACCCTGGCGCCCGAACCGCACCACCTGGTCAAGGCGGTACCGGTATGGGACGACGCCCTGGACTTCGTCGCCGCGCCCGAGCACCCGCTGGCCAACAACCAGGCAGTGAGCCTGGCCGATGTCGCCCGCCACCCGGCGGTATTCCCCGGTGGCAACACGTTTACCCACCACATCGTCCAGCGCCTGTTCGAAAGCCAGGGCCTGACGCCGAACATCGCCATGAGCACCAACTACCTGGAAACCATCAAGATGATGGTATCGATCGGCCTGGCCTGGAGCGTGCTGCCGCGCACCATGCTCGATGAACAGGTTGCACCCATCGCCTTGCCCGGCATACAGCTGTCGCGCCAGCTAGGCTACATTTTGCACACGGAGCGTACGCTGTCGAACGCGGCCAGGGCGTTCATGGCGTTGCTCGACAGCCACGCAGGGTCCGCCTGAGCGGCCGTCAGCCCGGTATTTCCAACTCCAAGGACGCGTCTTACGCCAAAGGTCTGGTACCGATGCCCAAAACAGTGAACCGCTTTTTGCGCCTGCCGCGAATACCTGCGGCCGACCCGCAGGAATCCGAGCAGGCCTGGCAGAACGCCCCACAATTGCTGGCCGCGCTCAACGGCGCACGCCTGGGTGCCTGGCTATGGGATATCGAAAGCGGCCGTGTCAGCTGGTCACGCGGTACCCAGGCGCTGTTCGGCTTCGATCCCCAGCGCCCGCTGCCCGCCGATGCCGATTACCTCGACCTGCTGCCCGAAGAGGACCGCGCCCGTACCCGCCAGGTGTTCCAGGCGATTTTCAACGGCGAGCCGGTGGAGCGCGCCATGCGCCACCGCATCCGCTGGCCGGACGGCAGCCTGCACTGGCTGGAGATAAACGGCAGCCTGACCCACGACCAGCATGGCCGGCCACAGATGATCGGGGTGGTGCGTGAAATCACCCGCCAGCGCGAGCGGGAAGCGGCATTGATCAACTCGGAGAAGCGCTTCGCCACGCTGTTCCACCTCAGCCCCAACGCCATTTTGCTCTCCCGCCGCCACGACGGCATGATCTTCGAGGTCAACCAGCATTTCGAAGACATGTTCGGCTGGCCTGGCAGCCAGGTCATCGGCAAGACCAGCCTGGAGCTGGGCCTGTGGGTCAACCCCGAGCAGCGTCAGCAGGTGATCGAGTCGACCCGCGCCAACGGCGACCCGCAGATCATGGAGGTCCAGTTCCGGGCCATCAGCGGCAAGGTGCACGACGGCATTCTCTGCACCCAAGGCATCGAACTGGAAGGCGTGACCTTCCTGATCAGCACCTTCGTCGACACCAGCGAGCGCAAGCGCGCCGAGCAGGCCCTGAAAGACAGCCAGGAGCGCCTGGACCTGGCCCTGGACTCGGCGCAGCTGGGCACCTGGGACTGGCATATCCCCAGCGGCATGCTCTATGGCTCGGCCCGCGCCGCGCAGTTGCACGGCCTGCCGCCGATTCCTTTCCACGAGTCGTTCGACGCCTTCTTCGAGGGTGTACCGGAACAAGAGCGCAACTCGATGCGCCAGGCCTACCGAAGCCTGCGCGAAGGCCCTGCCGGCAACTACCAGATCACCTACCGGGTGCAGCTGGAAAACGGCGTTTCGCGCTACAT
This sequence comes from Pseudomonas juntendi, assembly GCF_009932375.1. Lineage (GTDB taxonomy): Bacteria > Pseudomonadota > Gammaproteobacteria > Pseudomonadales > Pseudomonadaceae > Aquipseudomonas > Aquipseudomonas juntendi. The sequence continues at coordinate 7,549 of NZ_BLJG01000339.1, forward strand.
CGAGAGCCGCGCCCGGCTTTACCGGGACGACCAGGGCAATCCGCTGCGCATGGCCGGCACGTTGCTCGACATTACCGACCAGGTCGAACGCGAGCAGCGCCTGAGCGCCTCCGAGGAGAAGTTCGCCAGCCTGTTCCAGGTCAGCCCCGACCCCATCTGCGTTACCCGCCAGGACACTGGCCAGTTCATCGAGATCAACCCGGCCTTCACCCAGAACTTCGGCTGGAGCAGCGAGCAAGTGCTTGGCCGCACTGCCGAGGAGATCGGCTTGTGGGCCGAATCCATCGAGCGTGCGCAACGGATCGAACGGGTGATCCGCGAACAGGCGCTGAGCAATGTCGCCGTGGTCGTCAACCACCGCAGTGGGGCGCCCCTGACGTGCGTGATCTCCAGCCGCCTGATTACTGTCGACGACCAGCCCTGCAGCGTGACCACCCTGCGCGACATCACCCAACAGCAACGCGCCGAAGCGGCCCTGAAATCCAGCGAGGAAAAGTTCGCCAAGGCCTTCCACTCCAGCCCTGACGCCATCACCATCACCGAATGCAACAGTGGCCGTTACCTGGAAGTCAACGATGGCTTCTGCCGCCTGACCGGCTATAGCGCTGCGGAAGTGGTGGGCCAGACGGTGTACGAAATCGGCATCTGGGCCGATGACAAGCAACGCGGCGCCTTGCTCGCCGAACTGCGCGAGCGCGGCCGGGTTCACCACCGCGAGATGCTCGGGCGCAACAAGCGCGGCGATATCCTGACCGTGGAGGTGTCGGTCGAGCGGATCACCCTCAATGAAGTGGACTGCCTGCTGCTGACCGCCCGCGACGTCAGCCAGCTGAAGAACGCCCAGGCGCAGATCCGGCACCTGGCCTACCACGACCCGCTGACCAACCTGCCCAACCGCGCCCTGCTGATGGACCGCCTCAGCCAGCAGATCGCCCTGCTCAAGCGCCACAACCTGCGCGGCGCGCTGCTGTTCCTCGACCTTGACCACTTCAAGCACATCAACGACTCGTTGGGCCACCCGGTGGGCGACGCGGTGCTGAAGATCATTACCGCGCGCCTGGAAGCCAGCGTGCGCCTGGAAGACACCGTGGCGCGCCTGGGCGGCGACGAGTTCGTGGTGCTGCTCAGTGGTCTGGAAGGCAGCCGAGAATTGGTGGAAGCACAAGTGCGCGAACTGGCCGACACCCTACGCGAGCTGCTGGCCGAGCCCATGTCGCTGGATGGCCAGCGCCTGCAGGTCACGCCCAGCATCGGCGTGGCGCTGATCCCCGACCATGGTGCCACACCGGCCGACCTGCTCAAACGCGCCGATATCGCTCTGTACCGGGCCAAGGATTCCGGTCGCAACACTACCCAGCTGTTTCACACCACCATGCAAAAGGCCGCCAGCGAACGCCTGCGCATGGAGAACGACCTGCGCCTGGCCCTGGCCCGCGGCGAACTGGCGTTGCACTTCCAACCGCAGGTGGATGCCCGTGACAACCGCATCGTCGGTGCCGAGGTGCTGCTGCGCTGGCACCACCCGCAACTTGGCCAGCAGCCACCCGCGCAGTTCATCCAGGTACTGGAGGAAAGCGGGCTGATTCTGGAAGTGGGGAGCTGGATCCTGGACGAGGCCTGCGACGCCTGCGCGCGCATGCTGACGGACGGCCTGATCGACGCCGACGACTTCAGCCTGTGCGTGAACATCAGCCCGCGGCAGTTCCGCCAGGCCGACTTCGTGGGGCGGGTACTGCGCAGCCTCGACGACTACCGCCTGCCACGCAAGATGCTGAAGCTGGAAATTACCGAGGGCATCGTCATCCAGAACCTGGAAGACACCATCAGCAAGATGCGCGAGCTCAAGCGCTATGGGGTGAGTTTCGCCATGGATGACTTCGGCACGGGCTACTCGTCGCTGACGTACCTGAAGCGCTTGCCGGTCGATGCACTGAAGATCGACCAGAGCTTCGTGCGCGATGCGACGGTCGACCCGAACGATGCCGAGATCGTCCGTGCCATCGTCGCCATGGCCCGCAGCCTGGACCTGGCGGTGATTGCCGAAGGGGTCGAGCTCACAGAGCAGCTGGAGTTTCTCGAGCAGCTAGGGTGCTACCTGTACCAGGGCTACCTGCATAGCCGGCCTTTGCCGTTGGCGGAGTTCCGGCAGATGCTGCTGGAAGCACCGGCGGATTACTGACTGGAACCCCGGTGTGGCCGCTTTCGCAGGGCCAGGCAAAAAAAGGGCACCCGAAGGTCAATGCCAGTCAGTTAAGTCATTTGGGGCCGCTTTGCGACCCTTCGCGGGCACGCCCGCTCCCACTTCTTGAATTCACCTGTGGGAGCGGGCGTGCCCGCGAAGGGCTGCAAAGCAGCCCCAGTAACGCAGGCATTAACCCAAAGATGCCCTTGTTTACAACGATCCCATCAATTCAGCGCTGGCTTGTCGCCGTTGATCGGGATGCGCTTGGCCTTGGCTTCTTCAGGCACGATGCGCAGCAGGTCGATGCTGAGCAGACCATTGGCCAGGCCGGCAGCCTTGACTTCAATGTGGTCGGCCAAGCGGAACGACAGCTTGAAGGCGCGCTGCGCGATACCCTGGTGCAGGTAGGTCACTTCAGCATCGCCATTGTCACGCTTGCCACCGATAACGGTCAGGACACCCTTTTCGACCTGCAGGTCGAGGTCCTGCTCCTGGAAACCGGCTGCGGCAACCACGATACGGTATTGGTCATCGCCATGCTTTTCCACGTTGTAGGGCGGGTAGCTGCTACCAGCCTCATTACGGGCCGCGGATTCGAACAGGTCATTGAAGCGGTCGAAGCCAACGGAATGACGGAACAGTGGAGCAAGAGAGAAAGCGGTAGTCATGGTCATAAACTCCTGAGTATCAGCAAGTAAGTCATTGCGCGACCCGAATTCGGCATCGCGTACTCAAGAGATAGGGCCAAGACAAAGGCTTTCAAGGGGGTAAATTGAAAAAATCTGCTGGGGGGGGGAAACGGGCCGATGGCCGTTCAGGCAACACAGGCCTCGGCCACCGCCTCACAGCCCAGCAACCGGCTGATCCGCGCACAATCATCCTCGCGGCGCAACTCGGCAAACAGCAGCACCGCCTCCGGGTAACTACGGGTCAGCATGGCCAGCCACTGCTTCAGTCGGCCGGGCGCATAACGCGGTGACAGCTTGGCCTGGGCCTGGCGCCAGAACTCGCGCAGCAGCGGCTGCAGGTCCTGCCAGCCCAGCGGCTGGTAATCACGCCCATCCCGCGCCGCGGCTATCTGCAGGCCAAGGTCAGGGCGCGAAACCAGCCCACGGCCAAGCATGATGTCCTCGGCACCACTGACCTCACGGCAACGCCGCCAGTCGTCCACGGTCCAGATCTCGCCATTGGCAAACACGGGCACCTTGACCACGTCCTGCACCCGCGCCACCCACTCCCAATGGGCGGGCGGCTTGTAGCCCTCGACCTTGGTCCGCGCATGCACCACGAGGTGCGCCGAGCCGCCGTCTGCCAGCGCCATGGCGCAATCCAGCGCGCCGGCCGGGCTATCGAAGCCCAGGCGCATCTTCGCGGTTACCGGGATATGCGCAGGCACCGCGCGGCGCACGGCATGCACGATGGCATGGAGCAACTCCGGCTCCTTGAGCAGCACGGCGCCACCGCGGGACTTGTTCACTGTCTTGGCCGGGCAGCCAAAGTTCAGGTCGATGACCGGCGCGCCCAGTTCACAGGCCAGTGCGGCGTTTTCCGCCAGGCATAGCGGGTCCGACCCCAGCAGCTGCACGCGCATGGGCACCCCGGCAGCCGTCAGCGCCCCCTGGCGCAGCTCGGGGGCCAGCTTGTGGAACGAAGCCGGCGGCAACAGGCGGTCGCACACCCGAATGAACTCGGTGACGCACCAGTCTATGCCGCCCACACGGGTCAGCACGTCGCGCAGGATGTTGTCGACCAGCCCCTCCATGGGGGCCAGAGCAATTTGCATGTCGGGGTCTCGGCGGAAAAAGGCGGCAGTCTAACAAAAAAACCCGGCGTTTCAGGCACCGATCAGCGCCGGCCCGTAACCGTCGAGAAATTCTGCCGGCATGCGCCTGGGCTTGCCGCTGGAAAGCTCGATGCAGGCGAAGGTGGTCTGCGCTCGCAGCAGGGTCACACCGTCACGCGGGCGTTGGAGTTGGAAACGCCGGGTCATGCGCAGGCGCTGATCCCAGTCGATGATCCAGGTGGCCAGTTGCAATTCGTCGTCTTCGTAGGCGGCCGCCAGGTAATCGATTTCGTGGCGCACCACAGCCATTGCACGGTCCAGCCGGCGATACGCGGCAAGGTCTAGGCCCAGGCGCTGGGAGTGACGCCAGGCACAGCGCTCCAGCCAGGTGACGTAGACGGCATTGTTGGCGTGGCCGAGGCCATCGATGTCCTCGCTGCCGACGCGCAGGTCGATGACGAAGGGTGTTGGCAGGTCCCAACTCATGTTCGCTTCCTTGGCGCAAAAGCCGATTTAGCAGCGGCGAGCGGGTCAATGTCCAGCGACATCGCCATGCTCCAGGGCCAATGCACCCTGCGCAGCCTGCAGAATGCGTTAGCCAGGCAAAAAGCCATGGCCCTATTCCAGAGCAGGTATGACAGGGAAAACGGGGGAAGGGAAAAATCGAGTAGGAGGCGGG
>NZ_BLJG01000340.1 GCF_009932375.1 Pseudomonas juntendi
AGCAGCATGATGATGCTGGCGAAGATTAGCCGCAGGGTGGTGGTGCCTTGTGCGCCAACGATGGGGAACATGCTTTTGGCCAAGGAAGCGCCTGACTGGATCGATGCAAGGGCAATCAGAAGCAAGCCTATCGGGAAGAGGGTGGCGGCCAGGCTGCGGGGCTGGGTGTTCATTTAAGGGCGGCATTCCTTGGAGGGGGTGGGGTGAGCAATATAGTGCGCAATTAGCAGGGTAGTGGGCAATGCCCTGCAGAGTTTTGTAGCGCTGGCGAGCGTGCAGGGCAGGGTGCAGGCCGAGCACGCTGTTGCTCGGCTGCAGGGATTCTGCGGAAAACCTAAATTATTGAAATTAAAGGTTGACCTACAAAAACGCCGCCCTATAATGCGCACCATTCCAACGCGGTAGCAGGCACTGCCAGCCACTGTGTTGAGTCAAGTGTTTGAAGCCAAACGAGTTTCTCGCAAAAAACTTCAAAATAAACGCTTGACAGCAAATCA
>NZ_BLJG01000341.1 GCF_009932375.1 Pseudomonas juntendi
AGTTCGCCGGACGCTTACCCTAGTCGGTTCATCAAGCCGTTCTCAGGGTGATCCTCTTACCTTTCGTAGCCAGGGCAGTAGCGTGATTGAAACTAACGCGATGATTTACTTTTCGGCATCTTTGCCACAAGGCACAATGCCAGCAAGCCGCGCATCTGGACGCGAGAGGACCTAGGGGATAGGAAGGCGTGTCTACAAAGCAGAAGGTGCTGCTCTGCTGGGTCGGAGGGAACGATCTGAAGGCGTTGTCGGGCAGTGAAACTGGGCCTGTACTGGCGACGCTAAGAGCGCAATCCTTTGATCGCGCGGAACTGCTTTCGTCTTATCCGTCTGAGTTGGTCGAGCCTTATGTCGCCTGGCTCCGTGAGCGGGTCTGTATGCCGGTCACCGTCAGTTATGAGTCACTGACGAGCCCTGTACATTTCGGGGATATCTACCAGGCTGCCAATGCTCACCTGACGCGCCTGCACCTGCATTCCAACCACCTTTCCATTCTCCTCAGCCCTGGCACTCCGGCCATGCAGGCTGTGTGGATTCTCCTGGGCAAGACCCGCTACCCGGTGACTTTCTATCAGTCCTCTCTGGAGCAGGGGGTGCAGCAGGTTGATGTGCCATTTGAGATTGCGGCCGAGTATGTGCCGGCCGCTAACTCCATCAGTGCCGATAAGCTGTTGCGCCTCGCCGACAGTCGGGCGCCGGTTGATGCCGCTTTCGCCAGCATCATCACGCAAAGCGAGCGCATGCTGCTGCTTAAATCGCAAGCGCAGGTGCTGGCTCAGAAGCAGGTCCCGGTGTTGCTCTATGGAGAGACAGGCACTGGTAAAGAGTTGTTCGCCAGAGCCATCCATAATGCTGGTCCGCGTTCGTCAGCGCCTTTCATCGCGCTTAATTGCGGGGCTATCCCACCAGAGCTGATCGACTCTACCTTGTTTGGCCATCGTAAAGGCGCTTTCACCGGCGCGGTGGAGAATCGTGCTGGGGTGTTCCAGCAGGCGGATGGCGGAACCCTGTTCCTTGATGAGTTCGGCGAACTGACGGCGGACGCCCAGGTGCGTTTGCTGAGGGTGTTGCAGGATGGAGTGATTACGCCAGTGGGTAGTAGTCAGGAGGTGCGGGTCAATGTACGCCTGATTACGGCTACCCACCGCAATCTCATGCAGTCGGTGGCAGAACGGCGTTTCCGTGAGGATCTGTTTTATCGAGTCGCCGTTGGCGTTTTGCACTTGCCGCCATTACGCGAGCGAGAGGGTGATCTGTTGCTGCTGGCTGACGCCTTGCTCGGGGAGACCGCCAAGCAAGATGACACTCTAGGCGATAAGAAAATTTCCGCAGAGGCAAAGAATCTTATTCTTCGCCATCCTTGGCGCGGTAATGTTCGTGAGTTGCAATCGGCCCTGTTACGTGCAGCGCTGTGGTGCCGGGGCGATTTGATCGAGGCTGGAGACATAGAGCAGGCGCTGTTCCAGATACCTCAAGATGGGCATGCTGAACAGCTTGAGAGTTTTTCTCAACCTATTGATTTACAAGGGATAATTGCAAATACCGCAAGGCGCTATCTGCGTCAGGCCCTGAAAGTGACCGGGCACAATAAGACCCGGGCAGCCAGCCTGCTGGGGCTGAAAAGCCAGCAAACGCTGACAAACTGGATGAGCAAGTACGACGTCGAATAGAAACTTGGCACGATCCTCGCTCAGAGGATGGTTATGGACAGAATCGCCTATATGAAATCAGTCAACTTCGAGTTCCTTCGTCCCGGCAACGAGTTGCTGGCAAACCTAGCTGGCCTGGCCGAGGCCGTGATCCATATTGATCCGGGTAGCGCTCTGACGCGCTTGCGCAGTTTTGCCGAGGAGCTGACCAAAGGTATCTACAAGGAAGAATTGCTGCCGCGTATGCCGCAGTCGACCTTTTACGAACTGGTTAAAAGCTCGGTGTTCACCGATTGCGTCAGCAAGCCTCTGGTTCACCAAATCAACTTCCTGCGTATCCAGGGCAATGACACCGCTCACGGTGCGGAAGGTGACCTGCGCAATGCGCAGTTGGCACTGAAGACCGCCCATCAACTGGCCATGTACATGGCCATCAAGTACTACGGCACCGCACAGGCTGATATTTCGCCCTTTGCCGAGGTGCAGGATCCGACTGCGACTCTCGCTAGCCTGCAGAAGACCGTCTCCAGCTACGAGAAGGAGCTCACTCAGCAGCAGGAAGAGCTGCAGCGCGTCATGGATAAGCTGGAGCAGGAGCGCACCCGCAATCTTGATAAGCTGGAGCCACTTGCTAAGCCGGATAAGCAGCACCGTCAGCAGCAGAGTCAGAAAGTTGCCGACAGTCTGCAGTGGAACGAAGCCAAGACCCGCGCTCTACTGATCGATGCCATGCTGGTTCAGGCGGGCTGGGATATCAGTAATCCCTCGCAGGTAGGCCAGGAAGTGGACGTCGACTTTCCCGATAACGTCTCTGGCAAGGGCCGTGCTGACTACGTGCTATGGGGTGACAACGGCCAACCGCTGGCTGTGATCGAGGCCAAGAAATCCGGCAATGTCAGTCTGCAGGCCGGACGCGAACAGGCCCGGATGTATGCCGATGGCTTCGAGCGCATGGGCATGCAGCGCCCGGTGATTTTCTACAGCAACGGCTACGAGACCTTCATCTGGGACGACGCGCAATACAACACCTACCGTCCGGTGTACGGCCTCTACAGCAAAGACAGCCTCGAATACCTGATCTATCAGCGCCAATACCGCAAAGCGGAGCTGGAGCGTCATAACCCGGATCTGAATATCGCTGACCGCCCTTATCAGATCGAAGCGATCAAGACGGTTGCCGCTAACTTCCAGCAGCAGCGTCGTCGTGCGCTGATCATTCAAGCCACCGGCACTGGTAAGACTCGCGTGTCCATCGCCTTGGCCGAGTTGCTACTGCGCACCGGTTGGGCCAAGCGCGTGCTGTTCCTGTGTGACCGCAAGGAACTGCGCGTCCAGGCTGATGATGCTTTCAAGCAGAACCTACCCAGCGAGCCGCGTTGCGTGATCGGTGAAACCAACAAGGTCGATCAGACCGCACGTGTCTACATCGCCACCTACCCGGGCATGATGAGCCGCTTCGCCCAGCTTGATGTGGGCTTCTTCGACCTGATCATTGCCGACGAAAGCCACCGTAGCATCTACAACAAGTACCGCGACCTGTTCGACTACTTTGATGCCCTGCAGGTAGGTCTCACCGCCACTCCGGTGAAGTTCATCAGCCGCAATACCTTCGACATGTTCGACTGCGAGACGACCGACCCGACCTTCGAGTTCGGTCTCGATGCAGCCATCAACAATGATCCGCCGTACCTGGTGCCGTTCCGCGTTAAGGACCTTACCACCGATTTCCTACGCGACGGCATTCACTACAACGACCTGAACGAAGGACAGCAGCGTCAGCTTGAAGAGGACCTCGGCGAGGAGGAGGCCAAGCGCACCACCATTGCCGGCAAGGACATCGGTCGCAAGATATTCAGCGAAGACACCGACCGCCTCATTCTGGAAAACCTGATCGACAACGGCATCAAGGATGAGACCGGGTCACTGGTTGGCAAGACCATCGTCTTCGCCCAGCGTCAGGACCATGCTGAGCACTTGGAAAAACTCTTCTGCAAGCTCTACCCGCAGTATGGCAGCAAGGTCTGCAAGGTCATCCACAACCAAATCCCGCACGTGGGTACGCTGATCAAAGAATTCAAAAAACCAGAGAACGACTTCCGCATCGCCATCTCGGTAGATATGCTCGACACCGGTATTGATGTGCCCGAAGTGGTTAACCTGGTATTCGCTAAGCCGGTGAAGTCCTGGGTGAAGTTCTGGCAGATGATCGGTCGCGGCACGCGCCTGCGCCCCAATCTGTTTGGTCAGGGCAAGCACAAAAGCGAGTTCCTCATCTTCGATCACTACGGCAACTTCGACTTCTTCGAGCAGGAGTACGAAGAACCAGATGACAAAAGCGGCAAGTCGCTCCTGCAGACCACCTTCGAAGCGCGTCTGGAGCTAGCGCAGGCGGCTCTCAAACAGAACCATGCCGCCGCCTTTGATACCGCCATTGAACTGCTGCGTGCTGACATCAATGACCTGCCGGAGAGCAGCGTTGCGGTCAAGCGCGAGCTGCGGGCTGTGCACCAACTGCAGCAGGGCGATCAACTGCAAAAGTTTGACGCCAAGACCCAGCATTTGCTGGCAAATACCGGCGATTTTCAAGGTAGT
>NZ_BLJG01000342.1 GCF_009932375.1 Pseudomonas juntendi
GCAGGTCGAGGTTTTCCTCGCCAGGGATGCCGAATACATACTCGACACCTTCGTTTTCCAGGCATTGCACAACGACATCGGCGGCCTTGGCCATCTTGCTTGCTACCTCAAGTGATGGGACGGTGGAAGTCCAGAAATGCGCAGCACGGTGCGCTGGCATCGCCAGGTCGAGGGGCAGGGATGCCCCGGACCTAAGCCTTGACGAAGGGTAGCCGAGGGAAAGTCACGCTGTGAGGGCAGTCATATTGTCGGAGCCAGGGACAATGGCGCCACAAAGACAAAACCCCTACCTGCATGCGCAGATAGGGGTTTTGCGAAATGAATCTTGACGATGACCTACTCTCACATGGGGAAACCCCACACTACCATCGGCGATGCATCGTTTCACTGCTGAGTTCGGGATGGGATCAGGTGGTTCCAATGCTCTATGGTCGTCAAGAAATTCTGTAGCCAGAATGTCCAGATGGACAGCCCAGCGAATTCGGATATGTGATGTTTGTG
>NZ_BLJG01000343.1 GCF_009932375.1 Pseudomonas juntendi
CTTGCCAGCGATAGGGCCGCTACAGGCCCCCAACAAGGCCACCCCATGCACCCCATCCCTTACTGGCGCCTGTCCAGCTTCTACCTGTTCTATTTCGCTCTGCTCGGTTCCACCGCGCCGTTCCTGGCCCTGTACTTCGACCACCTGGGCTTCAGCCCGGCGCGCATTGGCGAGCTGGTGGCCATCCCTATGCTGATGCGCTGCATTGCCCCCAATCTGTGGGGCTGGCTGGGCGACCGCAGTGGTCAGCGCCTGCTGATCGTGCGCCTGGGTGCGCTGTGCACGCTGGCCAGCTTCTCCCTGGTGTTTTTCGGTAAAAGCTACGCCTGGCTGGCGCTGGTAATGGCCCTGCATGCGTTCTTCTGGCACGCGGTACTGCCGCAATTCGAGGTCATCACCCTGGCCCACCTGCATGGGCAAACGGCACGCTACAGCCAGGTGCGCCTGTGGGGCTCGATCGGCTTCATCCTCACCGTGGTGGGGTTGGGTCGTGTATTCGAGTGGCTGAGCCTGGACATCTACCCGCTGGCGCTGGTCATCATCATGGGCGGTATCGTCGCCGCCAGCCTGTGGGTGCCCAATGCCCAGCCGGTGGAGCAGGGCGAGCGCAGCGCTGCCGGCGGCTTTCTGCGCCAACTGCGTGCGCCCGGTGTGATCGCCTTCTATGCCTGCGTGGCGCTGATGCAGCTCAGCCACGGCCCGTACTACACCTTCCTTACCCTGCACCTGGAACACCTGGGCTACAGCCGTGGCGCCATCGGTTTGCTGTGGGCACTGGGGGTGGTGGCCGAGGTGTTGATGTTCATGTGCATGAGCCGCCTGTTCGCCCGTTTCAGCGTGCAACGTGTGTTGCTGGCCAGTTTCCTGCTGGCCGGCGTGCGCTGGCTGCTGTTGGGCAATTTGGCGGCCGAGCCGGCGGTGCTGGTTTTCGCCCAACTGCTGCATGCGGCCACGTTTGGCTGTTTCCACGCCGCCAGCATCGCGTTCGTGCAGGCCAGCTTCGGCGCTCGCCAGCAGGGCCAGGGCCAGGCCTTCTACGCCGCGCTGTCGGGTACCGGCGGCGCGTTGGGGGCGTTGTATTCGGGTTACAGCTGGAAACTGCTGGGGCCCAGCTTCACCTTTGGTATGGCCAGTGCCGCAGCCTTGGCTGCAGCCGTTATCATTGGCCTTTGTTCGCAACCGACCAGGACCCGCCCCTGATGAGCATTCTCAGCGTTTTCCACACCCCCAGCCCGGCATTGCCGCACAAGGTGTTGACCCACCACGATGACATCGCCGCAACCCTGGCTGAACACGGCGTGCGTTTAGAACATGCCGAACCTGGCGTACGGGTGCGCCCAGGCACTGCGCATGACGAGGTGTTGGCGGCGTGCCGCGCGTACCTCGACCAGCTGATGACCGCGCAGGGCAGCAAGGCATTCGTACTGCTCAACCGTGACGGCCAGGACCCCGCGCAGGTTGATGTGCGCGATGAACACGTGCATGACGCCGACGAGGTTTTCGCCGTGATCAGCGGGCGCGCGCAGGTGGGGCTGCGGGTGGGCGAGTGGGTGTATTCGGTGTTGTGCGAGAAGGGGGATCAATTGCACGTGCCGGCTGGTACGCGGCGCTGGGTGGAGCTGGGTGAGGCGCCGTTCTGCCTGGCCTTGCGTTTGTATGGCAGCGAGCAGGGTGTGCAGGCGAGATTTACCGGGGATGTGAGTGCGCGGGCATTTCTGGGCATTGACGAGTTGTAATGCCTGCACCGGCCTCTTCGCGGGTAAACCCGCTCCTACACATGGCATCACGCATTCAGTGAGGTGCGGGTTTACCCGCGAAGAGGGCCGTTCAGGCTCCACAGCACTCAGCGGTAGGTCGGCAAGGCAAACCGTTGCTGGCTCTGCAGCATCGAGATCACCGGCAGCTCACTGGCCTGTTCAGCCAGGTCACGGCGGATGGCACTGATGGCCCACGACAGCTGCTCGGCGCTGTGCATTTGCCCATAGGTCAGTACGCGTCGGGTCACTTTGCCATCAGCCGCACGCAGGGTCAGCAGCACGCCGCCGTCCGGGCGAGCCTGGGTGGTCACTTCGTAGGCCGAAAATACCGAGACGAATTTTTGCTGAATAAGGTCCATAGCAACTCCTGGCTGTTGTGTGGCAGACATGAGTAGGTAGTTGCAGTGACCGTGCCAGAATCTGAATCCATTAAAATTCCTTTGAATTCAGTAGCTTAGGATGTTTTTACAGAAGCACTTCCGTGCAGCTTGCAAGGTCGTGCATTTTGCACAGTGCAATTTGCACGAAGCGGGCGGTGGCTATCGGCGCAATAGAATATGAACCTTTGACCGCAATTGCGTGCCTGACAAACACTTGGGCAATCATTTACGCAAGGAGGTTCCCGATGACCAGCCAAGCCGCACACGCCACCATGACCGATGACGAAACCGCAGCCTTCGCCGAGCAGGTGTTCGAACGGGCCCGCCAGGGCGATGCCGAGATGCTCGAGCGCTTGCTCGCCAGCGGTCTGCCGGCCAACCTGCGTAACCACAAAGGGGACACCTTGGTCATGCTGGCCAGCTACCACGGTCACCATGACGCAGTGCGTGTGCTGCTTGCCCACGGCGCCGACCCGCTGATTGCCAACGACAACGGCCAGTTGCCGATAGCCGGTGCCGCCTTCAAGGGTGACCTGGCGATGATCCGCCTGTTGCTCGAGCACGGCGTGCCGGTAGACGCAGCGGCCCAGGATGGGCGCACGGCGCTGATGCTGGCGGCCATGTTCAACCGCTGCGAGATACTCGATTACCTGCTGGCCGAGGGCGCCGACCCGGCGCGCCAGGACGCCCGCGGGGCCACCGCGCTGATGGCCGCGCGCACCATGGGCGCGGTGGATACCGCAGCACGCCTGCAAGTGCAGGCCGGCTAACGGCCTGGGGGCATTTGCGGCTATCCTTGGCGACTTTCACCCGCCGCAGGCCCCCCTCATGAAAACTCAGTTGCTCGAATTCATCAGCCTCATTGGCGCTGGCTGCATGCGCGAGGCCGACATCGAGCGCATCGCCGACGAGGCCGCCCAGGCTTACGCCGACCCGGCCGCATTCCTCGCCGCCAACCCTGATATCAACTACGACGACACCTTCCCGATCCCGCTGGGCGAATGGGTGGTGCTGGGCAGCCTGCCGGACACCGTGGTGTTCCAGGCCGACAGCTACCAGGCACTGTTCCAGCAGATCAGCGACTCGTTCGACAACAGTGTGCCGTTCACCCTCAAGCCCAAACAACTGGCCCGCACCGAGCCGCTGACTGCCTTGAACCGCATTCAGGTGCAGATGGGCGCGCTGAACAAGGAGGCTGGCGGTTATGTGCTGCTGAACTTCAGCCAATTGCTGGATGACGAGCTGCAGATGGTGATGGTGGGCCAGCACGACCTGGCGCGGGTGCTGGAGCTGGGCGCCGAGCTGGGGATCAAGGTCGAGCCAGCCCTTGAAGCCCTGAAAGTTGCCGTGCATGCCTGAGGGCCTGTACAGCCAACCAAAACTTCAGCCCAGCGCGGTATCCAGAAACATCATGACCGCAAACCCACCCATCAACCCCAGGGTCGCCGCCGTCTGGTGCCCATTGCGGTGGGTTTCGGGAATCACTTCGTGGCTGACCACGAAGATCATCGCCCCGGCCGCCAGGCCCATGCTGATGGGGTAGGCGAGGGCGAAGCCGGTCGAGATACCCAGCCCGATCACCGCACCCAGCGGTTCCATCAGCCCCGAACCAATCGCCACCAGTGCGGCCTTGAAGTTCGACAAGCCGGTAGCGCGCAAGGCCAGCGCCACGGCCAGGCCTTCGGGAATATCCTGGATGGCAATGGCGCTGGTCAGCGGCAGGCCGATGTTCAGGTCGCCGTTGGCAAAGCTCACGCCAATCGCCATGCCCTCTGGCAGGTTGTGCAAGGTGATCGCCAGCACAAACAGCCACACCCGGTTGATGCGCTCGGCATCGGGGCCACACGGGCCGGTGCTTTCATGCTCGTGCGGGGTGAAGCGGTCCAGGCCCAGCATCAGTAGCACGCCCAGGCCCATGCCCAGTACCACGGTGAACGCCGCCGCCGGGCCGCTGCCGGTGATTTCGCGGGCGGCGTCCAGCCCCGGCAGAATCAGCGAAAACGAACTGGCTGCCAGCATCATGCCGGCGGCGAAGCCCAGCATCACGTCCTGGGTGCGTGCGCTCACATCGCGCAGCACCACCGCCAGCACTGCCCCCAGTGCCGTGGCGCCGAACCCGGACAACCCGCCCAGCAGCGCCAGGTGCAGGTTGTCGGCATGGTCGCCGTTCACCGCGTTCCAGAAGCTGGCCGCCAGCAATGCACAAACTGCCAGCAGGCTCAGCGCCAGCCCGGCGCTGAGCCACGGGGCATTCACGACCTGTTGGCGCCAGGCGTTGCGCAGCGAGGGTGGGGTAGGGCTTTGCGGCTGTGCGACGGGCATGCGGACCTCGGTTCAATGGCTGCTGGCAGTTTACTCAGGGACCTGCCGCCACCGCCAAGGATTCCCTTCTATTGCCGTAATAGCTGACTATGCTGTGCAGCACAGCCTCTGAAAGGGAGTCAAAGCATGGGGTCGACATTCAACAGCCTGGTTGGGCTGATCATTCTGGCGCTGGACATCTGGGCCATCCTCAACGTGATCAAGAGCGGCAGCGAGGTGGGCAGCAAGGTGTTGTGGATTCTGCTGATCGCACTGCTGCCCGTGGTGGGGCTGGTGATCTGGGCCATCGCCGGGCCGCGGGGGAATGTGCGGATCTGAATGCCTGTGC
>NZ_BLJG01000344.1 GCF_009932375.1 Pseudomonas juntendi
CTGATCCTCGGTGGTCTGCTCGCCAGGCTGCACCGAACTGCCGTCCGAGAGGACGACAGGGTTGGCGCTGACGTTGGTGTAGATCTTCTTCGAAGACATGGTGACCCCCTTAGATGCCGTCGACGTACAAGTGGGATTTGGGCACGCGCAATTCAGTGCCTGCGATCCGCACCAGGCCTGCCGACTCGAACTGCAGGCCGCCAGCACTTACCACTGGCGCATTCAGCATGAATGGCATTGGCATGTGGAATTTCGCGTACTTGGCGTCCTTGGTGTAAAACATCATCCGGTCGGTACCGCCAGCGCCTGCGCCTGCCAATTGGAGGATCGGCTCGAAGGTGAGCTTGGTCACGCGCTCCAGGTAGCTCAGCAGCGTGTCCGACGTGTTCGGGATGCGGTAGCTCTCGATCTGGCCGTGCTGAATCGCCGGGAGCAGGACATGCGTTGGGCGGAAGACGTTTCGGGTCTGCGTGATGCTGACGCGAAGGCGCCCGTTGTTGAACAGGTTCAGCAGATCCTGAGATACCTTGTTGGGGTCATCCTGGGCGATGATCTGCGCGATGGTCATATCCGGACCGCCGAGCAGGGTTCCGGACGACACAACAGGAACGTCTGGGTACTTGATCAGGCCGCCCTGCGCGAGGGAAGGGACCGATGGATCGCCAGCGAACGCCGTGGAATCAAGCCACTGCTCGGTCAGCATGCGCACGCCGGCTGGTTTCTCGGCCAGATAGTTGATGGATGCCCCGTAGCCTTGGGCGCGCTCCATCTCCATTGCCTTACCCAGTTCGGCCAGCGTGTAGCTGTAGCCGAGCGAGAAGGTGTGGACATCGACAGCGCCCATTGCCGAAGCAATTTCTGCCAGCGGATAGTCTTTCGACTTGTCGCCCAGGATCTGCGGCTTACCGCGGAAGTCGAGGGTTTTGAAGCCGACGCTTTCTGTCCAATCCGGCGCCGAGGTATCGACAGCCAGGATGGTTGGGTACTTGATCTCGGGGTACGGCTGACGCAGTACCTCTTGCTCGATGTAGGTCAGCTGGCCAGTGTAAAAGCCGAGCGCGGCCTGAATCTGGGCATCCATTGTGGTGCGAGCCATACTCGATTCTCCTTAAGCAACCAGAGTTGCGAGCGCTTGGCCGCGAACTTGGATAACGGTCATGCCGCCAGCGGCAGCGATTCTCTTGAAGGTCGCGCCCGGCCACAGGAGGTTGCCTGCGGTAGCCGCGTTGGTGAACTCGCCGGTGTTCGGCACGACGTACACCTGCTGGTTCGGGGTCGAACCACCGAGGGTCTTCACCCAGATACGGCCATACGCCAGTGCTGTGGACTCCTGGCCCACTGGGCGAGATCCGACCACGTTGCCGTTGGCGTTCCCGTCGCCGGTCAGGTAGCCACCGCCAACAGCGATGGACTGACGCACGGACACACCGATGATGAACGCAGCTGCTGCAGCAGGGAGGCGGCCGCCCTTGTCAGCCACGCCCTGGATCAGGGCTCGGCCGAATGGAACGGGAGCGGTCTCGACGACGTAGGTGATCTCGTCATCCATCGAGTGATCTTGAATCTGACCCTCGAAGGCTTCGCTGGCGTACTGGTTGAAAGTGTCAAATGCAGTGGCCATTACTTTTCACCCCGCAGGAACTTGTTGTAGGCGTCGGAGCCGTCGTTGGTAGTCTTCGGATGGTTCTTGATGTCCTTGGCCAGGGCGGCGAGGCTGTCTTTGGTGGCCTGAGCGTCCTCGTCGTCATCCTCGTCCTCGGTCTCTTTCGCATCCTCCTCGGCGGAGTCGAATGCGGCGGTGATGTAGGCCTCGGACTTGCCTGCCCAGTCGCGGGTGGGCTTCAGCTGTGCCAGGGCGGCGCGCTTGATTTCCAGCGGGGAGACCAGGCCTTTGGCGTCGAAGCCTTTCACGAGCTTGCGGGCCTGAGCGATGGTGTCGAGAGTGAGCTTGACGCGCTCGCCGATGGCAGCGTCGGAGGTGGCCTTCTTGGCCTCTTCCAGCTTCTCCTCGGCTTCGTCCTTGGTGGCTTCAGCCCTGTCTGCGCGTTCGTTGGCTTCGTCTAAGGACTTCATGAGCTTGGCAATGCCGTCCTCGACGATCACTGCATGCTCTTCGTCCAGCACGACGGAGAGGGTTTTATTGGAGTCCAGAAAGAGCTTCCGGGTCGCCATGGTTGGGGTACCTTTCGGTTTGTGGTCAAAAATACGGGCGACCTTTCCGGCCCGTGCTGCCTCTACAACCGCCATGTGGTTGTTCAGGATGGTGCGCTGGGTGTACTCGTACGCCTTGCCGTCCGGGGCGGTCCCGGCCTCTTCGACGTACTCGGCGGTATACCCAGGCGACAGCTCAGCCTTACCCGACTCGATGTCGTTGATGGCTGACTGGTCCTTGATGATCATGTCGACGATCAGGTGATCACCTTCACGCTCTACGCCTCGCACATGTCCGACCGAGACATCCTTGAAGGTGGTCGAGTCGACCAGGTCTTCGGGGTGGTCGTTGGTCACGTCCTTGTCGACGTAGGTGGCCATCGACTCTGGGTCGAATAGCTCCTCGGGGGGCTTGTAGACGTTGACGATTCGGGCCGGGCCCGGCAGGTCCAGTTCAGTAGAAACGTACTGGTAGACCCCCGTGCGGGCCGCGATGCCCTTCACGCAGAGGTAGCCCTCAGGCGTGCGGGTGCGGGACGTAGGCTTGAAGGCCTCGTCCAAGGTCATTTTTTTCATGTGCTACCCGTTCTTGTCGGGGAAGTAGTTCACGCCGGGGATAAGGGATATCCCTACGCACCGGCAGAGCGGGTGGTGCTTGCCCGGGTGCAGATTGGTCACGCCGCGCCAGGTAGCGCCTTCGCTGACCTTGTACACGCCAGGGCCATAGCCGATGTCCTGCTTGGCGATGCCGTAGCAGCTGATCTTGGCGTTGGGGTACTTGCCACTGGGGTCACCAGAGACGCGCTGGTCCTTGGCCGTCTCGACGCGGTAGAACTCAATGCCGGCCGCCGTCTGCCGTTGGCGGGTCAGGTCGCTGTTCAGCTGCGATACCTGGTCCCGGGCGATCAGCTTGGCCCGCCTGGCGCTGACGCCGGTCTGCTCCTGAATCTGCTTGGCGATGGCCGTAGGAGCGAGGCCGTTTTTCATGCCGCCAAGCACGATCGTCTCCACCCGCTGGAAGTACTCGGCGGGGATGGACTTGATCAGGTTGACGTTCTCGGCGGTCGAGGCTTCGAGGTAGTCGACCATGCCCTTGGGCTTGGTGATCAGCTCGAAGTCCACACCCACGGCCCGATTGACCGACTTGCGGAAATCTTCCGCGTTGTCGGCCTCAGCCCGGCTGATGGTGCCGGCCGCCACCCGCCTGGCCTGCTGATCGAACAGGCTGGTGGTGAACGTAGACGACACCCGGCGTATTACCGCGAGGATTTCGTCAGTCCAGCCATCCAGGGTCGCCAGGCTGTCGGCGGTGTATTGCGGCTTGAGTCGAGCCATCTCGGGGCCCAGCACGGCATACAGCTGCTGCGACATATTGCGCACCAGGGCGTTTAGCTCGCCCCGGTAGAAGCGCTCTGCGCCCTCACTTGGCTTTACCGGATCAGGCGCCCGTGGCTTGCGCTTTCTTGCCATCAGGGCCTTGGTCGTCGCCGTCAGGGCCTCCAAGGGTGAAGGCTTCGAGGTTTTCATCGGAGCCAAGGCCATTGTCTTCGTCCTTCTCTCGCTGCACCTGGGCGGCGATCTGCTCGTCGGTGATGACGTATCGACCTTTGGCCTGCGCGCGGGTCATGGCGTGGCTTGGGCGGATGATGCGGTTCTCGATGTTGATCGCATCGGCCTGGGCGTCTGCCAGATCCTCTTGGGCTTCTTCCACGCTCGATTTCTGGTAGAGCGGGTTCCACTCGAACTCGATGTCGTCGGGGTAGGTGCCAAGGGCGGACCGAATCAGCACCTCATCCAGGCGTTCCAGGTCGCGGCGCATCTGGCCGTCTTGCTTGCCCTTGATCGTGCCGTGGTAGGTCTTGAGGTCGCCGTCGCCAGTGGAGTTGAGGCCGGCGGCCGACTGACCCCACAGCTCAGTGACGGGCATCTCTGCCGCGCCTGCCGTCCAGACCATGAACTGCTCCATGATCTGGCTCAGGCCGGAGAAGGCTATGCTCTTGCGCTCGTAGGTCTCGTGGTCGCTGTCCAGCAGGCCAAGGTTGATGATCCCTTTGAGCATGCCGAACATGCGGTAGCGCTCGGTGATCTGGTCACACTGGGCGCTGGCCAGGGCGCCTTGCAGGCCCTTGACGCTGATGGTGTCCACGTTCGCCTCAAGCACCAAGGAGGCTATGCCCCCTTTGGTGGCCACCACATCGCGCAGGTCTTCCATGCAGCGGCGCAGGCGGCTGTCACCCCAACCCTGCTCGAACTGAGCCATACGACGCGGCAGGCGTGCGCCCGTGCGGCGAATGACGTG
Organism: Pseudomonas juntendi; assembly: GCF_009932375.1. GTDB lineage: Bacteria > Pseudomonadota > Gammaproteobacteria > Pseudomonadales > Pseudomonadaceae > Aquipseudomonas > Aquipseudomonas juntendi. The sequence goes on from NZ_BLJG01000344.1 coordinate 4,451, forward strand.
CGAGTAGTGAATGGGCTGCTGACCGTTCACCACCGTGTACACCTCGGGCAGCATCCAGTTGGGCGCCAGAGGGTCGGTGAAGTTGAACTGGCTAGGCTGAATGTCCCAGCGGTCGAACACGACGATGTTCTTGAGTCCGCCCTTCTTCACCTTGTTCAGGTCGAGTGGCTTGCTCAGGTCCTGGCCGGTGATCATCAGCATCGCCGCGCCGCCGTACAGGTCAGCCCAGCAGCAGGCATCCAGGTACTTCTGCTGCACACCCAGGCGACGCTCCTCGGCTGCGATCTTCTTCGCATCCTTGCCGCTGAAGGTGCGCCACTCACGCAGGGCATCTTCGTTCGGCTTATCCACGATGCGACGAGCCAGCCAGTTGGACTGGTAGGCCGCCTCCAGCTCATACGGAGTGACGAACTGGAACCCGAAGCGGTTGTGCGTGCGCTTGTCGCGGTTGGTGCCGATGTTGGCAACCAGGTTGGAGAGACTGTCCGATGTGACAATCCCGCCAGATGGCACTTGAATTCGCGGTTTTGATGTGGTCACAGATTTATCTCCGCGCCACGAAATGGCACTTCATGATTTTGTGGCGCGAAACTACCGAGGATTGCTTCCAGGGTGATCCCCGGCGCCCATAAGGCATGTTTGCGGACCGAGCACGCTGCGCACTTCCATGCGCTCCTCGCAATAAACGTTAACCACCGGAGCAGGAGGCGCTTCATCCGCCTCTACCCTGCCAAGCATTTCCCTGATGCGTGCCCACTCTTGGGGCGATGGAGCAGAAGCAATGTGCTCGGCGAACCCGAACAGCCATGCAGGGAATTGGGATTCTTTCATTCTGGGGTCCTCGGTAATTATATCTATTGCGCAACTAGGTCGCCTGGAACACATGGCCGCGCCGGGCAACCGCATACAGGACGATGCCGAGATTCATGATCACGCCATACAGGGTTGGCACATGGCCGCTCATGGCCAGCACGAACGAACCGAACGCGCCAATGGCAACCAGGTAGAACGCAACCGCAAGCAGCGGCTCATCCATCGGCCTGATCCGGCGCAGGTAGTCGCACGCGGCGATCACCACCATTACGCTCAGGAAAGCATTGGCACCGATCAGGAGTGAAATAAGGGTCGAGCTCATCAGGTAGCTCCTTTGGCTCCGAACTGACCCACGAGCGACTTCAGCACCGGGATGATGTTCATTGCCAGAAGGCCTATCAGAAAGGCCACGCCGTATTGGGTTTCTCCGCTCGTGCCAAGGCTGAAGTAGCTGATGGCAAGCGGGGTGCAAAACACTGCTGAAGCGAATCCGGTGAAGAAGGCAGCAACCGCCTGGCCACGGGTAAGCCCGCGCAGGAAGGTCAGCGAGAGAATTGCCCCCGCGAAGCCACCAATGATCACGCCGTACTTCACCAGCAGGACGCCGGCAGTCGTGCTTGCTGGTTCGGCCATGAATGGTTCCTAGAAGAAAAGGCCCGGTGAGGCCCTATTGAGGGACCGGGCAAGCGTGCGGAGCAGCACATAACGAAATTGGAGCGGGCAGAGGGAATCGAACCCTTCTCTGCTCAGCGTGGGAGGCTGGCGGCAAACCTGCTGCTTGCCCGCTTTGCGTGGGTCTCTCCCCACCTGTCCGCCAAAGGATTCATCGGCGCCGACACCCTGATACTTCGGTCTCGTCGATTCCGCCTCAAGCCACCCGCGAAGCATGTGAGGTACGGGCGCTTGGGCTGCCGGTGTTTTCTGCATCGCGGCACTACCGGCTTATCCGCGTCCAGTCATCCCTTGCGGGCCACACTGGCAGTGGGTCCCAACACTAGAAAAAGAAATCCCGGCGCTGGGCCGGGACTCTTAAGGCCCTCTTGGGGCCCCAAAAAAAACCCAGCACTTGG
>NZ_BLJG01000345.1 GCF_009932375.1 Pseudomonas juntendi
AGGTTTTTCTGCAGGCGGTTGGCAAACATCTGTGCCCCTTCCGACAGGCGTGCCGGCTCGCTGGTGACGGGCACCTGCTGGCCGACCTCACGGGTGTCGGCCGGTGCCTCGCGGCGCTCACCGGTGACGAACTGGTCAGGCTGCACCTTGAACAACAGCAGCTTGCACGGCAACGCGCCGTTCCAGAACGCGTACTGCTTGTGGCTGCGAATGCCCATGCGCTTGCCCAGTTGCGGCGCCCCGGTGAATACCGCAGCCTCCCAACCCATGCACGCCTGGCGCAGACGCTCACCCAGGTTCTGGTAGAGATACAGCAGGCTGGCTTCGTCGCCCAGGCGCTCACCGTAGGGC
>NZ_BLJG01000346.1 GCF_009932375.1 Pseudomonas juntendi
GTGCTGACCTCGCCCTGGTAGATTTTCACCCAGTCACCCAGGCCTGCGCGCTCCACGTTGTTACGGCCCGGCTGAATCAGCCGCGGGTCGGCCTCGTAGCCACGGATCCACAGCGGGGGTTTGGCCAGGCCAGCCTGGGCCCGTGCCTGCGCTTCTTCATGCACCTTGCGCCAGAGCGCCGGCACATGGCCGAGCCAGGCGCTGAAACCCCAGCGTTCACGCTTGAGGTTGGGCGCGATGTCGGCAGCAATCATGGCGGCCTCTACCAGGAACGTACCTACACC
>NZ_BLJG01000347.1 GCF_009932375.1 Pseudomonas juntendi
GACGGCGTGCACGCCGTCGACTGGGCGGACCACCTGGCGGCCGATGGCACCCTGGCGGTCGAGTTCAGCGGCCATGGCTCGGGCATCGACAACACCCATTTCGGTGCGTTGAAGGTCAAGGATGCTATCGTCGACAAGCTGCGCAACCGCGAAGGCCTGCGCCCGTCGGTGGAAAAGATCGATCCTGACGTTCGCGTGCACCTGCGCCTGGAGCGCGGCGAGGCGATCCTGTCCCTCGACCTGTCCGGGCACAGCCTGCACCAGCGTGGCTATCGTCTGCAGCAGGGCGCCGCGCCGCTCAAGGAAAACCTGGCGGCCGCTGTGCTGATCCGCTCCGGCTGGCCGCGTATTGCCGCGCAAGGTGGCGCGCTGGCCGACCCGATGTGCGGTGTAGGTACGTTCCTGG
>NZ_BLJG01000348.1 GCF_009932375.1 Pseudomonas juntendi
TGATGCAATCCCTGTGGGGCTTGCCGGCGATTGGGCCATTGAGCGCTATTTATTCGGCAGCAGGCTTACGCTTCTTCAGCGGCGCCAGGCCATCGGCGCTGGCCAGTGGCGCGTTGGCCTTCGGCTTGGCGGTAGGCTTGCGCTTGGCGGCCGCCTTCTTGTCGCCGGTTTTTTTCTCGATTTTTTTCTTCTTGCTCCCGGCCGCCTTGCCCGAGGCCTTGACCTTCTTCGGCCCGTTGTAGGTGCCCTTCACTTCCTTGATAACGCGGCGCTCGAACTGCTGCTTGAGGTAGCGCTCGATGCTGGACATCAGGTTCCAGTCATTGTGGGTGATCAGCGAGATTGCCAACCCTTCACCACCGGCACGCCCGGTACGGCCCACGCGGTGCACGTACTCGTCGCCGCTGCGCGGCATGTCGAAGTTGATCACCAGATCGAGACCGTCGATGTCCAGGCCACGGGCCGCCACGTCGGTGGCCACCAGCACCTTGGAGCTGCCCTGCTTGAAACGCTCGATGGCCAGCTTGCGGTCCTTCTGGTCCTTCTCGCCGTGCAGTACGAAGGCCTTCACATCCTTGGCCACCAGGTGGCCGTAGATACGGTCGGCCAGGGCGCGGGTATTGGTGAAGATGATTGCCTTGTCGAAGGTTTCGTTGGCCAGCAGCCACTGCACGATCTGCTCTTTGTGCTGATCGTGGTCGGCCATGATGATCTGCTGGCGAGTGCCTTCGGCCAACTGCGAGACACTGTTGAGCATCAGGTGCTCCGGATCTTTCAGCACCTTGCCGATGATGTCGCGCAGGGCCGCACCGCCGGTGGTGGCCGAGAACAGCAGGGTCTGCTCACGGTTCTCGCACTCCTTGCACAGGCGCTCCATGTCTTCGGCGAAGCCCATGTCGAGCATGCGGTCGGCTTCGTCGAGGATCAGCACCTGCACGTGGGACAGGTCGAGGTTGCCGGCGTTGAGTTGCTCGAGCAAACGGCCCGGGGTGCCGATCAGCACGTCCGGCACCTTGCGCAGCATGGCGGCCTGTTCCTTGAAGTCTTCACCGCCGGTGACCAGGCCCGCCTTGATGTAAGTGAACTGCGAGAACAGCTGCACCTGCTTCAGGGTTTGCTGAGCCAGTTCGCGGGTAGGCAGCAGGATCAGCGAACGGATTTCGACGCGCCCGCCTTTCAGGTCGACCAGGCGGTTGAGCAGCGGCAGCACGAAAGCTGCCGTCTTGCCGCTGCCGGTCTGCGCGGTCACGCGCAGGTCACGCCCTTGCAGGGCCAAGGGGATGGCCGCGGCCTGCACCGGGGTTGGCTCGACAAATTTAAGCTCGGCCACGGCTTTAAGCAGGCGTTCATGCAGGGCGAATTGGGAGAACACGGAGGTAACCTCAGGCAAGTGCGGGAAATTCAGTTGCATAGGGTAACGTTTTCTGCCGCCTTAGCCGAATTTCTTTTGGCAACTTTGTCGCCATCCGCGCTCTAATGGCACCTCGTTTCGCAACAAGACTGTATGCAAGCCCATGGATATCCAACAAATCTGGCGTGACTCCCTCGACCTGTGGGGCACCCTCGACCAACACCCCATGCTGCACGCGGCCATCGGCCTGGCGGTGCTACTGCTCATCTCCCTGGTCATCGGCCGCCTGGCACGCTTCCTGATGCTGCACGGCGCGCGTCTGCTGGCACGCCAGCCGGCACTCAAGTGGCTGGACGACCTGCGTCACAACAAAGTTTTCCACCGCCTGGCGCAGACCACCCCGTCACTGGTGGTGCAGTTTGGCCTGAAACTGGTACCGGAGCTGTCCGATACCGCCCAGCACTTCCTGGGCAACGTCGCCCTGGCGTTTACCCTGCTGTTCATGACCATGGCGCTGTCGTGCCTGCTGGATGCCCTGCTCGATATCTATGCGCGCACCGAACACGCCCGCACCCGCTCGATCAAGGGTTATGTGCAACTGGCCAAGATGATGCTGTGGATCTTCGCCTCGATCGTCATCGTCGCCACCCTGATCGACCGCTCGCCCCTGCTGCTGCTGTCGGGCCTGGGCGCCATGTCGGCGGTGCTGCTGTTGGTCTACAAGGACACCCTGCTGTCGTTCGTCGCCAGCGTGCAGTTGACCAGCAACGACATGCTGCATGTCGGTGACTGGATCGAAATGCCCCAGGTTGGCGCCGATGGCGACGTGGTGGACATTACCCTGCATACGGTGAAGGTGCAGAACTTCGACAAGACCATTGTCTCCGTGCCCACCTGGCGCCTGATGAGCGAGTCGTTCCGCAACTACCGCGGCATGCAGCAATCCGGCGGCCGGCGGATCAAGCGCAGCCTGTTCATCGACGCCGCAGGTGTACGCTTCCTCACCCGCGAGGAGGAACAGCGCCTGTCCCAGGTCAGCCTGCTGGGCGACTACCTGGCCGGCAAACGCCAGGAGCTGCAAAGCTGGAACGAAGCGCTGGGCCCGGTGGCCGAACTGTCGGCCAACCGGCGCAAGCTGACCAATATCGGCACCTTCCGCGCGTTTGCCCTGGCCTACCTGAAAAACCACCCCAATGTGCACCCGAACATGACCTGCATGGTGCGGCAGATGCAGACCACCGCCGAGGGCGTGCCGCTGGAAATCTACTGCTTTACCACCACCACGGTGTGGGCGGACTACGAGCGCATCCAGGGGGATATCTTCGATTACCTGCTGGCGGTGTTACCGGAATTCGGCTTGAGCCTGTATCAGCAGCCGAGTGGTAACGACATGCGCGTGGGGTTGAGCACACGGGTGGCGCAAGAGCCTGTCCCGCGTCGGCTGGAAGAGATGAGCGAGGCTTGAGATTGCGGGGGCTACTGCGCAGCCCATCGCGACACAAGGCCGCTCCTACACTGGGCGCGCAGCCATGCAAGCCTGCGCAATAGCCCGTTCCGCCTACGGCCTTAGAAGTCCACCTTGCCCCGCCCCGCCTTGACCGTACTGCGTCTGGCCTTCCCTTCGAGCCGGCGGGTCTTCGAGCCAAGGGTGGGCTTGGTGGGGCGGCGTTTCTTTTCGGTCTTGCCGGCAGCGATGATCAACTCGGCAAGGCGTGCCAAGGCATCCGCGCGGTTCTGCTCCTGGGTACGGAACTGCTGGGCCTTGATGATCAATACGCCATCGCCGGTAATGCGGCTGTCCCGTAGCGCCAGCAGCCGCTCCTTGTAAAACGCGGGCAGCGATGAGGCGCGTATGTCGAAGCGCAGGTGCACCGCGCTGGACACCTTGTTGACGTTCTGCCCACCCGCGCCTTGGGCACGGATGTAGCTCAGCTCGATGTCCGTATCCGGCAGTTGCACACCGTTGGAGAGGGTCAGCATGTCAGGCCTTGCCAGCCAGCGGCGCTCGCCCACGGCCACCCAGGCGGCTCAGCCATACCGAGGCGATGATGATCGCACCGCCAATGAACAGCCGCCCCAGTGGCTCGTGCTGGTTCCAGATCAGCAGGTTGAGCAGCAGCCCCACAGGCACATGCAGGTTGTTCATCACCGCCAGGGTAGCGCCGGATACCAGGCACGCGCCCTTGTTCCACCAGTACAGGCCCAGCGCCGTCGGGCACAACCCGAGGAACAGCAACACCAGCCATTGCACGTCGGTACTCGGCAGGTGCTGGGCATTGCCGAACAGCAGGAAGGCCGGCAGCACCACCAAGAGGGCGCCGAGGTAGAAGTAGCCAAAACGGGTGTAGTGCGGCAGGTCGCTGGGATTGCGTGCGACCAGGTGGCGGTACAGCACCTGGCCGGCGGCGTAGGTGAAGTTGGCCAACTGCAGCAACAGGAAACCGGTGAAGAACTCACCGCTGATACTGTCGAAGCGGATCACCGCCGCGCCAGCTACGGCCACCAGTGCGGCCAACAGTGCCCACGGATTGAAACGCCGGTTTATGGCGTCTTCGATCAGGGTTACATGCAATGGCGTGAGGATGGTGAACAGCAGCACTTCCGGCACCGTGAGCACGCGAAAGCTCAGGTACAGGCAGACGTAGGTGATGCCGTACTGCAACGCACCGATCAGCAGCATCGAGCGCATGAAGCGCGGCTCGACCTGGCGCCAGCGGGTCAGCGGCAGGAACACCAGGCCGGC
>NZ_BLJG01000349.1 GCF_009932375.1 Pseudomonas juntendi
ACACCTTGCAGGTTGCGCCCCTCAAGGCCAAAGGCCGCGCGCAGCGCGCCGGTGTTGTACAGGCAGTCGCCACCCAGGCGCAGCCGGCCGGAGCGGGTGCCGGCACGTTCGAACCGTTACTGGTCGACCGCCTGCTCGGCGTTGCGCCGGTCGACCAGCGGCCTACTGGCGGACATAGAGCATGCGCGCCGCATGGATGCTGACCTGGCGCGCTTCCAGTGAACTCAGCCGGCGGCCCAGCACGGAGGTTTGTGCATGAGCTTAGG
>NZ_BLJG01000350.1 GCF_009932375.1 Pseudomonas juntendi
GGCTTACACATCAGCTCCCGGCAAACCCGTTCTGCCGCCAGGCCTCATACACCGTCACCGCCACCGTGTTGGACAGGTTCAGGCTGCCGCAGCCTGAACCTGTCCAACACGGTGGCGGTGACGGTGTATGAGGCCTGGCGGCAGAACGGGTTTGCCGGGAGCTGATGTGTAAGCCTGCACTGGCCCTATCGCCGGCAAGCCGGCTCCCACAGGGC
>NZ_BLJG01000351.1 GCF_009932375.1 Pseudomonas juntendi
TCGGTTTGCTGGCCATCCTCAAGGCCGGTGGCGCCTACGTGCCGCTGGACCCGGACTACCCCGAAGACCGCCTGCGCTACATGCTCGAGGACAGCGGCGTGCAGCTGCTGCTGACCCAGAGCCACCTGCAACTGCCGCTGGCCGAAGGCGTGCAGACCCTGGCGCTGGACCTGGAGCCGGGCGCCGATGACGTGCGCAACCCGAACGTGGCGGTGGCCCCTGAAAACCTGGCGTATGTGATCTACACCTCCGGCTCCACAGGCCGGCCGAAAGGCGCGGGCAACCGCCATTCGGCCCTGGTCAACCGACTGTGCTGGATGCAACAGGCCTACCGGCTGGATGCCCGCGACAGCGTGTTGCAGAAAACGCCGTTCAGCTTCGACGTGTCGGTATGGGAGTTCTTCTGGCCCTTGATGACCGGTGCGCGGCTGGTGGTTGCCGCGCCAGGTGATCACCGCGACCCGGCCCGCCTGGTCGAGCTGATCAC
>NZ_BLJG01000352.1 GCF_009932375.1 Pseudomonas juntendi
TGGCCGGCAGTTTCGGCGTACTGCCCGCCAGGGCCTGGCGGTAGGCATCGTGCAGGTCTTCCAGCAGCACGCGCCAGGACACGCCATCGACCACCAGGTGGTGGATCACCAGCAGCAGGCGCTGGCCACCGTCTGCCAGCTCGATCAGCACCGCACGCAACAGCGGGCCCTGGGCCAGGTCCAGGCTACGCTGGGCCTCTTCGCAGGTCGCCTCGATTTCCTCGGCGCTGCGCAGTGCGGCACGCCACAGCAACGGCTGGGCCGGTTGCAGCGGACCGTGCTCGGCGCTGCCGTCGGCAAAGCGCAGGCGCAGGGCGTCGTGCTGGGCGTACAGTGCCAGCAGCGCCTGCTCCAATGCGGCGGCATCCACCGTTTCGGTGCCGCGCAGCAACAACGACTGGTTCCAGTGCTGCGGCTCGCTCATGCGCTGGGCGAAGAACCACTGCTGGAACGGCAGCAACGGCATACCCCCGACCTGCGGCCCCTGCTCGGCCTTCACCGCGCCCTCGCCTTCGCGCAGCACCGCTGCCAGGCCGCGCACGGTCTGGTGCTGGAACAGCTCCTTGGGCGTGAAGTGAAGGCCCTGCTGGCGCGCACGTCCGACGACCTGAATCGAGACAATGGAATCGCCTCCAAGCTCGAAGAAGTTGTCGTTCACCCCGACCCGTTCAAGGCGCAGCACATCAGCCCAGACTGCGGCCAGGCGGTGCTCACGCGCATTGGCCGGGGCCTCGTAGACCTTTTGCACAAGGGCAGCATCCACGGCAGGCAAGGCCTTGCGGTCGAGCTTGCCGTTGGGCGACAGCGGCAGGCTGTCCAGTGCCAGCCACTGGTTCGGCACCATGTAGTCCGGCAGGCCGCGGCGCAGGTGCTCGGCCAGTTGTGCCTGCCAATCGGCGGCCTCGCCGGCCAGCACCACATAACCGACCAGCTGCTTGCCGTCCGGCACCGTCACCACGGCTTCACGCACCAGGTCGTGCTCCAGCAGACGCGCCTCGATCTCGCCCAGCTCGATGCGCAGGCCACGCAGCTTGACCTGGTGGTCGATACGCCCGGCGTACTCGATCACCCCATCCGCGCGGTAGCGCGCCAGGTCACCGGTGCGGTACATGCGCTCGCCATTGCCGTATGGGCTCACGGCGAAACGCTCGGCAGTCAGCCCCGGGCGGCGGTGGTAACCGCGCGCCAGGCCTGCGCCGGCCAGGTACAGCTCGCCCAGCACCCCCACCGGCACCGGTTGCAGCTCGGCATCGAGGATGTAGCAGGCCAGGTTGGCGATCGGCGCGCCGATCGGCACGCTGTCCCGCCCCTCCTCGCGGCAGGTCCAGTGGGTCACGTCGATGGC
>NZ_BLJG01000353.1 GCF_009932375.1 Pseudomonas juntendi
CCGCAACGCGGCCCCCTGCCTTCAATGGGCGAAAATCGACCCCCCTTGCTTGCCCACCATTTTCTCCGGCTTGATCAGGAACCGCGCCAGGGCCGGCAGCAGCCACAACGCCCCGAACATGTTCCAGAGCAACATGAAGGTCAGCATCAGGCCCATGTCGGCCTGGAACTTGATCGCCGAGAAGATCCAGGTGCACACACCAATGGCCAGGCACAGCCCGGTGAACAGCACTGCCTTGCCGGTCGAGCGCAGGGTCT
>NZ_BLJG01000354.1 GCF_009932375.1 Pseudomonas juntendi
TTGGCGCGCGCGACCGCCTGGTTCATACGACGCGATATTGAGGCATGCGCCAAAGGGTTCGCGCGCAAATCCCCCAGGCATAACTGGCCCGAAACAAACGTAGGAGCGAGCGCAGCTCGCGATGCGCCGCGCGGGCGGCGCTCGGTCTCACAGGCGCTGCAAAGCATCGCCGGCAAGCCGGCTCCCACATCTGTTTCGGGCCAGGCTGCCCTGGGCCAGCGCATGCGACCGGTTGTGAATTTCTGGGGGTGGTTGTGCGGCTGGTGGGTGTAGGGCTTGATCAGTATGGCGCCTGTGAAATCGAGCGCCGCCCGCGCGGCGCATCGCGAGCTGCGCTCGCTCCTACGTTTGTTTCAGGCCAGTGAGGCCTGTGAGAGGCGCGCGCGACCGCCTGGTTCATACGACGCGATATTGAGGCATGCGCCAAAGGGTTCGCGCGCAAA
>NZ_BLJG01000355.1 GCF_009932375.1 Pseudomonas juntendi
CACAGGCGCTGAAGATGCCGTGGCCGGCACCTAGCGCGCGATCACTCCCCCTCTACCCGGTCCCGCCCGGCCTGCTTGGCCGCATAAACCCCGGCATCGGCGCGCAACAGCAACGCGTCGGCGCCCTCCCCCGGCCGCCACCCGGCCACGCCGAAACTCGCGGTGACTTGGCCCACGCCGTCTACCGGGTCATTGCGCACGCCTTGCCAAAGCTCCAGCGCCAGCACACGCGCCTGCTCGGCATCAGTGCCCGGGCACAGCACCATGAACTCCTCCCCGCCCAGCCTGCAGAACACGTCGGTACGCCGCAAGCGCTGGCCGATGCGCTGGCACAGGCTGCGCAACACCCGGTCACCGACCGCATGGCCGAAACGGTCGTTGATGCGCTTGAAG
>NZ_BLJG01000356.1 GCF_009932375.1 Pseudomonas juntendi
GACCGGCAGGCTCTGGGCCTGGATCGGAGTCATCGCGGCATAGCCGAGGGCGTCCAGGTTGGCCAGCATGGCAGTGGACAGCGGCAAGGTGGCAAAGGCGGTGGATTCGGTGGTCACGAGGCGGGCCTGCGGTGCGAAGCGAAAAATGCCGCATAGTCTACCAGCCTCGTGGCCATTCGCCCTAAGACTCCATGTGGTGTTCCGGACGACGGGCACGCCTTCCGTCCGTCGGTGCCAGCTGCAGGAAGATCGCCGCCGCCAGCATGGCCATCACGCCGATGGTGACGAAGGTCAGCTGGAAGGCGCCCAGCGTGGTGTCAACGCCTTCGGCACTGCCGGCGGCGGTGAAGCCGCCAAGCAGGGCGCCGGCGCAGGCCACGCCCAGGCTCAGCGCCAGCTGCGCGACCACCGATAGCAGGCTGTTGCCGCTGCTGGCGCTG
>NZ_BLJG01000357.1 GCF_009932375.1 Pseudomonas juntendi
TGCTCGGCCTGGGCCTGGCCTTGCAGTGCCCTGCCGTGCTCGCCCAGGGCAGCGTGCTGCTGGCCCCGGTGCAGGTCGTCGATACCTACGCCAACGACGGCTACCAGGCCAGCGAGGCTGCAGTGGGTGGCTTCCAGCCCGCCTCTCTGCTCGACACCCCAGCTTCGATCAGTGTGTTCAGCCAGCCACTGCTGGAAGACCGCCAGGTGCGCATGCTCAGCCAAGTGCTGCAAAGCGACGCGTCGGTTGGCGAAAGCTATGCCCCCATCGGTTACTACGAAAACTTCAATGTGCGGGGCTTTGCGCTGAACGCGGCCAGCAGCTACCGCATCAACGGCCAGACCATCGCCGGCGAACAGAGCGTGGCCCTGGAGAACAAGCAGCAGGTGGAACTGCTCAAAGGGTTGTCCGGGCTGCAGAGCGGCGTAGCGGCCCCCGGCGGCTTGATCAACTACGTGACCAAGCGCGCTGAAGCGGTGCGCAGCCTTACGCTGTCGACCAACGAACAGGGCGAGCGCTACCTGGCCACCGATCTTGGCGGTTGGTTTGGCAGCGAACAGCAGTTCGGCCTGCGCGCCAACCTGGCCCATGAAGACCTGCGCTCGTACGTCGACCATGCCGATGGCCAGCGCAACTTCGCCTCGCTGGCCTTCGACTGGCAGATCAGCCCCGACGCCACCCTGCAGCTGGACGCTGAATACCAGCACCGCGAACAGCGCTCGGTGCCCGGTTACCAGTTGCTCGGCGGCAGCGCAGTGCCGCACGGCATCGACCCGGATGACCGGCTGGCCTACCAGCACTGGGCAAAGCCGGTGCAGACCGACTCGCTGAACCTGGGCGGGCGCTTCGAGTACCGCTTCAACGACAACTGGACCGGCACCCTCAGCGCTTCGCGCAGCAAGGTGGTGATCGATGACTACAGTGCGTTTGCCTGGGGCTCGAGTGAAGGCGCGTACTTCGGCAGCACGGGCGATTACGACATCTACGACTACCGCAGCCCAGACGACACCCGCCGCACCGACGAGGCCCAAGCCCTGCTCACCGGGCGCTTCGATGGCCTGGGGGTGGGCCACGAACTGACCGTGGGCAGCAGCGCCCAGCGGCGTACGCTGGACCAGCGCCCGTATTACAACGCGTGGCTGGGTACCGGCAACATCGACACCGGGGCCCCGGCTTTCGAGCCGTCCGACCAGCCGCTTGGCGCCAGCCAGCGCCGCCTGGACAGCCGCCAGTACGGCCTGTTCGTCAGCGACAGCATCCGTTTCAACGAGCATTGGCAAACCCTGCTGGGTGCCCGTGAGGTACGCCTGGACGAACAGACCTGGGACGAGACCGGCGTTGCCGGGCGCCATACCCGCCAATACCAACTGCTGCCCAATGCTGCGCTCATCTACAAGCCGCAGCCGGATACCACCGTGTATGCCAGCTACGCCAAGGGGTTGTCCGCTGGCGGGACGGCGCCCTGGTTCGCCAGCAACGCCGCCGAAATCCTTGCGCCGACAACATCACACCAGCTGGAGCTGGGCCTCAAGCACGACTGGCAGGCGCTGAGCCTCAGCGCCGCGCTGTTCCAGATTCGCCAGGCCTACCAGTATGCGCGCCCCGACGGCGCCGGCAGCTTCACTTACGTGCAGCAAGGCCAGCAGAAGAACATCGGCCTGGAACTGGGTGCCAGCGGCTGGCTGACCCACAGGCTGCAGGTGCAAGCCAGCGCAGCGGCCATTCGAGCGCGGGTGCAGGACAGCGGTACGGCCGACTATGAAGGGCACCAGGCGATAAACGTGCCACGCTTGCGCGCAGCCCTGCACGCCGAATACACCCTGCCGGTCGCAGGCCTGGCGCTGCTGGGGGGCGCACGCTACAGCGCCAGCAAGTATGCGAGCCAGGCGGGAAATGTGGCGGTTGGTGGGTACACGGTATTCGATGTAGGCAGCCGCTATCGCACACGGGTCGGGGGGTATGACACGGTATTGCGGCTGACGGTGGACAACCTGTTCGACAAGCGTTACTGGCGCGATGTGGGCGACTACCTGGGTGACAACTACCTGTTCCAGGGCGCGCCGCGCACTGCCCGGCTGTCAGCTTCGGTCAGCTTCTGATATTCAGGGCTGCTTGCGGCCCATCGCCGGCATGCCCGCTGCCACAGGGGCTGTGCAGCCGGCCCTATGGGCCTGGAATCGAGTAGGAGGCGGGTTCACACCCGCCGTCCTCTCACACCACCGTGCGTACGGCTCCGTACACGGCGGTTCAAGCTATGCGGCTAAGCCGGTTGATCGTATCCAGTATCGAGACCAGCCCGAGTCGATCCCATATTTTCTTCGGCAGCGCCTG
>NZ_BLJG01000358.1 GCF_009932375.1 Pseudomonas juntendi
TGACCACGCTCAGGCGGAACACCAGCGCAGTGCTGCCGGAACCGGACACGTACGTTGCGTAGGCGACTTCGCCATTATCGAGTGTGACCTCGATACGCGGCGTACCAGCGCTGGTATCGACCAGGGTCGCTTCGCTCAAGTTGACGGTGAAGTCCAGGTTTTGCCCCGCTACATAGCTGCCACTGGCCGGCACGCTGACACTGGTGACCAACGGCGCAGTGCGGTCCACTGCATAGGTTTCACCGACCAGGCCGGTGTTGATAGCGTTGCCTGCCGCATCAGCGATGCTCGTACCGCTGCTGTTGAGGGCCAAGGTGACACCACCAGTGCCGGTGAGGCCCGCTATGACCACGGTGTAGGTTCGGCCGTCGACCTGGGTCACGCTGGCCAGGCTACCTGCCGCAGTCCCGCCATAGCTGACGGTGAAGTCGCTGGCGTCCACGCCGCTCACATCTTCGCTAAAGGTAACGGTGTAGCTGATCGAGCTGCCATTGGTGGGCGTGGCATCGGCGCGTACGATGCTGGTCACGCTGGGTATCACGGTATCTACCAGCACGCCTGCACTGCCGACAGCGCCCAGCGACAGGGCCAGGTCATTACCCGCAGGGTCCTTGATGCTGCCGCCGTTGAGATCGATGCTGCCGGCCACTGCGATGCCGTCGGCATCG
>NZ_BLJG01000359.1 GCF_009932375.1 Pseudomonas juntendi
GCCGCCCTGTGTTTCATACAGCGAGTGGAAGAACATGCCCTGCTGCATGGGCGACAGTGGGTAGAGGTCTTCGATGTTGTGGCCGGGCACCGGCAATGCATCCAGTTGCGCCTGAGTGATGCGCGCCAGCGGGAAGTCCGACGGTGACGGTTGCCCGGCGGGCACGCCCAGGCAGTGCTCGATGAGCGCCTCCAGTTCCTGGTCGTAGGCCGTGGCCAATGCCTGGACCGTGTCGGTGTCGAACATCGCCAGGCTGAAGCCCCATTGCAGCGACAGCTCGCCGTTGTACACCTGCCCTTCCAGGGTCAGCC
>NZ_BLJG01000360.1 GCF_009932375.1 Pseudomonas juntendi
AAGCTACAAGCTACAAGCTACAAGCTACAAGCTACAAGCTACAAGCTACAAGCTACAAGCTACAAGCTGAGAGGTGTTAGTGCGTCTATAGGTGCTCAGCTTGCAACTTGCAACTTGCAACTTGCAACTTGTAGCTTGCCGCTTGCCGCTTGCCGCTTCAAACCAGCTCGGCCCGCTTCAGCTCACTTTTCAGGTAGGCATAGTAGATCGGCCCCGCCACCACCCCAGGCAGCCCGAACGCCGCCTCGAACACCAACATCGCCAGCAGCAGCTCCCACGCCTTGGCGCTGATCTGCCCACCCACGATACGGGCGTTGAGGAAGTACTCGACCTTGTGGATGACGATCAGGTAGCCCAGCGCCGCCGCCGCCACCCAGATCGACAGCGACAAGCCGACGATGGTGATCAGGGTGTTGGACATCAGGTTGCCGATCACCGGCAGCAGCCCCAGCAGAAAGGTCAGTACGATCAGGGTCTTGGTCAGCGGCAGGTGCACCCCGAACAGCGGCATCACCACTGCCAGGAATATGCCGGTAAAGGCCGTGTTCAGCAGCGAAATCTTGATCTGGGCGAAGACGATGTTGCGAAACGCCTGTACCAGCAGGGCCAGGCGCTCGAACAGTGCCGCCGCCAACGGCTTGCGCCGGGACACATCGGGAATGCGCTGCAAGGCAATGATGGCGCCGAGGATCATGCCGATCAGCAGCGTGACGAACATGTGCGCCATGCCCTTGCCGACCAGTTGCAGGTCGCTGAGGTGGCTTTTGATCCAGTCGCCGATGGCGACCTTGAATTCGGCAGCACTGGCGGGCAGGTAGGCTTCGATGAACGGCGGCAGCTGGCTGCGGGCCTGTTCGACCAGGGCCATGAACTTGTCCAACGAGGCGCCGGGGTTTTCCGCCTCGTGCAGCAGGAAGCTGAACGCGCCGGCAATCAGCAAGCTCAGGCTGAGCACCACCAGCGTGCCCAGCAGCGCCACCGCCAGCCAGCGCGCGCGTTGCCCGGCCAGCAAGGGTTGCAGGCGCGGGGTCAGCATGTTGACCAGTTCGAACACCAGCAAGCCGGCCAGCAGGCTGGGCAATAACTTCAGCGGCAAAGCCAGCAGCAGGCCGGCCATGACGATGATCAGGCTGGCCAAGGTAATCTGACGCGGGGTAAAGGTCATACAGCCTCGAAGGCAGACAGCGGGAATGCCCGCAGTCTGCCAGCCTTGACGGCGCAGGCATAGGCGCAGGTCACTTCTTCTTCAGGCAGTCACTCATGAACGCTTTGCGCTCGTCCCCCTTCAGGGCTTTGGTGGTGGCGTCGGCGTTGCAGGTTTTCATCTTTTCCTGTTGGGTTAGCGGGGCGCTCTTCTTCAGGCAGGTGCTCATGAAGGCCTTGCGCTCATCACCCTTGAGGGCCTTGGCGGTGGCGTCGGCATTGCAGGTTTTCATTTTTTCCTGCTGCGCGGTGTTGGCAGCGAAGCCTTGGGCGCTGAACATCAACGCCAGGGCCAGTAACGGGATGTGCAGCACTTTCATGGAGTGGTCTCCTGGGCTCCGTGCCCGATGCACGGGTGTCGAGGTGAGAGTGTAGCCAAGAATTTCAGCCCCCAGCCCCCCACATCCGCCGTTAAAGGCCTGCCGCCTTGAGCCGCGCGGCGTGTTCGGTGAACAGCCGCACCGGCTCGGCACCCCGCCCTACGGCGCCGAACTGCTGGTTGACGATATCGAGGTGGTCGAGCGGGTAATCGTCACCGATCACCTGCCCCAGGTGCGAGCTGAAGCGCCCCACCATACCGTCGCACTGGCCCTTTTCCCTGACGAAGCTGCGGGCGAACAGGCGGCAGAAACGGTTGCTGCCATCGAAGCGGTTGCGCCCCCGGTCGGTCAGCCCGGGCTGCAAGGTGCCGGACCATGAGTAATAGCGTACTCCGTTGACTTCATGGGCGCCTTCCCCGCCCCAGGTGGCCGGCAAGCCCTGTGGGTAAGCCTGGTTGAACAGTGCTACCCCGGCGCTGGTCAGCGACTGATGCGAGGCATGCACATCCACCGGCAACGGGTCGCGCCGCCAACCGGTTTCCAGCCACCCCAGCACCACGGCAAGGGCATGCAGCACCGCCCTCAGCATACGCCCCTGGGGCGAATCCCCCGGCGCCGTGCGTTGCAGGTGGTCGGCCAGCTCCGAGCCATGGTTGGGCCCGGCCACCGAGGTGACCGATGCCACCCTGGCTGGCCGCCTGGCGGCTGCATAACGCGCACTCAGGGCGCCTTGGCTGTGGCCGATGAGGTTGACTCTTGCAGCGCCTGTGCGCCTGCAGATGTCTTCGATGATGGTCAGCAGTTGCTCGCCGCGCACCTCACTGCTGTGCAGCGGCGAAACCTGTACCGGGAACACCTGCGCGCCCCCTTTGCGCAAGGCCGGGACAATGCCGAACCAGTAGGGATAGAACCCCGCCCGGACGAACCCGAGCATCCCGGGCACCAGTACCAAGGGGTATTGCGTGGCCAAATCCTGCTGCATTGCCCCTGACCCTTTGCGTGGAGGTTTGGCCAACCCTACAGCGGCTTTCGTGGGCATCGCAATCGAACTCCTGGCGCGCGCTGTTGTTCAAAACCACACAGACCCTTTGCAAGGAGCGGGACCATGTACAAGCAGACCCTGGCAATCCTTCTGGCAAGCGCCACCCTGGCCGCCTGCGGCAGCCGCCCGGAAAACCCGGTCGACTATGTCACCTACCGTGACGAACCGCTGGTCAAGCAGGTGGAGCACGGCATGACCATGCAGAAGGTCATCGCCATTGGCGGTAGCCCATCGAACGTGATCGACCTGCCGCACGGGGGCACCTGCAACGACTACATTCTTAACCACGATGGTAAGCAACAACCGTATTACGTGCGTTTCGACGCCACCGGCCATGTTGATGCCAAGGGCTTCAAAACCTGTAAACAACGCGAAGAAGACAGCGAGGCCGTTCACGGCGCGTAAGTCTCACCCTGCATGCCACGACCACCCTGATGCTTTTGGAGATGAACATGAGTGCTACAGAACTGACCGATGTAAAAACCCTGCGCGAACGTGCCCGCCAGCATGTTGAGCAAGGCGCTGTGACCGAGGGTTACCATGCCGACCGCGAACAGATCCTGCGCCTGCTGAACGAGTCTCTGGCGACCGAGTTGGTGTGTGTGCTGCGCTACAAGCGCCACTACTTCATGGCCAGCGGTATCAAGGCAAGCGTAGCCGCGAGCGAATTCCTGGAGCATGCCAACCAGGAAGCCGAGCACGCCGACAAGCTGGCTGAGCGCATTGTGCAGTTGGGCGGCGAGCCGGATTTCAACCCCGACAACCTGACCAAGAACTCGCACGCTCAGTATGTGGCCGGTAATTCCTTGAAGGAGATGGTGCTGGAAGACTTGGTCGCTGAGCGCATCGCAATCGACAGCTACCGCGAAATCATCCAGTACATCGGCGACAAAGACCCTACCACCCGCCGCATCTTCGAAGACATCCTGGCGCAGGAAGAAGAGCACGCAGACGACATGTCCGACTTGCTGCAAGGCTTGTAAGGACCAGGGGGCGCTTAGCGTAATACCAGTCAGTTAAGCGTTACTGGGGCTGCTTTGCAGCCCTTCGCGGGCACGCCCGCTCCCACAGGTTTGGCGCTGAAATCAAGACATGCGCGATTACCTGTGGGAGCGGGCGTGCCCGCGAAGGGTCGCAAAGCGGCCCCAAATTACTTAACCGACAGGCATTAGCCATAGCCTCGCGCAATTTCAAGGGGGCGGGTTCACCCGCGAAGAGGCCGGGCCTACCG
>NZ_BLJG01000361.1 GCF_009932375.1 Pseudomonas juntendi
TCCAGGCCGAACAGCTCGCGCAGCAGCTTGTCGGCGTGCTTGTTCTTGGCGTTGCCTTCGGTGATCCAGCCCTTGGCGAACTGCTCGAATCCCACGTTGGCGCGCGCGGCGTGCCAGTCAGCCACGATGTCCATCAGGGCTGCTGATGCGATACGGCCGTTGTTCTGCTCCAGCAGCATGCGGTTACCAACCTTCAGGAACTTGCATTCCACAGCGGTCAGGCTCTTGCGCGGCAGGGCCACAGTAATGTTGCTCATCGAGAAACCCCTTGGGCCGCACGGGCCTCGGCAATTCG
>NZ_BLJG01000362.1 GCF_009932375.1 Pseudomonas juntendi
GGAAATGGACGAGAAGGAGTTGACCGTCCGGACGATCGCCTCGCAGGGCGGCGTTGATCTGCGCCGCATGGAGGAGGTCAAGAGCCTGGACGAGGACGAATGGCAGCGCATCGGGACCGCTGGCAGCAAGATCGAGTCTGCTCAGCTGTACCTGAACGACACGCCCGGCTTGACCATTAGCGCTATCCGGTCAGATGCCAGGCGGCTTCAACGCGAACAGGGCCTCGACATCCTGATGATCGACTACCTGGGCCTGGTGGGCACCGAAGGCAAGAACCAGAGCCGTACCGACGCTGTGGCCAAGATATCCATTGCCCTGAAGAACTTGGCCAAGGAACTGAGCGTTCCGGTGCTGGTGCTGGCGCAGCTCAACCGAAACCCGGCGAGCCGCCCCGGCAAGAAGCCACAAGCCAGCGACCTGCGCGACTCCGGCCAGATCGAACAGGACGCCGACGCCGTGATCCTGGTCCACCACGACCCAGAGTCGGAAGCGGGCGAGCAGGGCGTCACCGAGCTGATCCTCGACAAGGGGCGCCAGGCCCCGCAGGGCTCGTGCCTAGTCCAGCGCCAAGGGCAGTACGCCCGCTTCGTCAACTTCGCCGGCAACCGCCTCCCGCCTGACGATGAGGTCGAGATGGGCCGCGTCGTGAATTTCTCCAAACACCGTAAGGGGAGCAAGCACCATGAAACTTTCTGATCTGTGGACACGCGCTGGCGCTGGCAAACCTGCAACCCCGGTCGTGTCGGTGGCGGTGACCAAGCGTGCTGGTGCCGGGCAGCCTG
>NZ_BLJG01000363.1 GCF_009932375.1 Pseudomonas juntendi
CGGCGTCTGCCGGCGGCGCTGCCGGGGCAGGTGCCGGGGTCGGGGCAGCTGCCTGCTCCGCTGCACCGGAACCGGTACCGGTTCCGGTGCAGCAGGCGCCGGGGCGGCAACGGCAGGTGCAGCAGCCAGTGTCACCAGCCCCAGGTTGCTGGCATTGCCCGAGCCGCTGGCGTAAAGCTTGCCGTTGCCATCGACCGCCTTCCAACTCACCTTGGCGGTCGAGCAGTCCTTGGCAAACACGAACGGCAGCTTGCTCAGCAGGCCCGTCAGCAGCTCCTGGTTATCCCAGGCTGGGCGGCTGATGGTCAGGTCGACCTGGGGTTTGCACCAGGTGCTGGCATCGCCAGGCACTTCGACCTTGATGTTGTCTTTCTTGGAATAGGCCAGCTCATGGGCGAACGCTTGCGGTACCAGACCACAAGCGCCGATCACAGCCAGCGCGAGCGCGTGCTTTTTCATGGAGTCCTCAGATCAGTTCCCAGGTGCCGTTGGCTTGTTTGCAGAAGGTGTTCTGCTCTTGTTCGGTCTTGCCGTTTTGCGCCTTCAGGCTGACGGTGACCGGGCGGCAGGCCGCTTCGGCGGCAACGGTCTGGGTGGGCAGCGACTGCAGCGAGTCCAGGTCGAAGGCTTGGGTTTCCTTGCTGGCGGCAACGTCCAGTTCGTCCAGGTTTACCGCCGGGGTCACGCGCTTGGCCACGGCCTGCGCCTTGGGCTCCACGTAGTCCTTGTGCACATAGCCCACGGTCACCCCCTTGCGCCCGACCAGGATCCAGTCGCCGGTGGCGCCCACTGCGGTGAACTCGGTGTGGTTCTTCAGGCTGCCGACCTTCTCGCCAGAGGCGTTCGGCGCGGCGCGTACGTTCAGGTTGTCGCTGGTGGTCACATACGGTTCGTTGATCAGCTTCATCGACGGCACGGCCTGGATCTTGGGCGCGCGCTTGACCTCGACCTGCTTGGTCTTGGTGTATTCCTTGCCTGGCACGATCTGCGCGCTGGCACCAGAGTGGTCGGACTTCCAGGTCACGGGCTGGGCGCTGGCCGTAGCCTGTTGCTGGCTCAGTACTTCCTGGGTGCGCAGCGCCAGGGCCTGCTGGTCCTTCTCATCGAGCATATTGCCGATGCGGTTGCCGACGTAGGCGCCAATACCGCCCGCGATCAGCGCGGCGGCAATCTTGCCGTTGCCACTGCCCAAGGTCGAACCGATGGCAACGCCAGCCAGGCCACCGATCACCGTGCCCGCTTGCTCTTTGCTGATCCCGAGCTGTGCACAGGCCGTGGTAGAAGCGATGGCGACCGCCAGAAGGGACGCGACGAATTTCTTACGCAAGTGGAGCACTCCATTGTCGATGGGGCGCACAGCCGCGTACCGCAGCCAATGGCAGGCGGCGGCAGGCGAAGGTGTGCGGGGATTTGAGAGGGGGCGCGGCACTGGTCGCGAGCGGCAATTCAGCCGCCCGGCGCGGGGCAAAAAGGAAGACCAGTACGGCGCGAAGCATCCAACGAATCCATGTCAGAAAAAGTCATCGCCCAGCGCGCGTAATCATTACGGCGTTTGGCCTGGGCGTGAGTGGTGTAGTAGAGGGCCGCATTGTAGCCCAAGGTGCTATTGGCAGTTCAAGACAAAATGTTGCGGTCCTCAGCGTCGGCAGGACCGGCCCCTTCGCGGGCACGCCCGCTCCCACAGGTTTTTCAGGTGCAGCACCGTCCCCTGTGGGAGCGGGCGTGCCCGCGAAGGGGCCAGCCCGGCAAACACGATTCCAGGGCAATAAAACAATGCCCACCGACAACATCACAGAACCATTTTGCCTATGGCTGCCCTGATCCAAACCACCAAAACGCCGAAGCCCCCGAAAACTTCACGTTTTCGGGGGCTTCGGCTACTTCGCGTATGGCGGAGAGATAGGGATTTGAACCCTAGGTACTGTTGCCAGTACAACGGATTTCGAATCCGTTTTTGGCCTCATATTCTTTTGAGGTATTTTCATAAAATCTAAATAAATCAGAAACTTCGACGCAAGGTGACGCAACAGCATTCCACAACATTCGGGGGATCGATTCCCCCAAGATTCCCCCACAGCTTCTGATAGCATTTGGCCTCTCCAAACCAGCGTCGTAGCTCTACTCACCGCTACCCCAGCGTTTACTGATTTACCCCATGGATGAACAGATGACTACAGATAATCCAGCCGCTCGCGCATTTCGCGTACTGAAAGCAATCGAAGCGATGCCTAACACAACTGAGACGAAGAAGGCATGGCGTGAAGCATTGGGAATCAAGGGGAATGATGAAGGCCCCCTGCTGATTGGGCTTGGTCAATTCATCGCGGTCACAACCGAAGCCGTTGAGCTTATGAATGATCGATACCCTCCCCTGAAATCCCAGACCACCACGTGGCACCGGACGTTCACGAAGGCCATGCAAGAGCAGGTGTTAACTAGCCACATATCGACTTTCACATCGAGATATAGCAGCGCCTCGAACGATTTCCTACAGGTCATGAATCAAATGCTCGCTATAGATTCGCCTCCTGAAATTGACAGCCTGGTTATTCTCGATTTCCAGCAGGCTATCTCCAACTTGATCAAAGAAGTTATAAGCAGCGACGTTGAAATCAAAGTTAAAGAATACCTTGTCAAGTCACTTAGAAAAGTGGAATCAGCACTTGACAATTACCGCTTCACTGGAGTCGTACCGGTACTGGAGTCAATTGAGATCGTAGCTGGTCATATGTTTACTGACTCGAACTTCAAAAAATCGTTGGACGCGGATCTCGGATACAAGGTCTTTTCGACCTTGGGTGCAGTAGCCGATGGCGTGTCAATAGCTACCGGAGCACCGCCTTCTCTGTGGGCTCAGTTGGGAGAAGGCTTGAAAGGTCTCTTACCGCAATCAGTCTGATATCAGTGAAGACGGGGCAGGTCTTTGCCCCGGGCCGTGGCCACCACGCGCAGTTGATAGTCGGATACCGCCTGGAACAAAGATTCCGCCAGCAGCCGCAGCCGCTCGACCTCCTCGGCCGGCGCGCCGCAATCCTTGGCCTGGTGATACTCGCGCATTGCGTCGATGGCCTGCTGAATCAGCGGCTCGCCGGCCTCGACCATGCCGATGAAGGTGCGCTTGTCCACTGCCCTGCTCCGATCACTTGATCAGCGCATTATAGGATGCTTCGCATGCGAGCCCCGCTATTCGGGCTTGGTCATAAGCTTTCGCCAATTCTCCCGCTCGAGCATCAGCCCGTGTGAGCAGGTCGGAGAGCACCATGGCGGCGCGGGTGGCTGCCTTGCCTCGGGCGATAGCACCGGTATCCGGGCCGGGGCAACTGACGGAGGCTGCGAGCTGAGCGACGTCGTGCTGCAGCCGCTGGCCAGCAACATCGGCGCCAGCAGCCCCAGTGTCAGCCACTTGGTGTTGTTCGTGTGCACGGGCTCTCGCCTCCTCCTGCGCCTGGGCGCGTCGTTGTTCTTCCGCGCGGGCATCGCGCTGTCCCAACGTCTCGGCCAGCCGATCGCCGCTATCACGCTGCGCCGATGTGGCAAGCGCCTGACTGCGCTCCACCGACCGGCCATGCTGGTATATGCCCCAATATGAAGCCAGCACCAGGGCCAATAGGCCCAGCCGCACCGGCCAGTTCATGCCAGCGCTCCGCCGAGCTCCACCCAGCGCCCGAGCAGCTTGTCCAGGCGGTGCGGGTTTTGCCCATAGCTGTTGCCCGGGAAGCTGGCCCAGATGTTCGAGCACTTGGCGATCGCCTCCTGAATGCGGCCGGCTTTGACATCGTCGAGGGCGCGGCGCTCGCGGATCTGCTGCAGGGCTACGCGATCCTGATTCTCAGGGGTGAAGCCGCCAGACAGGCGCAGGCTGACCCGGTACGCATCCCAGTAACGCTCGAGCAGCTGGTACCGGCCGGCAGCGGTGCTGGTGACCGGTTTGCCGTTGATGGGGAATGTCAGCTTGCGCCTTGGGTGGTCGGCGTACCCCTGGAACAGGCCGCCACCGTACAGCACGTTGTAGCCGTCATCGCTGGCTTTTACGGTCGAGGTGCCTTCGGAAAAAGCGATCAGATCCAGAAACCGGAGCACATTCGCGCCTCCGGCCTGGGGTTCGGTGAGTCTGGCCATGGTTTCTCCAAGCGAAAAAAAGCCCGCGCTTGGCGGGCATTGGGTGGTTGCGAACGCCGTCAGGCAGCAGACGCCTCAGGCCCTGGTGCTGGTTCTGCCGGATCTTTCGCGCTGATGGAGACCTTGGCGGTGTAGTCCTTCAGCACTTGGGCGACACAGACCTGGGCGGCCGGGAACTGGGTCAGAATCTCGCGGGCTCGGGCGTCGGCCTCCTCCTGGGTGGCGTAGCGAGTTTTGTTGGCAACTTCGTAGTCATTGCTCAGGTTGATGGCGACAAATGGCATGGGTAAATCTCCAGGCAAAAGAAGCCCGCTCGATGGCGGGCATTGGGTAGTCGGCTTGGATTCAAGCCTTG
>NZ_BLJG01000364.1 GCF_009932375.1 Pseudomonas juntendi
AGTACTTCTGCTTGATCCACATTTGCGTCAGCCGCCAGGTTTCACCGCGGCCCCACACTTCCTGGGCCGAGGTAAAGCCACCCACGCGTGGGTCATTGATGCGGTCGTTGCTGATGTTGTCGCCGTGGCGCTCGGTGATGGTCAGTTGCACTTCGGTGTCGTGCCAGCCAAGGATCTTGTCCAGGTCCAGGTGGCTGCCAAAGGTGAACTGGTCGCTGTAGCGCGCGGTACGGTCATGGTCGTAGCCACCGTGCAGGTTGCTGCCCATCTCGCCGGTGTAGCCGAGGGTGAAGTCGTAGCCTTGTTCAAGCAAGCGGGTGCGGGTG
>NZ_BLJG01000365.1 GCF_009932375.1 Pseudomonas juntendi
GCACAGGTCGGCTGAATAATGAAAACGTCTTTACCGCGAACATTTTCATTGATCTCAGTGCTGATCTCGCCGTCGGAGAATTTACCGACAGAGACGTCACCGAGAGGGATATGCAGCTGACGTACTACACGCCGAGCCAGATCGGGGTTAGCGTTCCCCGTAAAGACCATCATCTTGGACACGCGCAGTACCTGGAGGCTGAGGGTATACCTGGATGAGTATAAGGAAAATGGCAGGGGCGGCTGG
>NZ_BLJG01000366.1 GCF_009932375.1 Pseudomonas juntendi
ACCACATGGCGGTTGTTGAAGCAGCGCGGGCCGGAAAGATGGCCCGAATTTTTGACCACAAACCGAAAGGTATCCCCCCAATGGCGACCCGGAAAGTCTTCCTAGACTCCAAGAAAAGCCGCTCCGTCATCCTCGACGAAGAGACCGCAACGGTAGTCGAAGACGCCGTGTCAGGCCTCATGAAAACCTTGGATGAAGCCAACGAGCGCGCAGACAAGGCCGAAGCGGCCAAAGACGAAGCCGAAGAGAAGGCAGAAGAGGCGAAGAAATCGACCTCCGACGCTGCCATCGGCGAGCGCGTCAAGCTCACCCTCGACACCATCGCCTCCGCCTCGAAGATCGTGAAGAACTTCGACAGCAAGGGCCTGGTGTCCCCGCTGGAAATCAAGCGCGCCGCGCTGGCCCAGCTGAAACCCACCCGCGATTGGGCCGGCAAGTCCGAGGCCTATATCACCGCCGCATTCGACTCCGCCGAGGAGGATGCGAAGGAAACCAACGACGAGGATGACGACGAGGACGCTCAGGCGACCAAGGACAGCCTCGCCGGCCTGGCCAAGGACCTGAAGAATCGTCCGAAGCTGACCAATGACGGCTCCGATGCCTACAACAAGTTCCTGCGGGGTGAAAAGTAATGGCTACCGCTTTCGATACCTTCGACCAGTACGCCGGCAAGGCCTACGAAGGCCAGATCAACGACCTGTCCATGGCCGACATCACCTCGGGCGTGGCTGACGTTGCCATCCCGTTCGCCCGTGCCGTCGTTTCCGGCTCGGCCGCCAAGCGTGACGCATTGCCCGGCGCCGGTGCTGGCTTCTTCCTGGGCATCTCGGTGCGCAAGACCGTAGGCGTCAGCTCCAGCTACATCAGCGGCCAGGGCAACGGCACTTCGAACGTGGTCGGCAGCTACCGCGCTGGCGAAGAGACCTCGCGCGTCTCCCATGGCCGCGTTTGGGTAAAGACCATCGACGGCGCCACTGTTGGCGCTCAGGTCTACGCCAAGCCCACCACAGGCGAGCTGACCAATGCCGCAACTGCTGGCAACCATCTGCTCCAGGGCTGCACCTTCCTGACCGCTGCGGCGGCCGGTGAGCTGGCACTGATGCAAGTCAAGGCCATTGGCCTCACCACCATCGCCGCGTAAGGAGCGATCACATGCGAACTATGGACGCACAGGCCCAGGCGCAACTGGGCTTCCTGGTCGGTAACCTGACCTACATCGAGCAAGAGGTGCTGCGTCAGCCGTACCCCGAGATTCGATACCCTTCGATCCTCACGGTTGACACCTCGGCGCCGGACTACATCGAGTCCATCGGCTTCAAGGTTCTGGACTACAAGGGCGAGCCAGCCCCGATTGGTGATCTCTCGCACGACTTCCCGGTCGCCGAGATCGCTTCCAAGATCGGTGGCGTCGATGTTGTGCAGGCTGGCCTGGGCTACTTCTACACCCAGATCGAAGTCGGCAAGGCCATGGAAATGGCTAATGCCCAGGGCTTCGGCGGTGCGATCAACTACCTGGCCGAGAAGCCAATCGCGACCCGCACCCTGACCGAGCAGTGGCTGGACCGCGTGGCCTTCATTGGTGATGCGCGCTGGCCTTCGCTGGCTACTGGCGGTCTGATCAAGTACCCAGGCGTGCCAGTGCTGGCCACCGGCACCCTGCTGGGCGGTGCAAACAAGACCTTTGCCCAGATCCTTGCTCAGGGCCCTGACACGGCCGCAAGCGAGATGCTGACCCTGCTGAACAACCTGATCCTTCAGGTTTACCAGGTGCAGACCAACAGTATCTTCCGGCCGACTCACATCCTGCTGCCGCTCAAGCAGTACGGCCAGCTGACCACCTTCCGTATTCCGAATACCTCGGAAACGTTGGTGAGCTACCTGGAGCGCGTGCTGAACATCACGTTCGAGCCGATCCTGCAACTGGCCGGTGCCGGTGCTGGCGGCACTGACCGGATGATGGCGTACACCAAGAACGCCCAGTTCGCGAAGTTCCACCTGCCGATGCCGTTCCAGCTGAACGCGCCGATCCCGTCGCACGGCGGCCTGCGCTTCGAAGCTGCTGGCGTTGTCCGCACTGCCGGCACCGAACTGCGGGTTCCGCTGAGCCACGCCTACGTCGACGGCATCTAAGGGGGTCACCATGTCTTCGAAGAAGATCTACACCAACGTCAGCGCCAACCCTGTCGTCCTCTCGGATGGCAGTTCTGTGCAGCCAGGCGGGCAGACCACCGAGGATCAG
>NZ_BLJG01000367.1 GCF_009932375.1 Pseudomonas juntendi
CGCCTGTGACAGGCGCGCGCGGCCGCCTTGTTTGTACGGCGCGATATTGAGGCATGCACCAAGGCGTTCGCGCGCAAATCCCACAGGAATAATTGGCCCGAAACAAACGTAGGAGCGAGCGCAGCTCGCGATGCGCCGCGCGGGCGGCGCTCGATCTCACAGGCGCTGCATATCCCCCGTCAAGCACCGAAAACCCTCACACCCCCTTCAAAACCGCCGTTAACCTTCATTTAATCAACCCCAGCCAGCATGGCCCCATTCCCCGTTCTGCCAAGGCGAAGACATGCGCGTTCTCCTGCTCTTCCTGACACTGCTACTGGCTGGCCCCCTGCAAGCCAACCCGTTCGACGTCAAACCCGATTTCCTGCCGGTCGAGCAGGCCTTCGTACTGACCCACGACCGCCAGGCCGACGGCCAGATGCGCCTGTACTTCCAGATCAAGCCGGGCTACTACCTGTATCAGAAGCGCCTCAAATTCGATGGCCTGCCGAGCGATCAACAGCCGCAATTGCCGCCGGCACTCAACCACCACGACGAGTTCTTCGGCGACAGCGCGGTGTACCGTGACCAGCTCGAGCTGCTGCTGCCGGCCAACGCCCAGGGCCAGTTGCGCCTGGGCTGGCAGGGCTGCGCCGACGCCGGCCTGTGCTACCCACCACAGACCACCAGCATCGACCTGGGCGGCAGCGTAGCGCCGGCCGCCGAACAAGCCAGCGACCAGGCCCTGGCCAGCGGCCTGCAACAGGGGCACCTGGCCTGGAGCCTGCTGGCCTTCTTCGGCCTGGGCCTGTTGCTGGCCTTTACCCCCTGCTCGCTGCCGATGCTGCCGATTCTCGCCGGGCTGGTGTTGGGCAACGGTGCCAGCGCCCGCCGCGGTTGGCTGCTGGCCGGGGTCTACGTACTGAGCATGGCCCTGGTCTACGCCGCCCTGGGCGTGGTCGCCGCGCTGCTGGGCGCCAGCCTGCAAGCCTGGCTGCAACAACCCTGGCTGCTGGGCAGCCTGGCGGGGCTGTTCATCATCCTCGCCCTGCCGATGTTCGGCGCCTTCGAACTGCAGTTGCCCGCCGCCCTGCGTGATCGTCTCGACCGGGCCGGGCAAGGTACCCGCGGCGGCAACCTGTATGGTGCGGCCTTGCTGGGCGCGTTGTCCGGGTTGCTGCTGGGCCCCTGCATGACCGCGCCTCTGGCCGGGGCGCTGCTGTACATCGCGCAAAGCGGCGATGTGCTGCAAGGCGCGCTGGTGCTGTTTGCCCTTGGCCTGGGCATGGGCGTGCCGCTGCTGTTGCTGGTCACCCTGGGCAACCGCTACCTGCCCCGCCCGGGCGCCTGGATGGACCGGGTAAAGGCGGTATTCGGCTTCGTGTTCCTGGCCATGGCGCTGTACACCGTGCGCAGCCTGCTGCCGGCCAGCCTGCTGCTGGCACTCGCCGGTGCCTGGCTGGTCGCCCTGGCCTGGGCAGCCTGGCCGGCCCTGCAGCGGTTGCCGGCACTGCGCGCAGTGCCGCTGCTGGGGGCGCTGTGGGGGGGCTTGCTGTTGGTCGGCGCGGCAGCCGGCGGCGACGACCTCTGGCAACCCCTGCGCCCATTCGCCGGGGGGGCAGCCGCGCCAGCCACTGCTGCGCACGCCGAGGACAGCTTCGTCACCGTCAGCCGCCCAGAAGACCTGCAACGCGAACTCGATGCCGCCAAGTCTCGCGGGCAATGGGTCATGCTCGACTACTACGCCGACTGGTGCGTGTCGTGCAAAGTGATGGAAAAACAAGTGTTCAGCCGCAGCGACGTGCAGGCCGGGCTGGCCGGCGTGCACCTGCTGCGGCTGGACGTGACCGCCAACAGCCCCGCCAGCAAAGCGCTGCTACAACGCTACCAGGTACCCGGCCCGCCCAGCCTTATCTGGATCGGCCCAGAAGGCGAAGAGCGCCGCGCGCGGCGCATCACCGGTGAAGTGGACGCCGCCGCGTTCCAGCAACACTGGGCCCAGACCAGGAGCCAAGGCTGATGCTCACCGTGACCCTGGGGCCGCTGACCATGGCCCTGAACCACCTGCTCATGCTCACCGCGCTGGTGATCGCCAGCGTGGTCGGCTGGTGGGTCGCACGGCGCGGCGGTGAAAGCCCGGAGTCGGCGCTGTTCAACCTGTTTCTGCTTGGCTTGCTCAGCGCGCGGGCGGGGTTCGTGCTGGCGTACTGGCCGATGTACCGGGACGATCCGCTGCAAATCATCGACATCCGTGATGGCGGCTTTCTGTTCTGGTCGGGCCTGGCGGGTATCGTGGGCGGTGCCCTGTGGCAGGGCTGGCGCCACCCAGGCCTGCGCCGCCCGCTCGGCTGGGCGCTGTTCAGCGGCGCGCTGTTCTGGGGCCTGGCCAGCTTTGGCGGGCACTTGTACAGCAAGGGCACCGAACTACCCGAACTGAACCTGCGCAATGCCGGCGGCCAGCCCGTGGCGCTGCACAGCTACCGCGGTACACCGCTGGTGATCAACCTCTGGGCCACCTGGTGCCCACCCTGCCGGCGCGAAATGCCGGTGCTGCAGCAGGCGCAGAGCGAATACCCGAACGTGACCTTCCTATTCGTCAACCAGGGCGAAACCCCGGAAAACGTCAGCACCTTCCTCGCCACCACCGGCCTGAGC
Organism: Pseudomonas juntendi; assembly: GCF_009932375.1. Taxonomy (GTDB): domain Bacteria; phylum Pseudomonadota; class Gammaproteobacteria; order Pseudomonadales; family Pseudomonadaceae; genus Aquipseudomonas; species Aquipseudomonas juntendi. The sequence goes on from NZ_BLJG01000367.1 coordinate 2,635, forward strand.
CTGACCCACGTGCTGTTCGACGGCACCGGCCTGCTGGCCCAACGCGTCGGTTCGATGGCCCTGCCCACCACGCTGTTCTATGACGCCCAGGGGCGGCTGGTCGGTAGCCACCTGGGCGAGTTGTCCCGGGCCAGCCTGCGCCATGCCCTGGAACCTTTCGAGCGGGCCGCTGCGCCCGCCCCTGCCGCACAAGGAAACTGAAATGCGATTGACTGCACTGTTGCCCCTGTCCCTGGCCCTGCTGGCCGCCCCCGCCTTGCAGGCCGAAGAGCTGCCCAAAGCGGTTCAGCAACTGCAAGCCAAGGGTGCCGTGATCAAAGGCAGCTTCGACGCCCCCAACGGCCTGCGCGGTTACGCCGCCGAGTACCAGAACAACGCCCTGGCCCTGTACCTGACGCCCGACGGCAAGCACGTACTGGTCGGCAACCTGTTCGACGAACAGGGCAAGGACCTGAGCGCAGAGCCGCTGGAAAAGCTGGTGTATGCGCCGATGAGCAAGGAAATCTGGGCGAAGATGGAAAAAACCGCCTGGATCGCCGATGGCAGGGACGATGCACCGCGCAAGGTGTACCTGTTCAGCGACCCCAACTGCCCGTACTGCAACATGTTCTGGGAGCAGGCACGGCCTTGGGTCGAGTCGGGCAAGGTGCAGTTGCGCCACATCATGGTCGGCATCATCCGCGAAGACAGCCCAGGCAAGTCGGCCGCCCTGCTGGCGGCACAAGACCCGGCCAAGGCTTTGCACGCGCATGAGAAGGCTGGCAAGGCCAGCACACTGACAGCGCTGAAGCAGGTGCCGCCGGCGGTTCAGCAAAAGCTGGCGGCAAACATGGCGTTGATGGAAGAGATGGGGTTGCAGGCCACCCCAGCGATTTTCTACCAGGATGACCAGGGTCAGCTGCAGAGCCAGCAAGGCGCACCACGGCCGGAGATGCTTGGGAAGATTCTTGGCAAGCGCTAGCGCCTGAGGTGAGTGCTGCAAATAGCGAGCGCCGCCCACACGGTGCTCGCTCTAGAATTCGGCAGAAAAGTTATACCTTGTAACACTTAATTGCGTACCAGAACTATCGATACCGCTCATCACAAATAGAGCATTCATAATAAAAATTCCTATACGCCTTACAAGCCAGTACGAAACGGCTCACACCCAAAACTGAAAAGCCCCGCCCAATACCACTAATTAATTAATTGTCAGAAACATCCTTCAGACGCCCCTCACAACAAGCATCACTACCCCAACAAACGCACCTACTCCTAGAAACTGAATATTCAGCGGAAAAACTTGACACCCCTCAATCCTGACAATAAAAGATTTCGCAGCAGACATTCAGCGCCCAACCGCCGTACATGAGGGCTTGGTCCCAAAATAGCACCAGGCGTGATGTCTTCTTCATGACCTCCGAAGGGTGCATACCATGAGACGAACAAGAAGAATAATTTCGGTCGCCAGGCTACTCCTCGTTGAGTACTTGAGAGAACCTACCGCACTGCTATGGACTGCAGTAGCACCGTGCATGATGTTCATGATCATGAAGCAGAACGCTTCATTTACGGGCCTGTCAGCTTCCAGTTATACGCACTCCGCGGCCTGGTTTTACGCCTACATCTCCCCAAACGTCGCCTTTTTCGGCCTGAGCTTCTACTTGATTGGCAGACGGGAGAGCGGTTTTGTCCGTTCATTCATCTACCGACGGGAGGCCATCACGCTGTTCCTGACGTCACATGCCCTCAGCTATAGCGTGATCAGCCTGCTGTATTCAAGCGCCTTCTACATCATCACCAAGCCACTGTACGGCCCCTACTCGCTGCCAGAATTCCTGCATCTCACAACGGCTTTCTACACAAGCTATTTACTATTTTCCTGCATAGGCCTGGCCATTGCTGCGCTGCCGATCAGGTTCAGTACCGCCGGCACGGTATTTTCATTCCTTTCGTTTCTCATGCTCTTTTCTGGTTACCTGGGTAGCGCACCTTCCAACACCTTGCACTGGCTCGGCGCGATCAATCCGCTTTACTTGAGCGCAAACATCATCAATGGGCAGCTATCACTCAGCGTGAGCTTCTCTGCAGCCGTTGCTGCCTCAGCAATAGGGTTTTATGTCACAGCGAAGTTATTCAGAATCCAACCCATCTGGAATCGATATTGAATGAATCTTCTGACGCTCGACAAACTCAGCTTTTCCCACCCCGACACGCCGCTTCTCCAGAATATCTCGCTGAGCCTAAGCGAAGGTGAGGCAGTCGGAATACTGGGATGCAACGGCGCGGGCAAAACGACACTTTTCGATTTGATATGCAATGTCAGAAAGCCTAGCCAAGGCAATATCATCAACGTTTCCAAGTGCCAGCTTTACCTGACGCAAGTACTAACGCCACCGCCGCTGCTGAAAATGGGCGAGGCCTATGAACTGATCACCCAGTTGAATTCAACATCGGCACCCAGTCATCATCAGGCCCTTGCGCGCCTCTGCCAGTGGTCGCCTGCGTTGTCAAAGCGCTACGCCAACCTCTCTGAGAAAAAGGCATCGACCTGCAGTTACGGCGAAATCCGCAGTTTCATCACCCTCACACTACTGCTCATGGGTGGTGACCTGATCATCCTCGACGAACCGACCGCCGGCATAGACCCTGAGTTTCGACACTACATCTGGCTGGGCATAAAGAACGCGTGTGCAGATGGGGCCAGCGTGTTGGTATCGTCTCACCACACCGAAGAAATCGTAACGAACTGCCACCGGTTCTACATGCTTGCACACCAGCGCATCGAGCCGTTCGGGAATGGTGAAGCGTTTCTGACCCGCTACAGCGCAAAGTCCTATGATGAAGCTTTCATCAACGCTGCGATGTAAATGCAGTGTATCCGCTCCATAAACCCCACCTGCCCATAGCCCGCAGATCATTGGAAGCTGAACTCCCGTTTTCACCGGAGTT
>NZ_BLJG01000368.1 GCF_009932375.1 Pseudomonas juntendi
GAAGCAGGCGACGCGGTGTTCATCAGTTATGAAAAATAATGCCAAGCCAGTTCCCTTTTTCCAATCGCGTTCGGTTAACCCGGCATAGCCCGTCCAACTCACCTTACCGACTCCAGAGACCCGCATGCCGACGCCCTTCCAACCCATGCTTCGCCTGGCGCTTGCCGCGCCCCTTTCGCTGTGTGCCGCCGCACCGCTGATGTTGCCGGCCAACCTGGCCCATGCCGAACAGCCCGCCGAAACCCGCTTCGATATCGCCCCCGGCTCGCTGGCCAGCGCCCTCAACCAGTTCAGCAGCCAGGCCGGCATCTACCTGGCCGGCAGCAACGAGCTGGCCGCCGGCAAGCTCAGCCAGGGCCTGCAAGGCCGCTACAGCGTGGCCCAGGGCCTGGCCCGCCTGCTACAGGGCAGTGGCTTGCAAGCGGTTGCACAAGGCAACGCCGGCTATGTGCTGCAACCGCTGGCCGAGGGCAACGCCCTGCAACTGGACGCTACCGCGATCAATGCAGCCACCCTGCTGGTCAGCAACGGCCAGAGCGACACGGGTTACCGTGCGGTCGCCAGCAGCACGGCCAGCAAGACCAGCAGCGCCCTGGCCGATACCCCACGCTCTGTCTCGGTGGTGACCCGCCAGCGCCTGGACGACCAGCAGTCACAAACCCTCACCGAAGTGCTGGGCTATGTGCCGGGCATTTTCTCGCCGCCCTTCGCCGGCGGCGATGGCCAGGCCGGCGACCTGTTCTTCATCCGCGGCTTCAACGCTACCGATTACGGTTATGGCCTGCTGCGCGACGGCCTACGGGTACAGGGCAACCGCTACGACACCAGCAGCGAACCCTATGGCCTGGAGCGGGTGGAAGTGTTCCGCGGGCCGACTTCGATCCTGTACGGTGAAAACGCCCCCGGCGGCGTGGTCAACCTGGTCAGCAAGCAGCCCACCGCCGAGCCCCGCGGGGAAGTGCAACTGAGCTACGGCTCGCACAACCGCCGCCAGCTGGGCGTGGACATTTCCGGGCCATTGACCGATGCGGGCAATGTACTGGGCCGCCTGGTGATGCTGGGCCGCAACGCCGACACCCAGGTCGACCACCAGCCCGACGACCGCCTGTATCTTGCCCCCTCGCTGACGCTGAATTTCGATGATGACAACAGCCTGACCGTGCTGGCCACCTATCAGCGCGACCGCACCCTGATGGAGCTGGGCTTCCCCGCCGCCGGTACCCTGCTGCACAACCCCAACGGCAAGATCGACAAGGACCAGTTGTCCGGCAACCCGGACTGGGACAACTTCGAGCGGGAAACCTGGAGCCTGGGGTACGCGTTCAGCCACCGCTTCAACGACACCTGGCAGTTCCGCCAGAACTCGCGCTACCTGCAGTCGCGCATCGACCGCCAGGAAATGTGGCCAGGCAACCTGAACGACAACGGCTTCGGCAGTACCCTCGGCAACACAGCCTACGACCGCTATAACAAGTCCATTGCCTACTCGCTGGACAACCAGTTCGAAGGCCACTTCACCCCCGGCGCCTTCGACCACACCGTGCTGGCAGGGCTGAGCCTGGACCGCACCTCATTCAACCAGGACTGGAATGCCGGCAACGGCGGCACCATCAACGTATTCGCGCCGGTCTGGAACGGCAAGCCGAGTACGCCGACGCCTGTGCAGAACGCCCTGCTGGAACAGACCATGTACGGCCTCTACAGCCAGCTGCAAACCAAGGTCGACCGGTGGGTGCTGCTGCTGGGCGGGCGCCTGGACCGGGTCAACAGCCAGTACCGCAACAAGGCAGGCACCCTCAACGCCGCGGCCGACATGAACAGCTGGGACAGCAAGTTCACCTGGCAAACCGGCGTGATGTACCAGTTCGACAATGGCCTGTCACCGTACGCCAGCTATGCCACCGCCTTCGCCCCGACCCAGCAGACCGAAAGCAGAAGCGGCCCACTCGACCCCACCACCAGCGAGCAGTACGAACTCGGCATCAAGTACGAACCCAAAGGTTGGAACACCGCCTTTACCGCATCGGTGTTTGACCTGCGCAAGAAGGACGATGTGCTCTACGACGCGGCCGTGGGTGACTACCGTCAGATCGGCGCCAGCCGCGCCAAGGGTGTGGAGCTTGAACTGAACAGCGACCTCAGCGAGCACGTCAACCTGACGGCCGCCTACACCTACACCGATTCGCGCATTACCAAGGACGTGGCTGGGTCGTTGTACGAAGGCCACCAGATGACCGGCGTGCCGCGCAACCAGGCATCGGTATGGGGCACCTACCGCTGGCGTGACGGGCTGCTCAAGGGCCTGCAGCTTGGCGGCGGCGTGCGCCACTTCGACAGCACCTTCGCCTACACCCCGGCCAGCCTGTACGGCACGCTGGATACGGGTGACGTAACCTTGGTGGACGCCAAGGTAGGCTACGAGATAGACGACAACTGGTCGGTAGAGGTGAACGCGCGCAACCTGTTCGACAAAGAATACGTGGCAGGCTGCAATAACGCCGGGCGCTGCTACTGGGGTGAAGAGCGCACCTTGCTCGGCACCGTTTCGCTGCGCTGGTAACCCTTGCCCGGATAACAAAAACCCCCGGCCATTTGCATGACCGGGGGCATTGGATCACGCCGCAAGGGGCGCGATCAGGGTACCGCCAAGATTACTGCTGCTGAGGCAGTTTATCGATCGGGCCGCAGCCACCGATGATCTTGGAGATGGAAACCGAAGGGTGGAACAGGTAGTCGTAGGTGCAGTTTTTCGGTTGGTTGTAAACCTGGCCAGTGCAACCCGACAGCAGGGCAACACCCGAAACGACAGCAACGGCTACAGTGGCCTTGAACAGCTTTTTCATTACTAAGTCCTTTAAATGAAACATTTGCGGCCATCGTCTGATGGCGGCGGGATGATACAGAAACTGAGCATTGGATCCAAGTCGCAGGGTCTTAAATGCTCAGCCCTTCCCCATCAATCGGTTTCCAGCTGGTACGCCTTGCTCACGAACACTGCTGCGAACAGGCTCTTGCCTTCCTTGAAGGTGTAGGTTTCCTCGAACTGGCCGTCTTCGACCAGCTTCTGCCCGATGGCACATTCGGAGTCGCTGTGGTTCTTCGCCTTCGCGCCGAAATCACTGCTCCACGATGACAGCCCCACTTCCTGGCAGAATGCCGCGAACTTGGCCTTGGGAACCCGCTGCTGGTAATCGTTGAACGCCTGCTTGAGCGGCTTGAAGCCGCTGTAGCTCAAGGTGTAGTTCTCGACCTTGGCCTTGCGGGCAAAGCCGCTCACCGCCTCCGCCAGCACCGCCTGGCCGGAATACGCGCTGTAGGCGCCGATCACCATGGCACTCAGGGCGCTCTTGAGCTGGGTTTCAACATCGTCCAGCTCCGGCAGCGACTGGAACTCGGCCTTGCGCACGATCTCACCGACCTTGGAGCCGTCGTTGCGGTGGGTAACCACGAACGTCATCGAGCCTTCACCGTCGCTGGAGCGCTTGATGGTGAAGTCCAGGTCGACCTTGGTACCAAAGTCGCCGGTACTGCTGACCAGGAAGGCACCGGTCACCGGCTGGCGCACGGCCATGTTGCCCCCCCAGTTGAAACTCGACGGGGCGGCGCGCCCGTTGGCGAGCAGCTCGGCCCGTGGCTGGATCTCGTCGCTGACATCGGCCACCAATACCACCTCGGCGCCCTTGGTGGCCACGAACGGGTTGCCCATCTGCATGCCCAGCAACTGCACATGGATGCTGCCGTCCTTGCTGTCCCCGTCATGGGCCAGCTTCAGCGCATCTGCCTTCAGGTACACGCCGGCCACATCGCGGCTGGCATTGAGCTGGTACTTGGCCCAACCGGCCAGGCCTTCCTCGGCGGCACTGCCCTGTACCGACTCCATCAGGCCTGACAGGCCGCGCATAAACTGCTGAGCCCCGTTGGTCTGTGCGGCGGCCACGCGGATCTCCGGGTCGGCCACGGTCAGGTTGCCGGTAAACGCCGAGTAGGAAATGTCGCCCTCGGACAAGACGTCTTCCAGGAAGTAGCGCTCCTTGAAGTCGTCGTAGTAGGCCATCGCAGCCTTCTTGCCCGAGCTGGAAAGCAGGGCATAGCCACCGCCGAGCACCAGCACCGCTGCGGCCACACCGCCCATCAGCAGCTGCTTCTTGTTCATCTGTTTGATCATGGTGTTTGCCTCACTGGACCATGGCGGAAGCGTTGTTCCAGTCGTTCACGTACTGTTGGGAGACCTCGGGGGTCCAGCTGAAATCGATGCCGGCGTTGGGGAATTCCTTGGCCAGTACGGCACCGAACGACACGCGGTCGGCGCAGTGTTCCTGCTTGCAGGCCGCAGGCTCGCCGGCGCTGTAGGCGCGGTAGGTGGGCACCGCGCGGCCGTCGTCCAGCGGGTAGTACGGCGTGGCGTTGGCCACTTGGGTTACGTACCAGCCCTCGCCGTATTCCTCGTCCGCGACCAGGCGGCCTTTGCTCGGGAAGTCGATGCTGTAGAAGTCGCCCTGCTTGCCGGTTACATGCACCATCATCGTCGCCACAGTGGCCGAGGTCGCCGGGTTCTGCTGCTCCAGTGGCGACGCGAAGCGCACCTTGATGCCGGCCATCTGCGCCAGCGCCTCGGTTTCACGCCCCTTGAACTCGCTCATGCCGTCCTGCAGCTGCTGGTAGCGCTCCAGCACACGGGTGTGCACGCGCGCCAGTTCCTGCTGGCGCTGGCGCAGCTCGCGCTGGCGCTGCTGCTCACGCTGTACCGCCCAGTTGGCACCGTCGCGCACATCGAAGAACAGGCCTTGGCGGTTGATGCCGATGCGGTTGCGGGTGATCTTCTGCGCGTCATTGCCCCAAAGGCTGTTGGTGATGGCCGAGATGTCCTTGACGATCAACAGGGTGGCCACATCGGTGGTGGACGGCGAGGCGGTCTTGACCAGGTCGAAGATCTCCAGCGCGGCCTCCTTGTACTTGGCCGGGTCCAGGGCAAATGATTCGTCCGGGGTGACCGCCACGTAGTACGGGTCGCTGCCGAACGGGCGCAATACGCCATAGCTGGAACGGCTGAAGGTCAGGTACACCTTCATCTGCCGGCCGGGGATTTCACCCACCAGGAATGCGGCCTGGTCTGCGTCGGCAGTCAGGTAGGAAACCGCCTTGTCCTTCACTGCGGCCTCCAGGCGCTTGGTGAAGATCAGGCCACTGGGGTGGGCATAGACCTTGTCCCAGTTATCGCCACGATAGGTACCCACCGCTTTCCAGCTGATTCTGTCGAAGCTGCCTTGGCCAAAGCCGGATGCCGGGCACGGCATGGCAGGGGTGGTGCCGAACGACAGGGTGTCGCCTGCACCGATGATCGATTTGCTCAGTACCCATTTGCAGCCGGCGCCGTCGGTTACCTGCATCAGGTTGGGGTTTGCCAGGACCACCGGGCGGCCAAAGTCCGAGCTCGGGGCTGCGGCCACTGCTGGGGCTGGGGCCGCCGCGGGTGGTGCAGCAGGGGCTTGGGCGGGCGCAGCAGGCGCTGGTTCTGCGGCTACGGCGGGCGCCGGTG
>NZ_BLJG01000369.1 GCF_009932375.1 Pseudomonas juntendi
CGCGTCGTACGAAAAGGCGGTCGCGTGCGCCTGACACAGGATGGACTGGCCCGAAACAAACGTAGGAGCGAGCGCCAGCTCGCGATGCGCCGCGCGGGCGGCGCTCGATATCAGCGATAACGCTCAAGCCAGTGCGCATAAGGCGCTGGCAAGGTCCAGGAGGCTTTTTCCACCCCCAGCTCCTTGGCCGCAAAGTAGGCCCAGTGCGGGTCGGCCAGGTGCGCGCGGCCTACCGACACCAGGTCCAGCTGGTTGGCCTGCAATGCCGCTTCGGCCAGCTGCGGGGTACCGAAACCCCACGCCGACGTCACCGGCAGCTTGGCTTCACGGCGCACACGCTCGGCAATCGGCCCCATGAACGCCGGGCCCCATGGGATGTTGGTATCAGGGATGGTAAAGCCGACACTCACGCTCAGCAGGTCCAGGCCGCCAGCCTTGAACCGCCGCGCCAACTCGATCGACTCTTCCAGGGTCTGCTCATCACGGCCGTCGTATTCCAACACGCCAAAACGCGCCGTCAGCGGCAGGTTTTCTGGCCACACTTCACGTACTGCAGCCAGGGTTTCCAGCAGGAAGCGGCTGCGGTTGTCGAAACTGCCACCGTAGGCATCGGTACGCTTGTTGGAATGCTCGGAGAAGAAGCTCTGCCCCAGGTAGCCGTGGGCAAAGTGCAGCTCGATCCACTCGAAGCCGGCATCGCGTGCACGGCGGGCGGCATCGACGAAGTCCTGCTTGACCCGGGCGATGTCCTCCAGGGTCATGGCACGCGGCACTTTTGGCAGGTGCGCACCGAAAGCAATGGCAGACGGGGCAATGGTTTCCCAGCCGCGGGCATCGTCGGCGGCAATATGGTCATCACCTTCCCAGGGCCGGTTGGCGCTGGCCTTGCGCCCGGCGTGGGCGATCTGAATGCCCGGTACCGAACCTGCTGCCTTGATCGCCTGTACCACCGGTACGAACGCCTGGGCATGGGCGTCGCTCCAGATCCCGGCGCAGCCGGGGGTAATGCGCCCCTCCGGCGCCACCGCCGTGGCTTCGACCACCAGCAAGCCGGCACCGCCCCGGGCCATGCCGGCCAGGTGCACATGGTGCCAGTCGTTGATCATGCCGTCCTCGGCCATGTACTGGCACATCGGCGGAATGGCAATGCGGTTGCGCAGGGTGACGTCCTTGAGGGTGTAAGGTTGGAACAACGCGGACATGGGAAACTCCCGGGCTATGTGGATACGATTGTTCGATCATAATCGAACTATGGCAATAATGAAAACCCCCGGTATCATGTGCAGCATGCGAGCCTATAAACATCCCAACCCTGAAGACCTGGTGCTGGAGCGCCTGCTGTACGCCCTGAGCGACCCCGTGCGCATGGGCATCGTGCGCCAGCTGGCCGGTGTGGCCGAAGCCACGTGCGGCGAACTGGACGGCGGCCGGCCCAAGTCGAGCATGTCCCACCACTTTCGCGTCTTGCGTGATGCGGGGTTGGTGCATACCCGCAATGTGGGCACAACCCACATGAATTCGCTGCGCAGCGAAATGCTGGAGGCCCGCTTCCCGGGGTTGCTGGCGTGCATTCTGCGCCAGCAGTAATACCTGCCCTGCGCCGCAAACAGCCCCGAACAGGCATCGAGTAGGAGGCGGGT
>NZ_BLJG01000370.1 GCF_009932375.1 Pseudomonas juntendi
GCAAGTGGCAAGTGGCAAGAAGAAGCATGGGGGCGCTTGATGAATTTCTGAACCCTACAAATGACGAAGGAACCTTGCGGTCCCCTCTTGCAGCTTGCAGCTTGCAGCTTGAAGCTTGAAGCTTGAAGCTTGAAGCTCAGGTGTAGATCATCTTGCGGGTCATGCCGCCATCGACCACGAACTCCTGGCCAGTGACGAACGCCGCCTGCCGTGACAGCAACCAGGCAACCATGGCAGCCACATCCTCCACGGTCCCTACCCTGCCCGTCGGGTGCTGGGCGTGGTCGGCTTCGCTCAATGGCTCGGCACGGCGCTGCGCCGGGTCACGGGCATCGATCCAGCCAGGGCTCACCGCGTTGACGCGGATCTCCGGGCCCAAACTTATCGCCAGCGCATGGGTCAAGGCCACCAGGCCGCCCTTGCTCGCCGCGTAGGCCTCGGTATCAGGCTCGGACTGCCGCGCCCGGGTGGAGGTGAGGTTGACGATCGCCCCGTTGTGCGCACGCAGGTACGGCGCACAATGCTTGGCCAGCAGCATCGGGCCATTGAGGTTCACCGCCAGCACCCGGTTCCACTGCGCCAGGCTCAGGCTTTCCAAGGTCTGGTTGTGCGGGTTGGCGATCGCTGCATTGCACACCAGCGCATCCAGGCGGCCAAATTGCCCGAGCACCTCGGACACCCCGGCACTGACCTGGGCCTCGTCGGCAACGTCCATGGTGATGAACCAGGCATTGTCACCCAGAGCCTTGGCCACCTTGGCGCCCCGCTGCCGGTCAAGGTCGCTGAGCACCACCTGCCAACCCTCGCAGATCAACCAGGCGGCAATGCCCAGGCCGATGCCGCGCGCGGCACCGGTCACCAGGGCTACCCGGCCGTTGTGGCCCGGGGTGCTGCCGCCAATCTGCATCACAGTGCGGCCAACCCGCGCGCCAGGTCGGCCTGCAGGTCTGCCACGTCTTCCAGGCCCACGGCAACGCGGATCAGGCTGTCGCGAATACCCGCAGCCTCACGCTCCTGCGGCGACAGGCGGCCGTGGGACGTGGTGGCCGGGTGGGCGATGGTGGTCTTGCTGTCGCCCAGGTTGGTGGTGATGGAAATCACCCGAGTGGCGTCGATGAAGCGCCAGGCGCCCTCTTTGCCGCCCTTGACCTCGAAGCTGACCACTGCACCAAAGCCACTCATCTGGCGCTTGGCCAGGGCGTGCTGGGGGTGGCTTGGCAAGCCAGCGTAATGCACCTTCTCCACGCCGTCCTGTTGCTCCAGCCACTCAGCCAGGGCCTGGGCACTTTCGCAATGCGCACGCATGCGCAACCGCAGGGTTTCCAGGCCCTTGGTGAAGATCCAGGCATTGAACGGGCTGAGGGTCGGGCCTGCGGTACGCAGGAAGCCCACCACCTCTTTCATCTGCTCGGCTCGGCCGGCCACTGCGCCGCCCATGCAACGCCCCTGGCCGTCGATGAACTTGGTCGCCGAGTGGAACACGATATCGGCACCCAGCTTCAACGGTTGCTGCAGTGCCGGGGTGCTGAAGCAGTTGTCGACGACCAGCATGGCGCCATGGGCATGGGCGATTTCACTGAGGGCAGTGATATCGACCAGTTCGGCCAGCGGGTTGGACGGCGATTCGACGATCAGCAGCTTGGTATTGGCCTTGATGGCCTTTTCCCAGCCCGCGAGGTCGGCCAGCGGCACGTAGTCCACCTGCAGGCCGAAGCGCTTGAAGTACTTCTCGAACAGGCTGATGGTCGAGCCAAATACGCTCTGCGACACCAGCACATGGTCACCGCCACTGCACAACGACATGACCACCGCAAGCAGCGCCGCCATGCCGGTGGAGGTGCCCACGGCCTGCTCGGCGCCTTCCATCGCTGCCAGCCGCTCTTCGAAGACACGCACCGACGGGTTGGTGTAACGCGAATAGACGTTGCCTGGCGTTTCGCCGGCGAAACGCGCAGCGGCGTCGGCCGCCGTGCGGAACACATAGCTGGAGGTCAGGAACAGCGCTTCGCTGTGCTCGCCTTCCGGTGTACGGCTTTGGCCAGCGCGCACCGCCAGGGTGTCGAAACCGACACCCTCGAGGTCGCTGTCCAGTCGCCCGGCATCCCATTGATCCGTCATGCCGTCGCTCCCTGAATCAGTTGTTGTAGAGGTCGATGATCGCGCTGACCGCCTGGTTCTTGACCTTGGCCAGGTCGTTACGGGCCTGCTCGATGCGGTCGAGGTAGGCTTCGTCGATATCGCCGGTGACATACTCACCGTTGAACACCGCGCAGTCGAAGTGCTCGATCTTGATCTTGCCGCCGCCGACCGAGTCGATCAGGTCCGGCAGGTCCTGATAGACCAGCCAGTCGGCGCCAATCAACTCACCCACCTGTTCGGTGGTGCGGTTGTGGGCGATCAGTTCGTGCACGCTCGGCATGTCGATGCCGTAGACGTTGGGGAAGCGCACTGCCGGGGCTGCCGAGCAGAAGTAGACATTCTTGGCGCCGGCTTCGCGGGCCATCTGGATGATCTGCTTGCACGTGGTACCGCGCACGATCGAATCGTCCACCAGCATCACGTTCTTGCCACGGAATTCCAGTTCGATGGCGTTGAGCTTCTGGCGCACCGACTTCTTGCGCGCCGCCTGGCCAGGCATGATGAAGGTACGGCCGATGTAACGGTTCTTGACGAAGCCTTCGCGGAACTTGACACCCAGGCGGTTGGCCAGCTCCAGGGCGGCGGTGCGGCTGGTGTCGGGAATCGGGATGACCACGTCGATGTCGTGATCGGGGCGCTCGCGCATGATCTTGTCGGCGAGCTTTTCACCCATGCGCAGGCGCGCCTTGTACACCGACACACCGTCGATGATCGAGTCTGGGCGGGCCAGGTAGACATGCTCGAAGATGCATGGCTGCAGCTTCGGCGCTTCGGCGCACTGCTTGGTGAACAGCTGGCCTTCTTCGGTGATGTACACCGCTTCGCCGGGTGCCAGGTCGCGGATCAGGGTGAAACCCAGCACGTCCAGGGCGACGCTTTCGGAGGCAATCATGTATTCCACGCCTTCGTCGGTGTGACGTTGGCCGAATACCACCGGGCGAATGCCGTGTGGGTCACGGAAGCCAACGATACCGTAGCCGGTGATCATTGCCACCACGGCGTAGCCACCCACACAGCGGCTGTGCACGTGGGAAACGGCAGCGAACACGTCTTCTTCGGTCGGCTGCAGTTTGCCGCGCACCGCCAGCTCGTGGGCGAACACGTTGAGCAGCACTTCCGAGTCGGAGTTGGTGTTGACGTGGCGCAGGTCGGACTCGTAAATCTCCTTGGCCAACTGTTCGACGTTGGTCAGGTTGCCGTTATGTGCCAGAGTGATGCCATACGGGGAGTTGACGTAGAACGGCTGGGCCTCGGCCGAGGTCGAGCTGCCCGCGGTCGGGTAGCGCACATGGCCGATGCCGATGTTGCCCACCAGGCGCTGCATGTGGCGCTGCTGGAACACGTCGCGCACCAGGCCATTATCCTTGCGCAGGAATAACCGGCCGTCATGGCTGGTCACGATACCGGCAGCGTCCTGGCCGCGGTGCTGGAGGACCGTAAGCGCGTCATACAGCGCCTGATTGACGTTCGACTTACCGACGATACCGACGATGCCACACATGCGACGCAACCCCTACTTTGATGAAACTTGAGTGAATAGCGCTCAGGGCTTAGCTGGCCCGAGCAACTGTTCCTTGAACGGAAGATCAGCCGGAGCGCTGATCAGACCACCGGGCGACCATTGGCCGGCGAAACCCAGAATCAGGTTTTTCGACCAGTCGGCGACCAGAAGAAATTGTGGTATCAGGCGCGATTCCTGCCACCAGGTGTCCTGTTGAACCGGCCCCAGGCTGATCAGGCCGATGGCCACCACTACCAGCAAGGCCCCGCGCGCGGCGCCGAAGGCCATGCCCAGGAAGCGATCGGTGCCGGACAGCCCGGTCACGCGGATCAGCTCGCCGACCAGGAAGTTGACCATGGCCCCCACCAGCAAGGTGGCGACGAAAAGAATGGCGCAGCCGGCGATGACGCGCATCGATGGCGTCTGGATGTAGCTTTCAAGATACACCGAGAGCGAACCGCCGAACATCCAGGCAACCGCACCGGCAATGATCCAGATGAGCAAGGACAAGGCTTCCTTGACGAAGCCGCGCTTGAGACTGATCAGTGTGGAGACGGCGATGATCGCGATGATCGCCCAATCAACCAGGGTAAATGCCACGGTGCTGCCTGCAGACGTTTGAGGCGGCGCATTTTACCAGAGCGGTGGGGGCTTGGGTAAGCGGAATGTCAGGTGGATTGGTGTTTGCTTCATCGCCAGCGAGCCACACACAGGGACTGCATAAACCTCACGCTATGTGCAGCCCCTATGTCAGATGGATGGGTGTTTGCTTCATCGCCGGCAAGCCAGCTCCCACAGGGATCGCCTTAGGGCTGACAAGTGTTTGCCACAAGGTATGGCAGCGCC
>NZ_BLJG01000371.1 GCF_009932375.1 Pseudomonas juntendi
CGTTGACCAGCACGTCCAGTGGCTCGCCGGCCAGGCGGTCAAGCTCGATGACCGAACCCTGGTTGAGCTGCAGCAGGTTGCGGATGTTGATCTCGGTGCTGCCCACTTCCATGGAGATGTTCACCGGGATATCCAGGATCACATCCAGGTTCGGGCCTTCGAGGCTGACATTTTCGTTCGGCTTGGGCGAGCTGGCGAACTCTTCCATTGGCAGGCGGCCCGGGCCGCTGTGGCTGCCGGTGTCACCGCCCAGCAGCGCATCGATGTCCGCCTGGCCGGCAGCACCGGTCTCTTCCAGCGCGGCGGCCCACTCATCGGCCAAGGCCTGATCTTCTGGGGAGGTGATCTCGTTTTCGTTAGCCATGGTTTCCTCGACAGGCATTCAATTCGTTAGGGGCGACCGGCACGCCGTCAGCGGCGTTCGATCGGGTCGATGATCTGCAGCGCCAGGTTGCCCTTGTGCGAGCCCAGCCGCGCCTTGAACGCCGGCACGCCATTGGCGCGCAACACCAGGTGCTCGGGCAATTCCACCGGTATCACATCGCCAGGCTGCATGTG
>NZ_BLJG01000372.1 GCF_009932375.1 Pseudomonas juntendi
CGGCTTTTAGCGCCTGCTCCAGCGTGGCGTGAAAAGGGCTGAGTTTGTTGAAGATCGCGCGGCGTTGGTAGACCGGCGGCTTGGCCTCAGGTGCTCTGACCCACTTGCGAATCGTGTTGCGCGCCAACCCGGTGCGCTTGGCTATCTCATGCAGCGACAGCTTGTCGCGGAAATACATCCGGCGGATTTTGCCCATCATTTCCATACTGATCACCCTGTGTTCTCCTGCTCAAAAATTGAGCAGAAGCAGTTGAACACCTGGGTCAGTTTTCAGTCGGCAGAACAGCCTCTACTGGGTCAGTTTTCGGTCAGCGGCAACAC
>NZ_BLJG01000373.1 GCF_009932375.1 Pseudomonas juntendi
ATTGAGTCGCACCAGGAAATCTCGCACAGGTTTGAACGCTGCGGTTCATTGTGGGAGCGGGCTTGCCCGCGAAGCAGGCGACGCGGTGTCTGGCACCGGCTGCGCCGGTGTTCGCGGGCACGCCCGCTCCCACAGGAACCGTGTGATCTTCGAGTCCTGCATTTTGGCTGTTGATCTACACCCTCTTCGGCTGAGGCAACACCAGATCCAGCCAAGGCTCGCCAGCCCTGAGCATCGCATTGAGTCGCACCAGGAAAACCCGCACAGGGGTGTTCGCTGCGGGGGATTGTGGGAGCGGGCGTGC
>NZ_BLJG01000374.1 GCF_009932375.1 Pseudomonas juntendi
CACCAGCAAGCCGAACAGCCAGGACAGGTCGGCGCCTTCGACCAGGTTGGAGTACGGCCCGACATACAGCGAGGTATTGGCAAACGGCAGCTGCACCAGGATGCCGCAGGCATAGGCAACGATTGCATGGTGATTGAAACGGCCATAGATGCCGCCGTCGGCACTGAAGATCGAGGCGATGTCGTACTGGCCCTTCTTGATCAGGTAGAAGTCGATCAGGTTGATCGAGGCCCACGGCACCAGCACCAACAGCAGCGCCAGGATCAGGCCGATGAACTGGCCGATGAAATCTGCCGAGGCGTTCAGCGCGACCATACCGCAGCCCAGCAGTATGACCGAGGCCAGGATCACCCGAACCTTCACGCTGGGGGTCCACTGGGCAACGAAGGTCTGGATTGCAGTCACGATCGACAGCACCGCGCCA
>NZ_BLJG01000375.1 GCF_009932375.1 Pseudomonas juntendi
CCCACAGGAATAATTGGCCCGAAACAAACGTAGGGAGGAGCGAGCGCAGCTCGCGATTGCGCCGCGCGGGCGGCGCTCGCTCTAACAGGCGCTGCCATACCTTGTGGCAAACACCTGTCAGCCCTAAGGCGACCCCTGTGGGAGCTGGCTTGCCGGCGACAAGGCCAGTGCAAGCCATCAAAGGGGCGGGAGAATTTCCACATCCGGGAGATCCATGGCCGCTACCTCCTGTTCCAGAAACGCACTCAACCGGCGCAACCGCTCGCCCCCGCGCCGGGTACGCGGCCACACCAGGTAGTAATCCATGCCACTGGGCACCGCCGTTGGCCAGGGCAGGCTCAGGCGCTTCTGCGCCACGTCCTCGGCCACCATCAGCAAGTCGCCGATGGAGATGCCGTAGCCACGCGCTGCGGCAATCATGCTCAGCTCCAGCGTGTCGAAAACCTGCCCACCCTTGAGCGATACCTTGCCAGCGAGGCCCATGCGCTGCAGCCAGTCACGCCAGTCGCGCTTGTCCACCGTGGGGTGCAGCAGCTCGATACCGGCCAGCCGGGACACGCTCCAGGGCTTTTCGCCAAGCAGGTCCGGTGCGCCGACCGGAATCAACAACTCCGGGAACAGCTTGCGTACCTCCCAGTCTGCCGGGAACACTCCATCGCTGAGCAACACGGCACAATCGAACGGTTCATGGTTGAAGTCCACATGGTCCACATCCATCCAGGCGCTGGTCAGTTGTACCTCGTTACCGGGTTGCAGGTGGCGAAACCGGCTCAGGCAGGCCAGCAGCCACCGCATGGTCAGGGTCGAAGGTGCTTTCATGCGCAGGATGTCATCTTCACCACACAGGGTTTCACAGGCACGGGCGAACGCGGCAAAGCCTTCGCGCACCCCCGGCAGCAATACCCGCCCTGCTTCGGTCAGTTGCAGGTTGCGGCCACTGCGCACGAACAGGCGGCAGGCGAAATGCTCTTCCAGGGTACGGATATGCCGGCTGATGGCACTTTGCGTGATCGACAGCTCTTCGCCCGCGCGGGTGAACGAACTGAGCCGCGCGGCGGCCTCGAATGCGCGCAAAGCATACAGCGGAGGTAGCTGGCGCGACATGAGGCACCTGCAATCTAGGGACAGAGGCGAATTATCCGAAACTTGTAGGCATGAGTTCAACTCATGCCAACCATCGCTTTTATCCTTTTGTGCAAAGTTGACCAAAGCCTCAGAATCGCGCTTCGTTGATCACCTCAGGAACAAGGACAGCCCATGCACGTCGCGCCCACTACAGAACTCAAGGCTTTACTGCGCCTGGCCGGGCCGCTGATCGCCTCGCAGCTGGCGCACATGCTGATGGTGCTGACCGACACCCTGATGATGGCCCGCATCAGCCCGCAGGCCTTGGCCGGCGGTGGCTTGGGTGCCGCCAGCTATTCCTTCGTGTCGATTTTCTGCCTGGGGGTGATCGCCGCAGTGGGTACCCTGGTGGCGATTCGCAAGGGCGCCAACGACATCGAAGGGGCCACCCGCCTGGCTCAGAACGGCCTGTGGCTGGCCTGGGGCCTGGCGCTGTTCGCCGCGCTGGTGCTGTGGAACCTTGAGCCGGTACTGCTGCTGTTCGGGCAACAGCCCGAGAACGTGGCCTCGGCTGCCCAGTTTCTGACCCTGCTGCCGCTGGCGTTGCCCGGTTACCTGACCTTCATGGCCTTGCGCGGGTTCACCAGTGCCCTTGGCCGTTCGACCCCGGTGATGGTCATCAGCCTGGTCGGCACGGTGCTGAACTACCTGCTCAACGTGGCGCTGATCGAGGGCATGTTCGGCCTGCCCAGGCTCGGGCTGATGGGTATCGGCCTGGTCACTGCGGTGGTGTCGATGGGCATGGCCATTGCCCTGTCGTTGTACATCCGCTGGCACCCGGCCTATGCCGCCTACCCGCTGCGCAAGGGCCTGTCGCGCCCATCGCTGCACGCCCTGCGTGAGCTGTGGCGGCTGGGCCTGCCGATTGGCGGCACCTACATGGTGGAAGTGGGCCTGTTCGCCTTTGCCGCGTTGTGCATGGGGGTGCTGGGCAGCACCGAACTGGCGGCCCACCAGATCGCCCTGCAGATCGTGTCCACGGCATTCATGGTGCCGACAGGGCTCTCCTATGCGGTAACCATGCGCGTGGGCTTGTACTACGGCGCCGGCAACCTGCTGGCGGCGCGCAGCGCGGGGCGCGTGGGCATCGGCTTCGGGGCAACCGTGATGTTTGCCTTTGCCGCGCTGTTTTTGCTGTTGCCCGAGGCGCTGGTGAGCCTGTTCATAGACCGTAATGACCCGGGCTTTGCCGCCATCTACCAACTGGCGGTGCACTTGTTGATGGTGGCCGCCTGGTTCGAGTTGTTCGATGGCATGCAGACCATCGCCATGGGCTCCATACGCGGCCTGAAAGATGCCAAGACCACCTTCCTGATCGGGCTGTGCTGCTATTGGCTGGTAGGGGCGCCGAGCGCCTGGCTGTTCGCGTTCAACC
>NZ_BLJG01000376.1 GCF_009932375.1 Pseudomonas juntendi
CCGCCAAAACCCTGCGCAACGTCATCATCTATGGCATGGCACTGGGCGGCATGAATTTCCTCTTTTATATGGCACTGCAAACGGTGCCCATCGGCATTGCCGTGGCCCTTGAGTTCACCGGTCCGCTAGCTGTGGCGCTGCTGTCGTCGCGTCGACCCACCGACTTCCTTTGGATCGCATTGGCCATTGTTGGCTTGCTGCTCTTGCTGCCAGCCGGCCATGGCGGGCAAGCACTTGACCCTGTGGGCGCAGCCTATGCCCTGGGGGCGGGTGTTTGCTGGGCACTGTATATCCTGTTCGGGCAACGCGCCGGCGCCGAGCATGGCATCCAGAGTGCCGCCCTGGGCGTTGTGGTAGCCGCCCTGTTCGTCGCACCTATCGGCATCGCCCATGCCGGCAGCGCACTGCTCACCCCGGCGCTGATTCCCGTCGCGCTCGCCGTTGCAGTGCTGTCCACCGCCCTGCCCTACAGCCTGGAGATGATTGCCTTGACGCGCATTCCGGCGCGCACTTTCGGCACTCTCATGAGCATCGAGCCTGCATTCGGGGCGCTGTCGGGCCTTTTGTTCCTTGGCGAAGTTCTGACAGTCACCCAATGGCTGGCGATCCTGGCGATCATTGCGGCCTCTGTGGGCACCACGCTGTCGATGCGAAAAGAAACCAGCCCACCCATCGCCGCCGACTGATATGAGAAATATTTTCATTTGAGACCGTATTAATGATTGTCGCGATCGGCCCCGCTGATTAAGCTGTCACAGCATCACGATCTTCACGCGTTCTACTGAAGCGAACACTGGCGCTGAGGAAACTCAGGAAGAACCGAAGCGATAACGACAGGGTCTGACATCGGATTCGCCCTGCATATAAGGACAGGAATGAAACGTATTTTTCTCATCCTGGCCATCTTGGCTATTGCTGGATGTGCCGCCACGGCCAAGACCGAGGTCAAGAAGGGCAAAAAGGGCCTGCATATCAATTGCTCCGGCCTTTCATCCTCGTGGGACAAGTGTTACAGCAAGGCTGCAAGCGCTTGCAGCACCCGCGGTTACCGGGTGGTCGCACGGTCTGGTGACAGCGACGAAGAAGACGGTGACTATTTGTTCGGCATCAACCCAGCGGGCTACACCAGCCGCAGCATGATCGTCATCTGCAAATAGCAGCAAGGGCAGCGCATCGGCTGCCCTCTTTGCCGCGCTTTACAGCGGCGCGGTGCGCGCCTCGAGCCAGCCAAGCGCCTCCCCTTTCAACAACGGGGCCAAACGCTCGCGCACGTGGGCATGATAGCCATTGAGCCACTCCAGTTCACATTGGGTCAGTCGTTCGGGCAGGAGGCAGCGGGTGTCGATCGGGCACAGCGTCAAGGTCTCGAAGTTCAGGAAGTCACCGAAGGCGCTCGTGCCCGCTTCGCGGTTGACCACCAGATTCTCGATGCGTACCCCCCATTGCCCAGGCCTGTAGGTGCCCGGCTCGATCGAGCTGATCATGCCCGCCTGCATGGCCGTATGGGGCGCCGGTGCCGCTTGGTAGGCAATCACTTGTGGCCCCTCATGCACATTGAGGAAATAGCCCACCCCGTGCCCGGTCCCATGCCCGTAGTCGACCTGGTCAGCCCAGATCGGCGCGCGCGCAATGGCATCGAGCAGGGGCGACAGGATGCCACGGGGAAACGTGGCCCGCGACAGGGCGATCATGCCTTTGAGCACGCGGGTGCAGTCTTCCTTCTGTGCGTGGCTGGGAACACCCACCGGCACCATGCGAGTGATGTCAGTAGTCCCCCCCAGGTACTGCCCCCCCCGAATCGCCCCGCAACAGCCCGTTGCCTTCGATGCGTGCCTGCGACTGCTCGGTGGCGCGGTCATGCGTCATCGCACCACT
>NZ_BLJG01000377.1 GCF_009932375.1 Pseudomonas juntendi
GGTAAGGTGGTCCGCGACTTGATTCTGGATGGAGAAGATTGCTAAAGCAAAAACCCCCGCGCAGAGCCACAGTGGATACACTGAAATCAGCTGTATCCGAAATGAGTTCAAAAGGCAGGAAGATGAAACGAAGAGCGGCAAGCCGCTGCGAGGGCAGGTCCGGGAACGCCAAACGTCAATTATTGCGGCCAGGGCGGCGGCAACAACGACGCAGCTTGCATGAACGGCGGAGGTACCCGATGGCACTGCGCACGCAGTGCTTTCAGGTCGCGGCAAGCGGACCATGTGACCCTCGTATTATTGTGTTCTGGGTTGAGACCGAGCTTAGCCTTGTTCATTTTTTTACACAACACCCGCGTAAAAAATAAAACACGGCACGCTTGAGATAGCTCTTTACCGGGGAAATAGCGGATAATGCCATGCCCCGATTTGCAGCAAATCTGCCGTAGATGGGCCATTTCAGGGCATCATGGGGTTGGCTTGACATCAGTATGGCTTTTCGGTTGACTGGTCTTGCAAGCCCCCCTTGATTGATATTTTTAACAACAAAGGTGTTGCATCATGTCGGTACCCCCGCGTGCCGTTCAGCTTAACGAAGCGAACGCGTTCCTTAAGGAACATCCTGAGGTTCTCTACGTTGACCTTCTGATTGCAGATATGAATGGTGTGGTGCGCGGCAAGCGCATAGAGCGCACCAGCCTCCACAAGGTTTACGAGAAAGGCATCAACTTGCCGGCCTCCCTCTTCGCCCTCGACATCAACGGTTCCACCGTCGAAAGCACTGGCCTG
>NZ_BLJG01000378.1 GCF_009932375.1 Pseudomonas juntendi
CCCCCTGCTGCAGCGCTGCGGCAAAGCGCCACACTTTGTCACACTGTCATGATGGCACTGTTGAACCCACTACACTGATGCCGGTCTGATTGGCCATGCGTGGCATGGATGACCAGCGCCCACGCCTTTTATTGCCAAGGAGTACCACATGCACATTCCACGTCACGGCGCCGCCCTGATCATGTCTTGCGGCTTGCTCGCCAGCCTGCCGGC
>NZ_BLJG01000379.1 GCF_009932375.1 Pseudomonas juntendi
CCGCGAAGCAGCCAACACCGGCTTAAAGGTCTATCAGCCCAAAGGCGGCAGGGCGCCCAGCTTGCCCTTGTGGTACACCATCGGCGTTACCGGCTGCTCGGGCAGCACCAGGTTCTTCACCGCACCCACGATGATCGCATGGTCCCCGCCGTCATACTCGCGCCACAGTTCGCACTCGATGATCGCCGTGGCCTTCGCCAGCAGCGGGTTGCCCAGCTCGCTCAGGTGCCACTCGATGCCCTTGGCCTTGTCCTTGCCCTTGCCGGCAAACGCATAGGCCTCGGCGGTTTGCTCGGCCGACAGCAGGTGGATCGCGAACTGCTTGCTGTCGCGCAGGATCGGGTAGGTGTCAGAGGCGTAGTTGGGGCAGAACAGCACCAGCGCCGGGTCGATCGACAGGGCGCTGAAGGCACTGGCGGTGATGCCGACGATGCCGCCGTCGGCGTCCAGGGTGGTGACAACCGTGACGCCGGACGGGAAGGAGCCCATCACGTCTTTGTAGATGCCAGGTTCGATCATCTCGTGCTACCTCTTAGCGCATCACAAACGGGTCGGGCATGGGCGCGGTGGACAGGTTGATCCACACGGTCTTCAGCTCGGTATAGGCCAGCACCGAATCGATGCCACTCTCACGGCCGTAGCCGCTGTTCTTGAAACCGCCGATCGGGGCCATGGCCGACACGGCGCGGTAGGTGTTGACCCAGATGATGCCCGAGCGCACGTCACGGGCCAGGCGGTGGGCGCGGCCCAGGTCGCGGGTCCAGATACCGGCCGCCAGGCCGAACTGCGAGTCGTTGGCGATTTCCAGCGCCTGCTCCTCGGTCTTGAAGCGGATGACCGCCGCGACCGGGCCGAACACTTCTTCCTGCATGATGGTCATCGAGTTGCTGTCGCACTCGAACAGGGTCGGTTCGTAGAACCAGCCTTCGCCTTCGACCTCGGCCCGCTTGCCACCCATGTGCAGCTTGGCGCCTTCAGCCTTGGCCGCAGCGACCAGGCCTTCGACCACGGCCAACTGCTGCGCGGTCGCCATCGGGCCCATTTCGCTGGCATCGTCCTGCGGGTTGCCGATGCGGATGCGCTTGGCGCGGGCAATCAGGCGCTCGACAAACTCGTCGAAAATCTCGTCCTGCACCAGCAGGCGCGAGCCGGCGACGCAGCTTTGCCCGGAGGCGGCATAGATGCCGGCCACGGCGCCGTTGATGGCGCTGTCCAGGTCGGCATCGGCGAAGATGATGTTCGGCGATTTGCCGCCCAGCTCCAGCGACAGCTTGGCGAAGTTCTCGGCACTGCTGCGCACCACGTGGCGGGCAGTGGCTGCACCGCCGGTGAAGGCGATCTTGCGCACCAGCGGGTGGCGGGTCAGCGCCGCGCCGGTGCTTGGACCGTAGCCAGTGACCACGTTGACGACACCCGGCGGGAAGCCGGCTTCCAGGGCCAGGCGGGCCAGCTCCAGAATGGTCGCCGAAGCGTGCTCGGACGGCTTGAGCACGATGGTGTTGCCGGCCGCCAGGGCCGGGGCCAGTTTGATCGCGGTAAGGTACAGCGGGCTGTTCCACGGGATGATGCCGGCGACCACGCCGATCGGCTCGTGCACGGTGTAGGCGAACAGGTCGGGCTTGTCCAGCGGCAGGGTGCCACCTTCGAGCTTGTCGGCCAGGCCGGCGGTGTAGTGGAAGAACTCGGGCAGGTAACCGACCTGGCCGCGGGTTTCGCGAATCAGCTTGCCGTTGTCACGGCTCTCCAGCTGCGCCAGGTGCTCTTTGTTCTCGGCAATCAGGTCACCCAGGCGACGCAGCAGCTTGCCGCGCGCGGTGGCCGTGATGCTGCGCCACTGCTTGCTGTCGAAGGCACGCTGGGCGGCCTGCACGGCCAGCTCCACATCGGCCTCGTCGGCATCGGGCAACTGTGCCCAGGCCTGGGCGGTGGCCGGGTTGAGGCTGTCGAAGGTCTTGCCGCTCTGGGCATCGCGCCATTGGCCGTCGATGCACATCTGGAAACGAACGAGGGTCATGCAACAATCCCCTTGGCGGATTCGGTAAGGGTGCGGGCTTGCGCGAGGAAGTCCAGCAGCATCTTGTTGACTTCACGCGGTGCTTCCACCGCCATCATATGCCGTTGCTCGGCCAGCACCACACTGTGCGCACCTGGGATGCGCGCCGCGAGCTGGCGGGTCATGGCCGGTGTGGAGCCCGAGTCGAGCTCGCCGGTGGCGATCAGTGTCGGCACCTGGATGCTGCCCAGGTCGCTGGCGCGGTACATGTCCTGGGTGGCGAACAGCGAATAAGTGGTGTGGTAGCCCTGCGGGTCATTGCTCGCCAGGACCTGGCGGATAGCGGCGACCTGGGCCGGGTTGGCGGCCTTGTATTCACGGCTGAACCAGCGCTCGAGGGCGGCGTCGACGTTGGCGTCGGGGCCCAGTTCTGCGGCCTGGGCGGCGCGGGCGATAACGCCGGCGCTCTGCTCGGGGCTGCGGTTGAACACGCTGTTGAGAACCACCAGTGCCGCCAGGCGCTGCGGGTAGTTGAGGGCAAAGGCCCGGGCAACCAGGCCGCCCATGGAAAAGCCGATTACCGTGGCCTGGGCGATTTGCAGGTGGTCAAGCAGTTCGGCGAGCTGGTCGGCATAGCCTTCCAGCGGGGTATCGGCAGCCGGCACGCGGCTTTGCCCGTGGCCGAGCATGTCATAGGCGATGACGCGGTAGTCGTTGGCCAGGCCAACGAACTGACCGCCCCACATTTCCTTGTTCAGGCCCACGCCGTGGATCAGTACCACGGGTTGGCCCTGGCCGACGGACAGGTAGCTGGTGCCGGCAGGTGTGCGTTCAGCGACAGGCTGAATCATGGAGGGCGCTCCTTGAAGGTCGGGCGCGGCGGGTAAGCACGCCACGCCCCGGCCCGTCTTGGTTGTTGTTATTGAGCGCTGGCTTTTTCGGCAGCCAGTTCTTCCAGGTCGATGTAGCGGTTGCCGATGCGCGGGTGCAGGCGGCCGCCGTCGGCAGCGCCCAGCACTACGACGATTTCATCGGCACGCGGTGCGTCTTCGATCTGCATCTCCAGGGTGATGTAGTGCGAGCGCAGGCCCTCGTCGTCTTTCTGCATCATCGGGATCTGGATCGAGGTGCCTGGGCCACCACGCTTGTTGGTGAAGCTCAGGTAGCTCTTGGCCTGTACCGCTTCGCGGTAGTGGTTGCCAAAGCGCAGGGTGTGGATCACCGCCGAAGCGTGCTCGATTTCGCCATCGGCACCCACCACGGCGGCCTTGCCGTAGGCCTCGATCTTGTCGGCCCCACCAATGGCGGCAGTCAGGCGCTCGACCATCAGCGCGCCCAGCTCCGAGCAGTTGGCGCGGATTTCCGGCTTCAGATCTTCAACGAAACCGCGACCGGCCCATGGGTTCTTGATCACCACGGCCAGGCCGACCATGGTCACCGGCTTGTCGGTGGCCTTGCCGCCTTCGATGCGGGTCTCTTCGGAGTAGGTGACGATCTTGCGGATTTCGAAACTCATGGGTGGCTCCTGGTGAGGGTTATCAGCTCTTGTTGTCTGATGGTATACCATAATATTTGTTGTGCAAGAGGGGGGTGGAAATTTCTCTTGCGGGGGGGACGGGAGGTTGCTAGTCGTAAGCTGCCAGTCGAACGTCGAA
>NZ_BLJG01000380.1 GCF_009932375.1 Pseudomonas juntendi
ACATCGAGCACACGTTTGCCCTTGAGATCCAGGTGGGGGGCCACGCGAGACCACTTCCAGTCGGAACGCCATTCGGTGTCGACGTGCACGCCGAACAGGTCGAACGGGCCTTTGCGCCAAGGTGACAGGCCCATCAAGGCCTGGCGCATCTGTGCACGGGTGGCCGCGTCGCAGTCGCAGTCCAGGCGCAGGCCGTTGACCAGGTCGACTTCACTCGGTTGCACGGCGGGCAAGGCTTCCAGCGCACCGCGCCAGCGGTCCAGGTCACCGTGGCCCTTTTCCAGCTTGGCTTGCAGTTGCGCTTGCAGGCCTTGCGACCAGGAAGCCAGGGGGGTACCCGCCAGGCGGCGGACCAGGGGAGACAGATCGATCATGGCAGGGCTATCAACGAGGCGAAGTTAAGGCATTGGAACCACGGCACCACTTTCGAGAAGCCGGCGGCAAGCAGGCGCTCCTGGTGGGTTTCGAGGGTATCGGGGCGCATCACATTTTCAATGGCGCTGCGTTTCTGGGCGATTTCGAGTTCGCTGTAACCGTTGGCCCGCTTGAAGTCCAGGTGCAGCTCATTGAGCAGGTCCTGGGCTTGTTCATCGGCGAAGCGCAGTTTTTCCGACAGGATCAACGCACCGCCGGGCAGCAGTGCCTGGCGGATGCGGGCAAGCAGTGCCAGGCGTTGATCGGGGGCGATGAATTGCAGGGTGAAGTTCATCGCCACCACCGAGGCGGGCTCGAAGGGGAGGGCGAGGATATCGGCTTCGAGCACCTGTACCGGCAACAGCTCCTGGAACATCGAGTCCTGGGCGGTTAGGTACTGGCGGCAGCGCTCGACCATGGCGGCGGAGTTGTCGACCGCGATCACCCGGCAGCCATCGCTGCGCACATGCCGGCGCAGCGACTGGGTAACCGCACCCAGCGATGCGCCCAGGTCGTAAAGAGCGGTATGCGGCTGGGCAAAGCGTGCGGCCAGCACACCGAGGTTTTCCACGATGGTTGGATACCCCGGCACCGAGCGCTTGATCATGTCTGGGAACACGCGGACCACGTCCTCGTTGAAGACGAAGTCGGGCACTTGCTCCAGGGGTTGGGCAAAAAGGCGGTCGGGTTGTTTGCTCACGGCGGATCCAGGCTGCGGGTGGTAGGCAAGGGCGGCATTCTAGCCAAACCGCGGCCTGGATGCATGATTGGCTGACCGGCGCTGCAGCTCAGTTGACCCGAAGGGCGCAATCGAAGGTTTGCACGGGCGCGACGTCGGTGGCCCAAGGCTGCTGGTAGACCATCACCAGCTTGCCTTCACCCCGGGCGTGGGCCTGGTAGCGCCAGGTGGACAAGCCCGAGCTGCCGACCATGCCTGTGTCGTCTGGCGCGCTGTAGACCTCGGGGCCAAGGCTGTGCAGTACACCGGCTGCCGGGTCCTGCACACGCCAACGGTAGCCGGTAGAGGGGTTGCTGGGCAGGCTCAGCGTAAGGTTCTGGCCAACCTGCAGGCGGATGGGGCACTCGCTTTCGGCGTCCAGTTCGACGGGTTGAGTGGGTTGTTGGGCGC
>NZ_BLJG01000381.1 GCF_009932375.1 Pseudomonas juntendi
CCACTTGCAGCTTGCAGCTTCGAATTCCGCTAGTCTTGGTTATCCATTGAAGGAGCCCATGCATGTTCGAATCCGCCGAAATCGGCCACAGCATCGACAAGGAGGCTTACGACGCCGAGGTGCCCGCGTTGCGCGAGGCCCTGCTCGAAGCCCAGTACGAACTCAAGCAGCAGGCGCGCTTCCCGGTGATCGTGCTGATCAACGGCGTTGAAGGCGCTGGCAAGGGTGAGACGGTAAAGCTGCTGAACGAGTGGATGGACCCGCGCATGATCGATGTGCTGACCTTCGACCAGCAGACCGACGAAGAGCTGGCCCGGCCGCCGGCATGGCGCTACTGGCGGGCCTTGCCGCCGAAGGGGCGGATGGGCGTGTTTTTTGGCAACTGGTACAGCCAGATGCTGCAGGGGCGGGTGCACGGGGTGCTCAAGGATGCCGTGCTCGACCAAGCCATCACCGGGGCCGAACGCCTGGAGCAAATGCTCTGCGACGAAGGTGCGCTGATCATCAAGTTCTGGTTCCACCTGTCCAAGAAGCAGATGAAGGCGCGCCTGAAATCGCTGAAGGACGACCCGTTGCACAGCTGGAAAATCAGCCCGCTGGACTGGCAACAGTCGAAAACCTACGACCGCTTCGTACGCTTTGGCGAGCGCGTGCTGCGCCGCACCAGCCGCGATTATGCACCGTGGCACATCGTAGAGGGGGTCGACCCCAACTACCGTAGCCTGGCGGTGGGGCGCATCCTGCTGGAAAGCTTGCAGGCCGCGCTGGCCAACAACCCCAAGGGCAAGCACCAGGGGAACGTGGCCCCATTGGGGCGTAGCATCGATGACCGCAGCCTGCTGGGGGCGCTGGACTTGAGCGTGCGCCTGGACAAGGCCGATTACCAGGAGCAACTGGTGACCGAGCAGGCCCGCCTTGCCGGGCTGCTGCGGGACAAGCGCATGCGCCGCCATGCCCTGGTGGCGGTGTTCGAAGGCAACGATGCTGCCGGCAAAGGCGGGGCCATCCGCCGGGTGGCCGCTGCGCTGGACCCGCGCCAGTACCGTATCGTGCCGATTGCCGCGCCCACCGAAGAAGAGCGCGCGCAGCCTTACCTGTGGCGCTTCTGGCGGCACATTCCGGCGCGGGGCAAGTTCACCATTTTCGACCGCTCCTGGTATGGCCGGGTGCTGGTGGAGCGGGTAGAGGGGTTCTGCACGCCGGCTGACTGGATGCGCGCCTACAGCGAGATCAATGATTTCGAGGAACAGTTGGTGAACGCCGGGGTGGTGTTGGTCAAATTCTGGCTGGCCATCGACCAGCAGACCCAGCTGGAGCGCTTCGAAGAGCGCGAGCAGATCCCGTTCAAGCGCTACAAGATCACCGAGGATGACTGGCGCAACCGGGACAAATGGGATGACTACGCCCAGGCCGTGGGGGACATGGTCGACCGTACCAGCAGCGAGATTGCGCCATGGACGCTGGTAGAGGCCAACGACAAGCGCTGGGCCCGGGTGAAGGTGCTGCGCACCATCAACGAGGCGCTTGAGGCGGCGTTTGCCAAGCACAAGAAGTAGATTGCCGGGTTTGGCCTCAAGCCATGCTGCAAAAGAATGACCTGATGAATTCTTTTCTCGGCACGTTCCCCCGCACCTACTCAGCAAGCCCGTAGAATCAGGCAATCGCCACCACGGGCTT
>NZ_BLJG01000382.1 GCF_009932375.1 Pseudomonas juntendi
TGCTGTCGTGCCAGACCTTGAAGAACGCTTCGCCACGCTTGAGTGTGACCTGGCGCTGGTCCTTGTAATTGAGGAAGGTCAGCTCGCTGTGCAGGTTGAGTTGCACCTGGCTGCCGTCGCTCAGGACCACGCTCTGCATGTGGTCAGTCGCTTCAAAGTGCTGGTAGCGATTGGGCAACCAACCCTGTTCCCAGCCGAACCAGCCCGCCAGTGGCAGCACGGCCAGGGCGATGGCGGCGGCAGAAGCCAGGGGCCGCCAGTTACGCCGGCGCCTGATGGCGATGGCCGCTGGGTTGACGTCCATGATCGTGGCGGTGCGCGGCAGCAGGTCGGCGGTTTGCCAGATTTCCAGCATGGCCTGGTATTCATCGGCATGCCTGGGGTCGGCCGCCTGCCAACGCAGGAATGCCTCGCGCTCGGCCGCCGTGCAATCGTCTGCATGCAAGCGCATGCACCAATGCGCGGCGGCGTCGGTGATCGCATCGTCAGGGGTGGGCTTGAGGCGGTCTTGGTTCATTGCGGCTCCGGGTTTTGCGCATTCTACCCTTGCGCATGGGCCCCGGAGAACCTGGGTAATGGCGAATGACTATCAGTTGTGCCGGTTTTCCGCTGGAATTGCAACGGTTTTGAGCGTTTGAGAACCTTTCGCGCCCGCCGTCAGAACTGCGCTGCTGCCAGCCCGTACAGGCTGGCACTGCCTGCGCGAATGCTGGCCTCCAGTGCCAACTCGCGCGGCAACACGCGCTGGAAGAAAAAGTCCGCACAGGCCAGCTTGGCGCCGTAAAACCCGCTGTCTTCATGCTGTTTGGCCAACGCCACCGCCGCCATGCGTGTCCACATATAGGCATACGCGGTGAGCCCGAACAGCTGCAGGTACTCCACCGCCACCGCACTGACCAGGTTCGCGTCTTCAGTGGCGCGTGCCTGCAACCACGCGCTGGTGGCCTCCAGCCGTGTCAGGCTTGCCTGCAAGGCTGCCCGGTGCAGTGGGGCTTCCAGGCTGAACGCCCGTACCTCGGCGGCGAAGCTGGCCAGTGCCTGGCCGCCGTCAGCCAGCACCTTGCGCCCCAGCAAGTCGAGTGCCTGGATGCCGTTGGTGC
>NZ_BLJG01000383.1 GCF_009932375.1 Pseudomonas juntendi
CGAGCTGGATGAGCTGGTGCTGGAATTGTTGTCGTACAGCCGGCTGTACAACGCCGACCAGGCCCGCGAGCGGGTCGAGGTGTCGTTGCTGGAACTGGTCGACAGCGTGCTGGGCGGCTTCGCCGAGGAGCTCGATGGCCGCGGCATCCAGTGGGAAGTTCGCGCCGAAGGCGAGCTACCCCGCTTTGTGCTGGACCCGCGGCTCACCGCCCGGGCCGTGCAGAACCTGGTGCGCAATGCCATGCGTTACTGTGACCAAAGCCTGTTGCTGCGCTTGTGCCTGGACCAGGACGGCGCGTGCCTGTTGACGGTGGAAGACGACGGTATCGGCATTCCGGTAGCGGAGCGGGAGCGGATCTTCCAGCCGTTCTACCGGCTGG
>NZ_BLJG01000384.1 GCF_009932375.1 Pseudomonas juntendi
CGCTTGCCGCTGGCCGGTAAAAAGGCCCGGTCGCGCAAGCCGCATGGCCCCACGGGAGCGGGCTGTGTCCCGCAATGTTTCAGGCAATGGGAATGCAGGCGAACGCCGGTACCACTTCCTTGATGAACAGTTCGAGGGACTTCTTCTTCCCGGCGTGGGGCAGGCTGTTGTCGCACCAGAAGCTGAACTCGTCGACACCCAGCTCCTGGTAATTGCGGATGCGCGCGATGATCTCTTCCGGGGTGCCGATCATGGTGTTCTTGCGGATGTTCTCCAGCTGGAACGCCGGCACTTCGGCAAACTTGGACTCCGGGCTTGGCTCCAGGAAGCCGTTGACCGGGGTGGTCTTGTTGCCGAACCAGGCATCGAAGGTGCGGTAGAAGCGCGAAATGGCCTGGGCGCCGACCTTCCAGCCGTCCGGCTCGGCCGGGCTGTGCACGTGGGTGTGGCGCAGCACCATCAATTGCGGGCGCGGTACGTCGGGGTTGTTGTCCAGGGCGGCCTGGAACTTGTTCTTCAGGTCGAGTACTTCTTCGTCGCCCTTCATCAGCGGCGTGACCATGACGTTGCAGCCGTTGGCCACGGCAAAGTTGTGCGAGTCCGGGTCGCGGGCGGCGATCCACATGGGCGGCGTAGCGTTGAACGGCTTCGGTACGCTGGTGGAAGTGGGGAATTTGTAGACTTCGCCGTCATGGGCATAGTCACCTTCCCAGAGCTTGCGCACCACCGGCACCATCTCGCGCAGGGCCTTGCCGCCGTCGGTGGCCGGCATGCCACCGGCCATGCGGTCGAATTCGAACTGGTACGCGCCACGGGCCAGGCCCACTTCCATGCGGCCGTTGCTGATCACGTCGAGCAGGGCACATTCACCTGCCACGCGAATCGGGTTCCAGAACGGCGCGATGATGGTGCCGGCACCCAGGCGGATCTTTTCGGTGCGTGCCGCCAGGTACGCCAGCAATGGCATCGGGCTTGGCGAAATGGTGTATTCCATGGCGTGGTGTTCGCCGATCCACACGGTGCTGAAACCGCCGTCTTCGGCCATCAGGGTCAGCTCGGTCAGGTCTTCGAACAACTGGCGGTGGCTGACCTGTTCATCCCAACGTTCCATGTGTACGAACAACGAAAATTTCATGGGGCTTTCCTCAACGCTTGAAAGGGGCTGGCGCCAGGCAGGGTGGCGCCAGCTGTCTCGATTCACAATGGGCTTCAGGCCAAGGCCGGCAGGCTGGCCATCTTGCCGCGGC
>NZ_BLJG01000385.1 GCF_009932375.1 Pseudomonas juntendi
GCTCCTTCCCGTCCGGCGTTACCGTCATCACCACCCTGGACGACGACGGCTCGGTCGTCGGCCTGACCGCCAGCGCATTTTCCTCCCTGTCGATGGAGCCGCCGCTGGTGCTGTTCTGCCCCAACTACAGCTCCGACTCCTACCCGGTACTGATCAAGCAGAAGCGCTTCGCCATTCACCTGCTCTCGGGTGAGCAGCAGGCACACGCCTATGCGTTCGCCAAGAAAGGCAAAGACAAGGCCAACGGTATCGAGTGGACCCTCAGCGAGCTGGGCAACCCGATCCTGGCCGGCGCCACGGCGGTCATCGAGTGCGAACTGTG
>NZ_BLJG01000386.1 GCF_009932375.1 Pseudomonas juntendi
GCAGACCACCGAGGATCAGTTCGAGCTGGCCAAGGGCTCGTTCTGGGAGCAGCACGGCCTGCTTGTGGCCGGCGCCCCGGAGCAGCCAGCTGATGCCGATGCCGATCGTCAGGCACTGATCGACGAGAACGAGCAGCTGAAAAAGGATGTCTTCGCCTACCAGGAGCAGCTGAAGGATCTCGCCTCCAAGATCAAGGATGGTCCTCAGCAGGTGAAAGACCTGCAGGACAAGCTGATCCAGGAACAGGCCCGCTCCAGCAAGCTGGAAACCGAGCTGAAAGAAGCCCAGGCCAAGCTGGCCGGCAAGAAGTAACCCAGTGTCACGGCCCCTCATTGGGGCCTATGACTGGAGACCCCGATGGCTTCCATCACGAATATCAGCTCGCATCGCATCGACCTTGCCGACCTGTCGCTGGCCCCTGGCGAAGCGATCGAGCACTTCGACGACCGAGAGGCTGAGCGCCTGAAGTCGACGAACTACTACCGGGCCGGCTGGATCAAGGTTGGCCCATCGCCCGAGCCCGAGCCGCCCACCGAGGAATGACCCGCCATGGCCGAACTGAACATCCCAGTAACGGCCGAGATGGTCGCTGAATTCCGCGAGTTCTACGAAGAGTTCGCCGACCCGGCCAAGTGGTCGGACGCCAAGATCACCAAGGCGCTGAACATCGCCAAGGGCGAATTCGGCACCTGCGGTAACTGGGGCCTGTACAAGCCCTATTCGTTCCTGCAGCGCGGCTGGTTTGCCCTGGCGGCCCACTACCTCACCTGGAATGCGGCGACCACTGCCGCGACCGGCGCCGATGGCAGCGCCACGACGCCATACGCCGTATCCAGCAAGAGCGTGCGCGACGAGTCGGTGTCCTACGCCGTCCCGGGCGCGAATGCATCGCTTACGGCCTGGGAGGCGGCCCTGGCGCTAACGCCATACGGCCTTGAGTACCTGCACCTGCGGCAGCGGGCCGGCATGGGAGCTATCTGCGTATGATCCGGCCAACCGTAACCCTGATCGGGCGACAGCAGGTTGAGCAGGCGATGCGTGACCTTGCCAAGCGCCTGGAGCGCGAACAGCGTGTGTTGGTTGGGGTGCCAGAGGGGGCAGGCTCCTATGAAGATGGCCTGACGCTGGCCACGGTCGCCGCGGTCAACAACTTCGGCTCTGCCGATGGGCGTATCCCGGCGCGTCCTTTTCTGCAGCCTGCCATTGAGGATGGAGCGCCTGTGTACCGGCGCCTGGCCGAAGTCATGCTGCCGCGCGTGCTCTCCGGTCAGATGGAGATGCGCACCCTGCTGGAGCAGATGGGCAACTTGGCCGAGGGCCACGTCAAGCAATACATCACCGATCTGCGCACGCCGCCCAACGCCCAGTCGACCATCGACAAGAAAGGGTCAGACAACCCCCTGATCGACACCGGAGCCCTTCGGCAGTCGATCCGCTACGTCATCGACGACAGCAACGATCCTCTTGAGGAGGGCATCTGATGGGCCTGAACATGCGCGGCCACGTCAGCGGCCCATTCGTGTCGCACCGCGGCGTGCAGCGGATGCGGTTCAGCAGCGAGATCATCGACTTCGAACCGAAGCTGGTCATGACGTTGCTCGACACGTTCGACGCCAACGTCCAGCCGGCCAGCGACAAGGAGATTGAGTTTCTCCAGATCGGCGCCGAGCGGATCAACGACATCCGGGTAATCCACCGAAACGACGGCAAGGGGATCGAGGTTTCCACCCCCGGAAATCTGGCCGACATCCTGGTATTCGCCGAGACGCCAGGCCAGCCAGCCACCTGGTGGAAGGCCATGGCCACCGACTACCGGCCCTGGCACAACTTCTGCCGGGCGGTGATCGCCAAGCTTGACCCGGCCGAAATCGAGAAGCTGCAGGGGTACGCCAATGGTTGACACCATCGCCCTCACGAAGGTCGTGTGCCAGGTGGTGGTTGCGGCCACTGGCCTGCCGGCCAACAAGGT
Source organism: Pseudomonas juntendi (assembly GCF_009932375.1). Classification (GTDB taxonomy): domain Bacteria; phylum Pseudomonadota; class Gammaproteobacteria; order Pseudomonadales; family Pseudomonadaceae; genus Aquipseudomonas; species Aquipseudomonas juntendi. The sequence goes on from NZ_BLJG01000386.1 coordinate 1,971, forward strand.
GATCGTCGGTGACCCTGGCACATCTGCCCCCAGCGGAACCTACGCCGCCGTGCGAATCGACAGCCCGGCCCAGTTCGGCCAGGCTTTCAAGACGCAACGCAACGTGCCAGCCACTGATGACCCCCGCTTTGAGGACATCATCGAGCGGGTGGCCACCCAGTTCACCATCGGGTTCAGCATCAACATCTACCGTGCCGGCGCCATGGGCATGGCCATGACCCTGTGCGAGGCGAACAAGCGCGAGCCGATCAAGAGCATCCTGCGCCGCGCCAAGTTGGGCTGGTCCCGCATATCACCGATCAACAACCTGACTGGCCTCTACCAAGCGGCAATGGAAGAGCGCTCCCAGGTCACCCTGTACCTCTACGGCGAATCCGTGGCTGAAGACCGAATCAATCGGATCTACCGCGTCGGCTTCGAGGTTCAAACCGAACAATCTGGCGCCATCGCGCAAGGGGAAGTAAATGCCTTATCCGGCTGAGAACATCATCAACATTGTCACGAACATCCGTGCGGCCGGTCTGGGCACTGCCAACTTTGGCGCTGGCATGGTCTTCGCCGACTTCGACTCGTCCACCGACACGACGTTTGCCGAGGGCAGCTACCGGGACTACGGAGGCGCTGCGGCGGTGGCGGCAGACTTCAACATCGCGTCCGATGTTTATCTGGCGGCCCTGGCCTGGTTCTCTGCCGTGCCCAAGCCAAAGTCCCTGCGCATCTACCTGCGACAGGAGGATCACAGCCCGGTCGAGTCGATGAATGATGCGATCAATAAGCGCATCTGGTTCTACTGGTACGAGTTCGAGACCACCATCCGGGCCAACGACGCCGACGTGCTGGCCCTGATCGTCGCCGGGGATGCTGCTGGCAAGTTCTACGCCGGCACCACCAACCAGGCAGCCGTGCGCGATCCGAGCCTTTCCACTGACATCGTCAGCAAGGCCAAGCTGCAGGGCTCGCGCCGGGCATTCCTGCTCAGCCACGCAACCGCCCCCTACGCCGGCTTCGAGCTGGGCGCCGTGTTCAGCCGCGTCAACTTCAACGCGGCCAACTCGACCATCACCGGCGAGTTCAAGAAGCTGCCAGGAATCACTGCGGAAGACCTGACCATCACCGCTTACAGCGCGATGAAGCAGAAAGGCGCCCCGTTCTACACCGTGGTCGAGACCGGGGGCCAGGTTGACGCCGGCCGGGTGATCAACTCCAAGTCGACCTCCAGCTACGGCGAGTTCATCGACGACGTGTTCAACCTAGACGGTTTCGTCAACACGCTGACCGTCAACGTGTACAACGCCCTGGCCAATGCCAAGAAGCTCGGGCAGACGCCGGATGGTCAGCAGGTCCTGATCAACGCTGCCGCTCAAGTTGGACAGCGCTACATCGACAACGGCTACCTCGGCGCGCGCACCTACACCGATGGCGAAACAGGTGACGAAGTGCTCAGCGATGGCTACGAGATCCTCAGCAAGGCTGATGACATCCTCGGGCTGACTGACGCGGAGCGCGCCGAGCGCTTCTCGGCACCCATCCTAATGCGGGTCTTCCGCGCCGGCGCGATTCACGCCGTAGACATCACGGTCGACGTGGAATAAGGAGAGCCAGAGCATGGCACTTAGTGACCTTTCTGTAGAAAACACCATCGTGGTGATCACCGGCGTTGGCGTGCTGGACGACTGGGGGCGCACCGACCCCCCATTCACTGTTGAGCCAATCGATGACCAGGCGATCCTGAGTCGCGGCCTGGGCGGAAACGGTGTCCGCTTCCACCGCAAGAACCCAGGGTTGCGCCTGACCGTCAACCTGATGCCCGGCAGCCCTCAGGCTCTGGCATTGCAGGCCCAGGTCAACGCCAAGTCCGAGGTGTCTGGCTCCTACGCCTCGATTGCCGGCTTGGAGGGTGCCGTCTTCTCCGAAGGCGTAATCACTCGCGGCAAGTCGATGGCGCGCGGCGGCCCGGGCCTCAACGACGCCACCTTCGTTATGGAATTCAACAAGGCGAAAATTGCATGAACCAGGCTCAGGACTTCGTTCGCAGTATCGAGCATGAAGGTGTGACCTACACCTTCGGCATGCCCAGCGCCGAAAAACAGCGCGCCGTGCTGTTCCGGCTGGGCAAATACGGGGTCGAGCCGCTGATTCGCGGCCTGGCCCAGGCTGAGCTTGGGGCCGCCTCTTCGGTGGCCATCGCCGGCCAGATCGTTGGAGTCATGCTGTCGCGCATCCCAGAGGATGACTTCAACTTCATCTGCGACACGATGCTCGGCAAGCTGCACAAGGATGGTCAGGTGGTCGGCATGGAACAGTTCTCCGGCCGCCTGAAGACCTACTTCACCCTTGTGGTTCTGGCCCTCGGGAACGTGTTCGAGGATTTTACCGGACTCCTGACCCTCTTCCAGAGCTCTACCGGTTCAGCCGCGGAGCAAGGGGCGAGTCAGGAGAGCGCCTCAACCCAGCCATCGACTGGGACCTCTGGCGACCCTGCGTAGGGATTCCCGGGGTTTGTCCTCCGCTCTGCACCTACAAAGACCTCACTGACGGCACCTACTCGCTGGGCTGGGTCAAGCGCGCCAACCTGGCGATGGATGAAATGCTCTACGTGCGGCAGCTGCACGACGAGATCCGGAGAGCGAACCCGTGAAAGTACTTGAGAGCTTCCTGATCGCCCTGGGCATCAAGGTCGACGAGAAGTCATTCCAGAAGGCCGATGCGGCGTTTGGCGGCCTCACCAGGTCGGCCCTGCAGTTCGGCGCCGTGCTGGCGAGCAAGCTGGCCATCGACAAGGTGGTGGGCGACTTCAAGAACGC
>NZ_BLJG01000387.1 GCF_009932375.1 Pseudomonas juntendi
CTTGTTGCTAACCAGGCGTTGATACGCACGCCTGAGGTTGGCCGGTGCAAGCACTCGCTCCATCAGCGTGTCCGGCTCCGCGTTCGTCCACGTCGCTGACGCCGCCGGCACCTTTGCACTGCCAGGCATCACCCTCGGCTTCTGGCCGGGATTCGGAGTGACAGATTCCGTTTTAGGAAATTTCTGCATTTCGGCTCCCAACGAAACCGTGACGCCTCCTGGCGGCATAACCTGTTCGGCCCTTGGTGACCCGGTTACCCGCCACTTACTAC
>NZ_BLJG01000388.1 GCF_009932375.1 Pseudomonas juntendi
GGCGCGTGGCTTCGATCAGTTGCTTGATCTGTGCGGCACGGGCCTTCTGCTCCGCCTTTTCCTGCTGCTGGCGGTTCAGCTCCTGGTCGCGCTTGACCTTTTCGGCCATGGCTTCCTTGGCCAGACGCTGCTGGCTGTCGTCGACGTCGACCTGGCCTTTGTGCTCCATGCGCTTCTGTTTCTTTTCAGCTTTGTTGGTCTGCGAGACCTGTTTCTGGTTGACCAGACCGGCTTTGAGCAATTGGTCGCGAAGGGAAAGGCTCATGAATGTTCACTCACTTATGCAACAGCTCAGCCGCAGCTGGGCAGGTTCTTTTCCTGACGCTTGGCTTCACCCCACAGGGCGTCCAGCTCGTCAAGGTTACACGCTTCAATAGGGCGACCGCTGTCGCGCAATGCCTGTTCGATAAAGCGGAAACGCCGCTCGAACTTGCGATTGGCGCGGCGCAGGGCATGTTCTGGGTCTTGCTTGAGGTGGCGCGCCAGGTTCACGGCCGCGAACAGCAGGTCACCGACCTCATCTTCGAGCGCATCGGCATCACCCTCGGCCATGGCCTGCAGCACTTCGTCCAGCTCCTCGCGGACTTTATCCAGCACCGGGAGCGCCGCAGGCCAGTCGAAGCCGACCGTGGCCGCACGCTTTTGCAGTTTGGCCGCCCGCGAAAGCGCCGGCAAGGTCGTGGGTACGTCGTCGAGCAGGGACAACTGCTCAGGCAGGCTTTTTTCCGCCCGTTCCTGGGCCTTGATTTCTTCCCAGCGCGACTTGACCTGGGCCTCGCTCAAGCGGGGGGTGTCCAGCGGCGCATACAGCTCACCCGTAGGGAACACATGCGGGTGGCGCCGAATGAGCTTGCGGGTGATGCTGTCGACCACGCCATCGAACTCGAAACGCCCCTCCTCCCTGGCCAGCTGGCTGTAGTAGACCACCTGGAACAGCAAGTCGCCCAGCTCACCCTGCAGGTGCTCGAAGTCACCGCGCTCGATGGTGTCGGCGACTTCGTAGGCCTCTTCGAGGGTATGCGGGACGATGCTCGCGTAGTTCTGCTGCAAGTCCCATGGGCAACCGTACTGCGGGTCGCGCAGGCGGGCCATGAGGTGCAGCAGGTCTTCGAGGGTGTAGGTCATTCAGGCAGGTCCTTCGGTGGTGGCTTTATCGCGGGCTTGCCCGCTGCCA
>NZ_BLJG01000389.1 GCF_009932375.1 Pseudomonas juntendi
AGGCGGTCATCGCTGGCCGGCATTTTCGGCAAGCCCTTGGCGTTTCTGGCCAGTTCATCCTTGCGCGTGGCCTTGAGCGCGGCGGCTACCACCGTGCGCCCCAGCGGCGACTGGAAGAACGCCAGGGCCGGTGCCGGGTTGGCCAGGCTGGCGCCCAGCTTTGCCTGGGCACGACGGGCTACCGCCTGGGCCTGGCAGCGCTGGTTGCTGTTGTCGACCA
>NZ_BLJG01000390.1 GCF_009932375.1 Pseudomonas juntendi
CAGCGCATTGCCCACCGGCAACGTGGTGAAGCTTTCGGTCAGCACCTCGAACACCACCAGGTGGCCGTTCATCAACAGGAACAGCACACTCACCAGCATCGTCATGAACTGGCTGATCACCGTAACGTTGACCCCGTTCCCCGGGTCGACCATGGAGGCGAAGGCCATGCCCATCTGCACCGCAACGATCTGCCCGGCAATCACGAACGCCTGGAACAGCAACTGCAACGCCAGGCCGAACAGCGTCCCGACGATGATCTGTTCGGCGCACAGCAGCAGGCCGCGCAGGCTCAGCGGGTCGAATTCAGGCAGCGGTGGCAACGCCGGCACGATGACCACGGTAATGGCCACGGCCACGTACAGGCGCACCCGCGCCGGCAGCATGCGGGTACCGAAGATCGGCATGGTCATCAACACCGCCGTCACCCTGAACAACGGCAGGATGAAGGTGGCGACCCAGGTGCCGATCTGCGTATCGGTCAGCTCCAGCATCCGCGCATCAACCTATGAGCTGCGGAATGTTGGTGTAGAGCGTGGTGATGTACTCCATGAACTTCTGCACCAGCC
>NZ_BLJG01000391.1 GCF_009932375.1 Pseudomonas juntendi
ACCCCGGATGCCCCGGCGCTGGCCTTCGGCGAGGTGCGCCTGAGCTACGCCCAGCTCAACGCCCGCGCCAACCGCCTGGCCCATCGCCTGATCGCCCTGGGTGTCGGCGCGGATGTGCTGGTGGGCATCGCGGTGGAGCGTTCGGTGGAGATGGTGGTCGGTTTGCTGGCCATCCTCAAGGCCGGTGGCGCCTACGTGCCGCTGGACCCGG
>NZ_BLJG01000392.1 GCF_009932375.1 Pseudomonas juntendi
TCGCGGGCTCGCCCGCACCCACAGGGAGAGGCATCAGGGCTGGCAGTTGTTGGCCAGAAGGCGCTGAAGAGGCTGTGGCAAGCGACCTGCGGTGTTAGTCATTCTTGCCCAACATGTACTGGTCAAAATGCTTGATATGCTCGTCCAGGTTATCTTCGAGCATCATCCGGTACTGCTCGCAGAAGTATTTCAGGATCTCGTCCCGCGCAGCGCCCAGTTCGGCGCCGCTCTTGAAGCTGCGGGCGCTCATCCAGGCGCTGAAGCGCGCAGCACCAAAGGTCAGCGAGGCGCTAACCTTGCCCAGGTCCTCGACCCTGTCGATCTGCTGGTTGGCCAGTTCTATGTGCGCATCGGCACGGTCGTAGAAGGCCTGGTCGGTAGCTTGGGTCATGGCGGTTCACCTGGTTGTGCAAGACGAGCGAAAGGCCAAGCCTTGCATGTCACGGCGCATACGTGCAAGGCTGAAAAAGGATTACCAAAGTCGAAAAAGGACTCACAGTACCTCATGCTCGGAATCACACGTATCCATCGCTATTTGCGCCCACTG
>NZ_BLJG01000393.1 GCF_009932375.1 Pseudomonas juntendi
ACCCCATGAACCCGAGAAACGCCAACCACAGGCCATGGTTGCCAAACCCGCTCATGGCCACCGCCACCGGCAGCGCAATCAGCACCGAAACCAGCATCGCATTGCGCATCTCCCGCGCGCGGGTGGCGCCGATGAACAAACCGTCCAGCAAGTAACTCCACACCGCAATCAATGGCAGCAACGCCAGGTAAGGCAAGTACGGGTAAGCGGCTGCGCGGACGCTGTCGATGTCGGTCTGCAGATCGATGAACAGGTGCCCACCCAGCAGGAACATCCCGGCAAACCCGAGACTGGTGATCAGTGACCAACCGCAGGCCACCACCAGGGAGCGGCGCAAGGTGAGGCGATCACCGGCACCGATGGCGTGGCCGCACAGTGCCTCCACCGCATGCGCCAGCCCATCCAGCGCATAGGCGGTCAGCAGCAGGCCATTGAGCAG
>NZ_BLJG01000394.1 GCF_009932375.1 Pseudomonas juntendi
GGCCGCCGGCCAGCAGCGCAATCAAGGCCATCACCCAGGCGGACATCGCCTCTGCGCGCAGGCCAGGCACCCGCGCAAGCACGCCACACTTTGACATACACCCGTCTCGTCACGTCAGCGTCCTGCGGATTATCCAGCCATGAACCAAGTTATAGCTATTGGCCACTACCCGCGCAATGTACCCCGTCGGCTCAGCGCAGCTGCAAGCGCCAGGCGCGGTGGATGCGGTTGTTGCGGGCGAAATCCGGGTCCAGGGTCTGGGCCGTTATTTCCTCCACGGCGTAGCGTGCCATCAGGTGTTCGTCCAGCTGGAACTTACGGAAGTTGTTGGAGAAATACAGCACGCCACCGGGCGCCAGGCGGGCCATGGCCAAGTCCAGCAACTGCACATGGTCACGCTGCACGTCGAACACACCTTCCATCCGCTTGGAGTTGGAGAAGGTTGGCGGGTCAATGAAGATCAGGTCGTAGCTGTCACGGTTGCCTTCCAGCCAGGCCATGACATCGCTCTGCTCCAGGCGATTGCGCTCGGAATAACCATTGAGCGCCAGGTTGCGCCGCGCCCAGTCCAGGTAGGTTTTCGACAGGTCGATGCTGGTGGTGCTGCGCGCGCCACCCTTGGCCGCGTGCACGGTGGCCGTGGCGGTGTAGCAGAACAGGTTGAGGAAGCGCTTGCCGGCTGCTTCGCGCTGAATACGCATGCGCATCGGGCGATGGTCGAGGAACAGGCCGGTGTCGAGGTAATCGGTGAGGTTGACCAACAACTTCACGCCGCCTTCGTTGACTTCCTGGAAACGGCCCTCGGTAGCCTGACGCTCGTACTGGCGGGTACCGCTTTGCCGCTCGCGGCGCTTGAGCACCACGCGCTGCGGGGCAATGCCCAATGCCTGCGGGATGGCCGCCAGGGCATCGAGCAGGCGCGCCTGGGCCTTGTCCGGGTCCACCGAGCGTGGTGCGGCATATTCCTGCACGTGTACCCAGTCGTGGTACAGATCGACTGCCAGGGCATACTCAGGCATGTCGGCATCGTACAGGCGATAGCAGTCGACCTGCTCGCGTCGGGCCCATTTGCCCAGTTGCCTGAGGTTTTTCTGCAGGCGGT
>NZ_BLJG01000395.1 GCF_009932375.1 Pseudomonas juntendi
AGCCGTACTGGTTCGGCGAAGGCGGCGACATGACGGCGGACGAATTCGGGGTGTGGGCTGCCGAACAGCTGGAGCAGAAAATTCTGGAGGTCGGCGAGGACAACGTTGCCGCGTTCATCGCCGAGCCCATCCAGGGGGCCGGCGGCGTGATCATCCCGCCTGAGACCTACTGGCCGAAGGTGAAGGAGATTCTGGCCCGTTACGACATCCTGTTCGTCGCCGACGAAGTGATCTGCGGTTTCGGCCGGACCGGCGAGTGGTTCGGTTCCGACTACTACGGGCTGCAGCCCGACCTGATGACCATCGCCAAGGGCCTGACCTCCGGGTACATCCCCATGGGCGGGGTGATCGTGCGGGACACCGTGGCCAAGGTCATCAGCGAAGGGGGTGAGTTCAACCACGGTTTCACCTATTCGGGCCACCCGGTGGCCGCCGCCGTAGGCCTGGAAAACCTGCGCATCCTGCGCG
>NZ_BLJG01000396.1 GCF_009932375.1 Pseudomonas juntendi
AAAGACAAAACCCCTACCTGCATGCGCAGATAGGGGTTTTGCGAAATGAATCTTGACGATGACCTACTCTCACATGGGGAAACCCCACACTACCATCGGCGATGCATCGTTTCACTGCTGAGTTCGGGATGGGATCAGGTGGTTCCAATGCTCTATGGTCGTCAAGAAATTCTGTAGCCAGAATGTCCAGATGGACAGCCCAGCGAATCCGGATATGTGATGTTTGTGATGCCTTGCGAACTTTCGGTTCATGTCATCTTCACCACCGCAATCTGCGTCAGC
>NZ_BLJG01000397.1 GCF_009932375.1 Pseudomonas juntendi
AAAGACAAAACCCCTACCTGCATGCGCAGATAGGGGTTTTGCGAAATGAATCTTGACGATGACCTACTCTCACATGGGGAAACCCCACACTACCATCGGCGATGCATCGTTTCACTGCTGAGTTCGGGATGGGATCAGGTGGTTCCAATGCTCTATGGTCGTCAAGAAATTCTGTAGCCAGAATGTCCAGATGGACAGCCCAGCGAATTCGGATATGTGATGTTTGTGATGCCTTGCGAACTTTCGGTTCATGTCATCTTCACCACCGCAATCTGCGTCAGC
>NZ_BLJG01000398.1 GCF_009932375.1 Pseudomonas juntendi
AAAGACAAAACCCCTACCTGCATGCGCAGATAGGGGTTTTGCGAAATGAATCTTGACGATGACCTACTCTCACATGGGGAAACCCCACACTACCATCGGCGATGCATCGTTTCACTGCTGAGTTCGGGATGGGATCAGGTGGTTCCAATGCTCTATGGTCGTCAAGAAATTCTGTAGCCAGAATGTCCAGATGGACAGCCCAGCGAATCCGGATATGTGATGTTTGTG
>NZ_BLJG01000399.1 GCF_009932375.1 Pseudomonas juntendi
CTGACTATGCCGCCTGGCAGCGCCAGTGGATGGACGCGGGGGAGCGTGAGCGGCAGCTGACCTATTGGGTCGAACGCCTGGGTGGCACCCAGCCTGTGCTCGAACTGCCGCTGGATCACCCGCGCCCGGCGATGCGCAGCCAAGCCGGTGCCAGTTTGACGCTGGCCCTGCCCGGTGAGCTGCAGCAGGCGTTGCGTGCACTGGCCAGGCAACAGGGGGTGACGCTGTTCATGCTGTTGCTGGCGGCTTACCAGACGTTGCTGCACCGCTACAGCGGCCAGGCCGACATCCGTGTCGGTGTGCCGATCGCCAACCGCAACCATGCCCGCACCGAAGGCATGATCGGCTTCTTCGTCAACACCCAGGTGCTCAAGGCCGAGTTCGCGCCGCAGGCGACCTTTGCCGCGCTGCTGGGCCAGGTGCGCCAGGCGGCGCTGGAGGCGCAGGCCTACCAGGACCTGCCGTTCGAGCAACTGGTCGAGGCCCTGGCGCCGGAGCGCAACCTCAGCCACAGCCCGCTGTTCCAGGCACTGTTCAACTACCAGAGCGGCGCACGCCGTGGCCAGGGCGCGCAACAGGCGCATGCCTTGAGCGTCGAAGGGCTGCAATGGGATACCGGTGTCGCTCAGTTCGACCTGACCTTGGATGTGTTCGACAGCGAAGAGGGCATGCTGGCCTCGTTGGTGTATGCCACCGACCTGTTCGAGCGCTCGACCATCGAGCGGCTGTCCACCCACTTCATCAACCTGCTGCAAGCCATCGTCGAGCAACCGCACCAACCGGTGGCCGAACTGCCATTGCTGGCGGCCGCCGAGCGCGAGCGCACCCTGGTCACGTGGAACGCCACCGCTGAACAGTACCCGCTGCAGCAGAGCATCCAGCAACTGATCGAAGCCCAGGTGCAGCGCACCCCGGATGCCCCGGCGCTGGCCTTCGGCGAGGTGCGCCTGAGCTACGCCCAGCTCAACGCCCGCGCCAACCGCCTGGCCCATCGCCTGATCGCCCTGGGTGTCGGCGCGGATGTGCTGGTGGGCATCGCGGTGGAGCGTTCGGTGGAGATGGTGGTCGGTTTGCTGGCCATCCTCAAGGCCGGTGGCGCCTACGTGCCGCTGGAC
>NZ_BLJG01000400.1 GCF_009932375.1 Pseudomonas juntendi
TTCGGTCAGCGGCAACACTCGGCTTCAACTGCCCCAACCCGTCCGGTTTGGCGCTTTTTCAAGCGCTTTGGCCTAACGGAGTCCACACAAGGCCTGACTTCAGGCCTTTTTGACAGGTTTCAGCACCACGTTCACGCCTTTCGGCGTTTTTGGGGCGTAACTCGCCCTATACATGCGATCCTCGCCACCAACCCGACAGGCTACCCAGTCGGATCAGGTTGTAGACCGAGAAACCCAGCAATAACTGAGCACTCAGCTTGGCGCGACCGATCAGCTTGGTCTTGCGCAGGCCGCCAACCGTCTTCAGCCAGCCAAAACCTTCTTCGATCCGCTTGCGGATCTTCTGGCTGGCGGCATACCCCGGATGCCGCGTGGTGCGCCCATCGATGGCGCTGCCCTTGCGCTTCTGCGCCACATGCGGTGTCACTTTCAGCTCGCGCGCCCTCTGCACGAAACGCTTCTGGTCGTAATTCTTGTCTGCACCTACCGTGCTGCCCGGCTTGGCCGTGCGCTCCAGCATCTCCAGCGCCGCCTCTACCTCGGCACGTCCATTGAACTCGGTGCATTCCACATCCACGATCAGACCGTTGCGGTGCTCCATCATCGTGTGGGCCATGTGCGCCAGACGACTGGCATCGCCATTGCTCTTGCGCGCCAGCCGGGCCTCGGGATCGCTGGTCGATTGGTGGGTCGCGTTGCTGCGCTTCTCGCCCTTGAAGTCGGCATCGGGGTTGCGCGTGCCATCCTCCGGTGGGTCGCCGCCATCCTTCTTGATAAAGGACTTGTGCGAGGCCCAGGCGTCGATCAGCGTGCCATCGACGCTGAAATGCTCGTTGCTGGCGTACTCGGACCATGCGGCCAGCGACTTGATGCGCTGGAAGAACAGCCGCGCTACATCCTGGTTGAACAAGCGGTCACGGTTCTGGCTGAAGGTCGAGTGATCCCACATGCGCTCGTCCATCGACAAGCCGACGAACCAGCGAAACAGCAGGTTGAAATCAATCTGCTCGACCAACTGCCGCTCGGAGCGAATGGTGTAAATCACCTGCAGCAACGAGGCGCGCAGCAGCCGCTCCGGCGCAATCGAGGCCCGTCCCAGGGTGGAGTACAGCCCGTCGAAGTCCCGATCCATCGAAGCCAGAACGGTATCGACCAGGCCTCGCAGGGGACGCAGCGGGTGATCGTTCGGGATGCGCTGCTCCAGCGTCGTATAACTGAACAGCTCGTTTTGTTTGAGGTCGAGTCCACGCATCGGCTTGGGCTGGCTTCGGCAGAAGAGGATGGCCGCCATTTTGCCAGAGCCACGCGGGCTCTGGCTTTTTTCAACGGCCTGATAGGCCTCGAAGCTCTTCTTCGGCCCACGGGTGTGATTGAGCAGACGATAGGTGTGACCCTTGTCGGTGCCACGGCGCACCACTTCCAGGCCTTCGCCGCCTTTCACCAGCAGGGCGCTGCCACCTTGCTGGTCATACTGGCTGAACAGTTTCGACATGGGCATGCCGAGCACATCGCAGAGACGGCTCAGGGTGTCGAGGCTGGTGGAGACCTGGGCGTTTTCGATCTTGCTCAGCATGCCCTGGCTGATGCCGGCGATGCGTGCCACATCGGCGATCTTCAGTTCCTGCGCCTGCCGCTGGCGGCGGATCTGCATGCCCAGGTATTGCTCGAGCTTGAGACGGGGAGGGATTTCTGTAGAAGTCGTCATGCGTGCTTTTATCTTCTTGTGAATAAAAAATTCGCACTGAGAATGTGCGGGATGCCTTTCTTCGGTGCATTTTCACGGTTTTAATTTCCTCCTATGAAAGCATCTTTCCTTCACGGATAGAAGAATGACGGGCTTTCAGGGGATTTCGAACAGGTAGGGAGAGGTTGGCAAGCTGCTTGCATTTCTTTTGGGGAAATTAAAATTCCCCAGCGGAATAATGGCGACGCCACCGGAGGCCCCAACCATGTTGCCCAGCGAAACCCAGAAAATCATCGACCAGCACGGCATCAAGTACGTGCTGGCTCAGTTCGTCGATATCCACGGCGCGGCCAAGACCAAGTCGGTGCCGGTCTCGGGCCTCAAGGCGGTGGCCGAGGAGGGCGCCGGCTCATGCTTTCTCTGTAAGAACAAAAAGTTCTCCAGGGGAATTTTCTCTGGAGCAAACCGACCATCGCCTTGCTCTCACCCGGAGGGTTTCCGATGACAGCATCCAGTGCCGAACCCATGTTCAGTACCCCACGTTATGCCACCGAGGTGTCCCGACATACGGCCAGTCGCCGTATCGTGGTGGCGCAGCAGGCGAGCCTGGCCACCAGGCTGCTCCACCACCCTGCGCCGACTCTGCTGCTGTGCCTGGGCGAGACGTTGCCGGGCAGTGTCGAGCAGGAGAGCCTGCCCAGCAGCGAAGCGCTGTACCTGCGCTTGCAGATGCTGCTGGAGCAGGCCCAGGCCGGCACCCGCTTGTACGTCTGTGGCGATGAAAGCTTTCTCTGGCACGTTCATCGCCTGGCGCGGCAGGCCGGCCTGCTCGGCGACGAGATCGAACTGTTCAAGCAGGGCGCGCGACGCCGCCTGTACTGCGTGCACTGCGGGCATATTCAGGACATCGGCAGCGAAGGCGAGTGCACCTGTGGCCAGTGCCGGGTGAAGTTATTCGTCCGTGAGCATTTCTCCCAGCGCCTCGGCGCCTACATGGGCGTCTGCATCGACCCGGACAGCCCCTATGCGCCGGAGGTGCGGTCATGAGCGCGATGATCGAGGTGCAGGTCACCGACGTGCGTCAACTGACCCCGGTGGTGCGCGAGTTCAGCTTCCGCGCGATCGACGGCACGCTGCCGGGCTTTTCCTGCGGCAGTCACGTGCAGGTGATTTTGCCCACCGAGGGGCGCACGCTGCGCAACGCCTATTCGCTGCTGGGCGACCCGCGCGACACTGGTGCGTACCGCATCGCCGTGCGCCTGCAGGAGGCCTCGCGCGGCGGTTCGCGTTACCTGCACGAGCAGGTGCGGGTCGGCGACCGTCTGCAGATCGGTGCGCCGAGCAACCTCTTCGCCCTGCATTCGCAGGCCCGTCACCACATTCTGGTGGCCGGTGGCATCGGCATCACACCCTTCATGGCCTATCTGGCTGAGCTCGGCGCGCAAGGTGCTTCGTTCGAACTGCACTACGCCTACCGCAGCGGCCTGACCGACGCCTACGCCGGCGAGCTGCGCGAACGCCTGGGCGAGCGCTTTCATGGCTACGACGCCGCTGCCGGCCAGCGCCTGGACTGCACCAGCCTGTTCGCCGGCAAGCCGCTTGGCAGTCACCTTTACGTCTGCGGCCCGCAGCGCCTGCTCGATGAACTCAAGACTTTGGCTGGCGCCCACGGCTGGTCGGACGGGCGCCTGCACTGGGAGGCCTTCGCCGCACCCGAGCCGGGCCAGCCCTTCACCGTCGAGTTGGCGCGCAGTGGCCAGCGTCTGCAGGTGCCGGGCGACCACAGCCTGCTCGAAGCGCTGGAGGCGGCCGGTGTCGAGGTGCCCAACCTGTGCCGGGGCGGGGTATGCGGGCAATGCACCACGCGCTACCTGAGCGGCGAGGTGGAGCACCGCGATCACTACCTGGATGAGCAGCAGCGCGGTGAGGCGCTGATGCCCTGCGTTTCCCGTGGCGGCTGCCGCGGCACGCTGCTGCTCGATTTGTAGGGTGCGCCGTGCGCACCACAACGATTGTGACCGGTGCACTCAGCGCACCCTTCAGGAGAGAGTCATGCCCGTCGTAATGAAACCCGTGGAAACCTATCGCGACGATTTCACCTTCAGCAACAGCCCGCAGGCCATTGCCCGCTTTCCCTTTCCGTTTCCCGAGGACAGCTACATGTACTCGGTCAATATCGAGCCGGCCACGCCGCGTGAGCCGGGTTCGGTGTTCGAGCACTGGTTCGACATCGACGAGCACTACGTCTCGGAGATGGCCGAGCGCGCCCGCGTGCTGGAGCGCGACCCGCAGCGCTGCCTGATGATGCCGCACATGGCCCAGGCCGCCTGGGACACCCTGGAAATGTTGATGGAGCACCTGGCCGCCGACTACCCCGAGCATTTCGCCCTGCAGCGCGAGGGCGATCGATGGCTGTGGATCAACCGCCCGCTGGGCATCGAGCAGCGCTTCACCTTCGGCGATGCCAGCACCTTGCCCTACGAGCCGCTGGAGTACATCACGCGCCAGGCGCAGGGCGATTTCGCCGTGCTCGATCAGCGCGACGGCGACCTGTTCATGGACGCCGGCATGGTCACCTTCGCGCCGAACTGGTCGATCAAGTTCGACGCCGGCATGAGCTTCAAGCAGTGGCATGCCCCGGTACCGGGCGTGGCGCACCAGCTCGGCGTGTTCGACCGTGCGTTGAAGTACCTGCTCAACATCCAGGTCGGCCAGCCGGTGCGTCGCCTGAGCTGGACCATGACCATCAACCCGCGCCTGGACATCTCCTCGGAGACCTTCCACGAGTGGGGCCATGAGCTCGGTCTGGTGACGCCGGAGAACGTCGCGCGCCTGGTGCACCTGCACGTCGAGCTGCAGTTCATGCCGCGCCTGCCGCGCAGCAATGCGCTGCTGTTCGGCTTCCGCCACTATCTGATCAGCCTCGAGGAGCTGGCAACCAATCCGGCCTGGGCCTGCCGCCTGCACCGCGTATTGCGCGACCTGCCGGACGAGATCGCCGACTACAAGGGCCTGACCCGCTATCGCCAGACTGTGGTGGATTGGCTGCGCCAGTTCGACCCGCAGGCCCAGGCCGCCTGAATCCATTTCCTGCATGCGCAGGCCAACAGGAGACACAGACATGGCCAATTCCTGGCGTATTTCCGCCCTTGCCGAGCGTCACCGCGCACTGGGTTCCAAGCTCGAGGACTGGAGCGGCATGGGGACCGCCTGGACCTATGCCCAGCGACCTGGCCGACGAGCACGAGGCGATCCGCACTCGCGCCGGCCTGATGGACGTATCCGGGCTGAAGAAGGTGCACTACGTCGGCCCGCATGCCGAAAGCCTCTTGGAATACGCCACCAGCCGCGACATTTCCAAGGTCTACCCGGGCAAGAGCGTCTACGCCACCATGCTCAACGAAGCCGGCAAGTTCGTCGACGACTGCGTGATCTACCGCACCGGTCCCAATGCCTTCATGGTGGTGCACGGCTCCGGCAGCGGCCACGTGTTGGCGCTGATGGAAA
>NZ_BLJG01000401.1 GCF_009932375.1 Pseudomonas juntendi
GTCGCATTTCAAATTATTTCTCTGTTCCTTGAGTGACGCTGGCAAAATGACGTCAATGATCGGAAAACCCCGATCGTAGCGGGCTCAACGCTAAACAAGGTTGAGTCGCATTTCTTTACTTATCCCCACACCCTCACAAACGTTACGTCCTTATGACAAATCGATCATTCACACCGTGACTCGCATTCGATAGAACTGGTCTCAGGCCGCTTCGCAACGAGGCGGCACATTCAGCTCGCGACGCCGGCAGCGAGCGCAAACCGGCAGAAAGACTCTGCCCGGCCTCGGAGAGGTCGACGGGACATTACAGTCAACAAGTGAGGGCAACACCCTATGAGAAGACTTAAGCGTGATCCGTTGGAAAGAGCATATTCACGTGGCTACCAATACGGGGTCACCGGCAAATCCCGCGAACTTTGCCCGTTCAATCTTCCTTCTGTTCGCCAAGCCTGGATCAACGGCTGGCGTGAAGGTCGCGGCGATAACTGGGACGGAATGACTGGCACCGCTGGCATCCATAGACTCAACGAAAATCACGCCGTAGGCTGATCGAGGACACTGAATTCGAT
>NZ_BLJG01000402.1 GCF_009932375.1 Pseudomonas juntendi
GGCTGGCGTGAAGGTCGCGGCGATAACTGGGACGGAATGACTGGCACCGCTGGCATCCATAGACTCAACGAAAATCACGCCGTAGGCTGATCGAGGACACTGAATTCGATTTACATGCACGCCCCAATCGGGCGGCGGGCGTAGGCCCAGGGGCCCCTTCAAGGGGCCCTTTTTAATGGGCTGGCAAAGCGCCAAACTAGCGCGGCATCGCCGCGATCGCATCCACCGCTTCGCGAATCAGTGCCGGCCCCTTGTAAATGAAGCCCGAATAGATCTGCACCAGGCTCGCCCCGGCAGCGATCTTCTCGGCAGCGTGGCGCCCTTCGGTGATGCCACCGGCGGCAATGATCGGCAACTTGCCACCCAGCTCACCCGCCAGCACCTTGACGATATGGGTGCTCTTCTCCAGCACCGGCGCGCCTGACAGGCCACCTGCCTCGCCCCCATACGGCAGCGCTTCGACACCCTCACGGCCCAGCGTGGTGTTGGTGGCAATCACCGCATCCATGCCCGACTCCATCAATGCAGCCGCCACCAGGGCGGTTTCTTCGTCGCTCATGTCCGGGGCGATCTTGATCGCCAACGGCACGCGCTTGCCATGTTCAGCAGCCAGCTGCTCACGGCGCTCGGCCAGGGCATCGAGCAG
>NZ_BLJG01000403.1 GCF_009932375.1 Pseudomonas juntendi
CTTCCCTGGACGCTTACGACAGTGAAACAGAAAAACCAGGTTCCCGCTGCCTGCACCTCACCCTGTAGGAGCGGCCTTGTGTCGCGATGGGCCGCAAAGCGGCCCCGACAATTTATGCAGTGACGCTAAAACCCCGGGGCCGCTATGCGGCCCATCGCGACACGAGGCCGCTCCTACAAGGCATTGCATCAGCCGGATATCGAGTAGGAGGCGGGTT
>NZ_BLJG01000404.1 GCF_009932375.1 Pseudomonas juntendi
TTACCAGCCGCCTTGACCCCAAGACGATCCACGCGTTGCGCCACGCTGTCAGGCAGATGCGCCTGGCCGTTGTGCTGGCGCCAGTTGCCGTCGATTGTCGACCAGGTATCGCTGCCTGTAACAGGCGCCTAGGCCGCCCCGGCGGAGGTGCGAGCTTCGGTTTTACGCGCGGCAAGCAGCCATGCCAGCAATGCCAGGGCGCCGATGACCAACCCTGCCGCGACGATGCCCAGCCAGCCTTGGCGCTGGTACAGCTGCGTGCCTAACAAAGAGCCTAGCGCCCCGCCAATGAAGTAGCAGGTGATATACCCGGCGTTGAGCCGGGTACGCGCTTCGGGCCGCAGGGCGATCACGGCGTTCTGGTTGCTCACGTGGACCAGTTGCACCGCCAGGTCGAGCATCAGCACGCCTAGGAGCAAGGCCAGCAGTGACTGTTGGGCAAACCCCAGCGGCACCCACGACAGCAGCAGTACCACCAGGCCCACGGTGGTGCCCAATTGGCCCTTGCCCCGGTCGGCCAGGCGCCCG
>NZ_BLJG01000405.1 GCF_009932375.1 Pseudomonas juntendi
AGCCCTGATGCCGTCCCCGGCCATGCCCCAGCAACCTACAACAATTCCAGACTCTTCCTACGTCTCAGCACTGGAAACTCCACCCCCTGCGAAATACCCTACAACCTCTGTCGACACGCGTCTGATTGTTCCTGCAAATCGCGCCCTCTAGGCTTTGCCTCTCGCTGACGGTTCAGCGATCGGGTGTGGAAACCTGCAGCAAGCATTTCAGGTTATGTCGTTCATGGCGGCTGTACCCGGGAGGCCTTGTGCCTACCGAGTTTTCCCTGAATGCACTCGGGTTTCCACCCCGTGTACAGCCGCCACCCTTCCTGTGGAAACGGAAGAGGCGGTCAATGAGCAATCAGGAAAATCCATGACCGACGAAATGCGCTGACCTTTGTATTGGCTGGGCCGGCCCATTCGCGGGCATGCCCGCTCCCACAGGGATCGTACTTCGTTCAAGTTATGCGCAGCACCTGTGGGAGCGGGCGTGCCCGCGAAT
>NZ_BLJG01000406.1 GCF_009932375.1 Pseudomonas juntendi
AACCTAATCGATAAGAAACTAGTTGGTATTGCCTTTGATATCCCACTGATACATAAGCCACGGGCTAATACGCCTCCGCCAAGTAAAAAGCCGTTCCTAGACGGTTGGTTGGGCGTTGACAACGATAGTGGCTATACAAATGTGCCTTTCTATGGGGAGGAATCCATACCTAGGGAAGGCAAATCCCAGCCAAATTTCGTGTTCCCCCGGAAAAAACCAAATCCCGCTCCTAACGCGCAACCAGATCTCGGTACCGGCATAAGTAAATCTGGTATAAGAGACGACTCAAGGCTTGCTGCTACAGGAATGCTCATCTTCGGTGGTGCTATTGGCGCCGTCGGGGGTGCCATTTATTACATATCAAAAAAAATCAGAAATGATTGAGTCCAGTCTTTGCCAGGCTAGTGTAATAGCGGGCAGAAAGGGCCAAGCTGATTTGGACCTTGCGGCGAATTTCAACAACGCGCCTACGGCGACAACATTTTCCGTTTTTTCCACTTACCTGTAGGACGTTTCTGAATTACAGTCACAAGCCGCTTAAGCCATTGCGATGATCTGGGTTGGGCTCTAGTCTCGGGCGGTCGCTGCGAAATCAGCGACCGGCTTTGACAGGCCGCACTCGTCAACCACATGGCTTTTGCCGTTATGGCAGCTGTGCATGGGGCACTCATGTGCGCCGGGTTTTGGTTGACCTACCGGTCTGTCAACCCATGGCCACCTTCCTCATCCTTGTTT
>NZ_BLJG01000407.1 GCF_009932375.1 Pseudomonas juntendi
GGTTTATGGAGCGGATACCTTGATTCAAGCCTTGGAGAGCGCTGTAGAACCCGTTGTACCAGAACGAGAACAGCACATTGAGGCGTACGGAAAACAACGTCAGGACCAGCAGCAAGGCAAACACCAGCAGTGGCCGCCAACTGCGTTTGTAACTGAAATAAGGCCCCGCAAGTTGCCAGAACTGGCTGCCCCAGCGGGTGTAGCGTATGGCCAGAATAGCGGCGGCTGTGAAGCCGACAAAGGTGATGAACGAGGCGATTGCCAGCCAACTCAGGCTCTCTTGCAATGCCTGGTGCCAGTTCATGTCCATGGTGAATGTCCGTGCTGAGTATTTCCGCGAGCGTAGCACTGCCCTATAACGCTTCAGGCATACATGACGTACATTTCATGAAAGCCGGTGCCAGCCACCGCGTTGTCTGCTTCGCGGGCGCGCCCGCTCCCACAGGGATTGTTGTGAGGCCGGGGGACTTTTTTGGAGCACAAA
>NZ_BLJG01000408.1 GCF_009932375.1 Pseudomonas juntendi
GGTGGCGCGCATCCCGGTGGCCCTGGCCTTGCTGGTAGGCAATACCTTCCCGATGCTGCTGGCGCTGCTGACCTGGGCGCTGGGCGGTGCGCGCCCCACTGGCCGCACCGTGCTGTTCATGGGCTTGATCCTATGCGGCCTGGTGCTGGCGCTGGATGTGCCGGCACGTCTGGCCGACAGCGGTGCGGGCAACCCGCACTGGGCGCTGGGGGTCAGCCTG
>NZ_BLJG01000409.1 GCF_009932375.1 Pseudomonas juntendi
CGCTGGGGGTCAGCCTGGCCTTCGGCGCCGCTTGTGCCTTTGCTTGCGCGTTGTGGATCACCGACCACAAGCTGGCTAGCGTGCGGGGCCCAGTGCGCAGCCTGCTGACCCTGCTGATCGTGTTCTCCAGCATGCTGCTCGCGGGCGCCAGCGGGGTGATGCCGGCCGGTTTGTCGCTGCCGGGCAGCAGCAGTGGCTGGGTGGCGCTGGCCAGCCTGGTACTGCTGTATGGGCTGGCGTTCAGCTTGCTGTTCGTCTGCGTACCCAGGTTGAACATGGCGCAAAACGCCCCGGTGATGAACGTCGAACCCATTGCCACTTTACTGCTGGGTTGGGCCCTGCTCGACCAGCAACTGGGCCCGCTGCAATTGCTCGGCGGCGCCGTGGTGGTATGCGGCATCGTGCTGCTGACGTACCGGCGGGCCAACTGATCGCTCTGCTCCAGAGGAACATTGCATGGCTGTGACCACACTGCACCTGCAGGACCGCCTG
>NZ_BLJG01000410.1 GCF_009932375.1 Pseudomonas juntendi
CGCGGCCAGTGGCAAGCCCGGGGGTGGTATCCGACTTATATTCCGATTGTCTCGATCGTGCCGGCCGCCGTGCTGACGCATGGCGGTAGTTGGCAAGTCATTGTGGCCAGTGCAGTGCTGGGGGCCCTGGTGGCTCCGCCGCTGGCAGTGGCGATCACGCAGCGGTTGCCGGGTTATGTGCATGGCTACATCGGCAACGTGGTGTCGATGGCGATCAGCACGTTGGGAATCGTACCGCTGATCGGGTTACTGGTGGGGGGAGAAGGATGATTGAGCATTCGGACCTGCCCAAGCTGTCGATCGCCAGTTTGGGCGGGACGGTCAGTATGCAGGCTACAGCGGGTGGGTGTGGCGTAACGCCCACCCTGGATTGTGAGCAGCAACTGCTTCAGGTACCGCAGTTGCGCGAAATGGCGCAGTTGACTGTAACGTCATCGAGCCTGGTCCCCAGTGCATCGCTCAGCTTCAACGCGTTGCTGGAAGTGCTGGCC
>NZ_BLJG01000411.1 GCF_009932375.1 Pseudomonas juntendi
GCCGGCTTGCCGGCGATAGGGTCGGTGCAGGCACTGCAACTGTTATGACCTAATCACCGTCCAGAATAAATGCCCCACCACGCACGAGCGCATTGCGTCTGGTGCAATCCGCCAACCTGCTACCATCGCCACTCCCCAGCTGTAATGGAACACGGCCATGCAACTCCCGGACATGAACCTGCTCGTCGCCCTCGATGCCCTGCTCGACGAAGGCAGTGTGGTCGGCGCGGCGCAGCGCATGAACCTGAGCCCCGCGGCCATGAGCCGGACCCTGAGTCGTATCCGCGATGCGTTGGGCGACCCGATCCTGGTGCGCGCGGGCCGTGGGCTGGTGCCGACGCCACGGGCGCTGGCCTTGCGCGAGCAGGTGGCGGCGCTGGTGGAGCAGGCCGGGGAAGTGTTCCGCAGCGCCGATGAAGTCGACCTGCCCAAGCTCGACCGTGCCTTCAACATTCGCACCAATGACCTGTTCATCGCCCTGTATGGTGCCCAGCTGCTGCGCCGCATGCACGAGCAGGCACCGCGCACGGTGCTGCGCTTCGTGCCGGAAAGCCCCGGCGGCGACGACGACAGCGTGCTGCGCGACGGGCGCACCGACCTGATCATCAGCTCGACCGTGGACCTGGGACCGGAGATCAAGGTGCAGAGCCTGTTCCAGACCTACTATGTGGGCCTGGCTCGGCGCGACCACCCGATCTTCGAGCAGCCGATCACGCCGACCAGCTTTGCCAGTTACCCACAGATCAGCGTGTCCCGCCGTGGCCGGGCCAACGGGCCGATTGATGTCGAGTTGGCCAACTTCAAGGTGCAACGGCGGGTGGCATTGATTACCCCGAGTTTTCACTCGGCGCTGTTCTCGCTACCGGATTCGGACCTGATCCTGCCGATGCCGGCGAATATCCTCAACAGCGTGCACAAGCTCGGGTTGCCACTGCGATCGTTCGAGATCCCGGTACCGCTGGAGCGGGTGACGGTGCTGCAAGCCTGGCACCCGCGGTTTCACAACGACCCGGCACATAGGTGGTTGCGGCAGACCTTGAAGGCTTGCTGCAGTGTTGATCCTTGATTGCCTGTAAGGGCCTCATCGCTGGCAAG
>NZ_BLJG01000412.1 GCF_009932375.1 Pseudomonas juntendi
CCACCGTGCTGGCGCTGGCCCTTGGCCTGCTGGCAGCCTGGGCGATTACCCGGCAGATCGTCGTGCCCCTGCGCCAGACCCTGAGCGCCGCCGAGCGGGTAGCCAGCGGCGACCTCAGCCACAACCTGCCGGTAGACCGCCGTGACGAGCTGGGCCAGTTGCAAGCCAGCATGCAGCGCATGACCCAAGGCTTGCGCGAGCTGATCGGTGGCATCGGCGATGGGGTAACGCAGATCGCCAGTGCGGCCGAGCAACTGTCGGCGGTGACCGAGCAGACCAGCGCCGGGGTCAACAACCAGAAGGTCGAGACCGATCAGGTGGCGACTGCCATGAACCAGATGACGGCGACCGTGCACGACGTGGCACGCAACGCCGAGCAAGCCTCGGAAGCGGCCTTGATGGCCGACCAGCAGGCCCGTGAAGGTGACCGGGTGGTGGGCGAAGCG
>NZ_BLJG01000413.1 GCF_009932375.1 Pseudomonas juntendi
GTACGCTGGCCATGCGAATGTTGTTCTCCCAGCGGTACAAGCTATACGCCAGCAACTGCGGCCACACATTGGGCAAGGTGCCAAAGCAGAAGGCCGCCACCTGGCTACCCCCCTGCAAACGGATCGCCGCCGCAGGCTCTGGCGGCGCGTTCTCCAGCGCCTCGGCAAACAACCGCCCGAGTACCCCGGCAGTGTGCAGCGCCAGGGCCAGGGTGCCGGCATTGGGCCCAAGCCCGGCAGCCAGCACGGTGAGCGCCGCCCACACCAGCTCCGGAATGGCGCGCAGGGCATTGAGCAGCAACCGCGCAGCGCCCTGCAACGGCCAACCGAAGCGGCCCGCCGCCGGCAGCGCCAGCAGCAGCCCCAATACCATCGCCAACAGGGTGCCCAGCCCGGACATGGCCAGGGTCTCCAGCGCCCCGTGCCATACCGCCTTCAGGTGCCCGGCAGACCAGTCAGGGTGCAGGAAGCGCCCGGCGTATTCGCCCATCTGCCCCAGGCCGCCATTGCCGACCAGTGCTTGCAAGTCCAGCTGCAGGTAGGCAAACGAGGCCGCTACCGCCGCCACGATGGCCCCCAGCAGTAGCAGGTTGATCACCCGGTTCATGCCAACCTCCAACGCAGCAAGCGGCTGAGCAGGTCGGCCAGGATCACCAGCAACAGGAAGGTCAGCAGCATGCTGGCAACCTCGGCACCCGCAAACATGCGCATCGACAGGTCGATCTGCTGCCCCAGCCCCCCGGCGCCAACAAAGCCCATCACCACCGAAGCCCGTACCGCGCATTCCCAGCGGTAAACGGTGTACGACACCACCTCGGCGGCGGCATTGGGCAGGATGCCGTAGAGGAACGCCGCCAAGCGCCCGCTGCCCGCCTGCAACAAGGCATGTGCCGGGCGCTGGTCGACCGATTCAAAAATCTCGGCATAGACCTTGCCGAGCATGCCGCTGTAGGTAATGGCAATGGCCAGTACCCCTGCCGTCGGCCCCAACCCCACCGCACGCACGAACAGCAACGCCCAGACAATCTCGGGCACGCTGCGCAGGAAAATCAGCAACCCGCGCACAGGCATGCGTACCACCCGTGACCCGAACCCGGCCCGTCCGCCCCTGGATGCAGCGCGCAACGACAACGCCCGGCTGGCCAGCAAGCCAGCCGGGATCGCCAGCAGCAATGCCAGCGCCATGCCGGCAGTCGCCACGGCCAGGGTCTGCAACGTGGCGTCGTACAGCAACGCAAGGAAATCGGCATCGTGGGCCGGCGGCCAGAACGCGCGGGTGAACTGGGCGATCTGCTGCCGGTTCTCTGCCTGCAGCAGCACACCGGGGTTCAGCTCGCTCAACTGGATACCCGGCCACAAGACTGCCACAGCCAGCACGGCCAGCAGCAACCGCGGCAATAAGGCCGGGTCGCGGGTGCTGGCAGTCAGCATCGCGGAATCTGCACGGTCAGGGGTGCCCCAGGGGTTGGCGGCGAAGCCAGGTGTTCGTTGGCGTACAACGCATCCAGCATCTGCCTGGTGACCGCAGTGGCCGGGCAGTCGAACGCCACCTGCCCCTCGCGAATACCGATCACCCGAGGGAAATGCGCCAGCGCCAGCTCCACCGCATGCAGGCTGGCCACCAGGGTAACGCCATGGCGCTGGGCATGGCGGTTGAGCAAAGCCAGGCTGTGGTCGGCCAGCACCGGGTCCATGGCCGACACGGGTTCGTCGGTGAGCAGTACCTGCGGCCGTTGATACAACGCGCGCGCGATGCCGACCCGTTGCAACTGCCCGCCGGACAGTTGCCCACATTGCACGAACAGCTTGTCGGCCAGGCCCAGTTCAGCCAGAACCTGCCGAGCGCCTGCGACATCGCTGGGGTACAGCAGGTTGAACAAGCCGCGCAGCAGCCCCCACTGCCCCAGGCGCCCTGCCAGCACTGCCGTGACCACCCGTTGGCGCGGCGGCAAGGGTGGCGCTTGGTGTACCAGGCCGACCCGCGCACGTAAGCGTTGACGCGCCCGCACCGACAACGCCCAGGGCTGCTCGCCGAGCAGTTCCAGGCGCCCGCTGCCAGGCCGCACGGCCGTGGCCATCAGGTGCAGCAAGCTGGACTTGCCCGCGCCCGAAGGCCCGATGATGGCCACGCGCTCGCCCTGGTCGATCTGCAGGCTGACGGCATCGAGAGCGCGCACCTGACCGTGGCGCAGGCCGGCGCCATGCAGGTGGATGGCCGCGTTCGAGGCTGTCACTTGAGCAGGCCGGCCTCACGCGCCGCTTGCTCGGTGCCCACATAGTTCTCGGCCTTGGTCTCGATGAAGCGGCTGGCGGCCTGCAGGTCGAGAATCGCCTTGTCCGCCGGGTTGGCCGGGTCGAGGGCGAGGAAGGCCTGTTTGATCTTCTCTTTCAGCGCCGGGTCCATGTTGCCGCGCACGGTCCAGTTGTAGTCGAAATAGGTCGGTGTGGTGGCGAATACCTTCACCTTGTTGGTATCGACCTTGCCGGCGTCCACCAGCTTCTGCCAGACGCTGGCATTGAGCACACCTGCGTCGACCTTGCCCGCCTGCACCCACGCCACGGTGGCGTCATGGGCACCGGAATAGGCCACACGGCTGAAGTAGTCCTCAGGCTTGATGTTGTCTTGCTTGAGCATGAAGTAGCGCGGCATCAGGCTCCCGGACGTGGACGAGATGGAGCCGAAGGCAAACGACTTGCCCTTCAGGTCGGCCAGGCTTTTCACGTTGGGGTCGGCGGTGATGAACTTGGAGGTGAACTGCGCATCCTGCTCACGCTGCACCAACGGCGTGACGGTCGGGTCCTTCAGGTGAACCTGGACGAACGTGAACCCACCCAGCCAGGCCAGGTCGAGGCGGTCGGAAGCCAGCGACTCGACCACAGCCGGGTAATCGGCCACCGGCACGAACTTCACTTCCATGCCCAACTGCTTGGCCAGGTACTCGCCCAACGGCTTGAACTTGCGCTGCAGTTCGGTGGGCGCTTCATCTGGGATGGCGCTGACCCGCAAAGTTTCAGCGGCCTGCACGACAACGGCACAGCAGGACAGCACAAGGCCAGCGGCGAGCGCCAGGGGGCGTTTGAGCATGGGGGGTTCTCCGGTTCAATGGCGGGGAAAAGCGGCTGCGAGTCGCAAGCTGCAAGCTGCAAGCTGCAAGCTGCAAGCTGCAAGCAAAAGCAGCCTGCATGTGGCTTTTGCTTTTGCTTTTGCTTGAAGCTTGAAGCTTGAAGCTTGAAGCTTGAAGCTGGCCCAAGGAATTATAAGAGGCACAGGCGCAAAGGCCAGCTTTGCTACAATCGCGCAACAAATTGACCTGCTGAGGTACGTATGAGCGAGCCGATTCGCCTGACCCAGTACAGCCACGGTGCCGGCTGTGGCTGCAAGATTTCCCCCAAGGTGCTGGACGTGATCCTCGCTGAAAGCGGCACCCAGGCCCTGGACCCGAAACTGTGGGTCGGCAACGCCTCACGCGATGATGCCGCGGTATACGCACTGGACGACGAACGTGGCGTGGTTTCGACCACCGACTTCTTCATGCCGATCGTCGATGACCCCTATGACTTCGGTCGGATCGCCGCCACCAACGCCATCAGCGACATCTATGCCATGGGCGGCGACCCGCTGATGGCCATCGCCATACTTGGCTGGCCAGTCAACGTGCTGGCACCGGAAGTCGCCCGCGAAGTCATCCGCGGTGGCCGCGCCGTGTGCGCTGAAGCCGGTATTCCACTGGCCGGCGGCCACTCCATCGACGCTCCCGAGCCCATCTTCGGCCTGGCTGTCACCGGCGTGGTCAGCAAGCGCCACCTCAAGCGCAACGACACCGCTAGCGCCGGCTGCCAGCTGTACCTGACCAAGCCACTGGGCATCGGCATCCTCACCACTGCCGAGAAAAAGGCCAAGCTGCGCGCGCAGGACCAAGGCCTGGCCCGTGACTGGATGTGCACCCTCAATACCCCCGGCAGCCGCTTTGGCAAGCTGGACGGGGTCAAGGCCATGACCGACGTCACCGGCTTCGGCCTGCTCGGCCACCTGGTCGAACTGGCAGAAGGCAGCGGCCTTACCGCGCACCTGGACTACGCCGCTGTACCGCGCCTGCCCAGTGTCGACCACTACCTGGCCGAGGGTTGCATTCCCGGCGGCACGCTGCGCAACTACGACAGCTACGGGCACAAGATCGGTACGCTCAGCGACGACCAGAAGCACCTGCTGTGCGACCCGCAAACCAGCGGTGGCCTGCTGGTGGCAGTTACCCCGGAAGGTGAAGCAGAGTTCCTGGCGGTGGCCGCCGAACTGGGCCTGCAACTGGCGCCGATCGGCAAGCTGGTCGAGCGGCAGAGCCACGCGGTCGAGGTGATCTGATGCGCCCCGACTGCACCGATTTTCGCCAGCTGTTCCTCGACGACGTGCCGATGATGGACATGCGCGCGCCGGTCGAGTTCGCCAAAGGCGCCTTCCCTGGCGTGGTCAACCTGCCGCTGATGAACGACCAGGAGCGGCAGAAGGTCGGCACTTGCTTCAAGCAACAGGGCCAGGCCGCCGCCATCGCGCTGGGCCACCAGTTGGTCAGCGGTGCTACCAAGCACGCCCGCCTGCAAGCCTGGGTAGCCTTTACCCAGGCGCATCCCGAGGGCTACCTGTACTGCTTCCGGGGCGGCCTGCGCTCGCAGATCGTGCAGGGCTGGCTGCGCGATGAAGCGGGCATCCAGTACCCACGCGTCAAAGGTGGCTACAAGGCCATGCGTAACTTTCTGCTGGGGACGACCCAGCAGGCGGTGGCCCAATGCGATTTCGTGCTGGTCGGCGGCCTGACCGGCACCGGCAAGACCGATGTGCTGCAGCAACTGGACAACGTGCTCGACCTGGAAGGCCACGCCAATCACCGCGGCTCCAGCTTCGGCAAGCGCGCCACGGCGCAGCCGGCGCAGATCGATTTCGAGAACCAGTTGGCCATCGATGTGCTGAAGAAGCGTGCCCGAGGGGTCGAGCAGTTCGTGCTGGAAGATGAAGGCCGTATTGTCGGCAGTTGCACGTTGCCGCTGGAGCTATACCAAGGCATGCAGCGGTATCCGCTGGTGTGGCTGGAGGACAGCTTCGCTAACCGCGTGGAACGCATTCTTCGCGACTATGTGATCAACCTGAGTGCCGAGTTTATGGCCGTGCATGGCGAGGAAGACGGTCGCCGCCTGTTTGCCGAGCGCATGCTGCAGAGCATGGCCAACATCCACAAGCGCCTGGGTGGCGAACGCTACCAACGGCTATCGGAAGTTCTGCGCCTGGCCTTGGAAGAACAGCAGCGCAGCGGCGCGGTGGACCTGCACCGGGGCTGGATCGAGGGTTTGCTGAACGAGTACTACGACCCGATGTATGCCTACCAGCGGGCAGCCAAGGCCGAGCGCATCGAGTTTGCCGGGGATGCCGTGGAAGTGCGCGAGTACCTCAAGGCACGGGTACTGCGCCAGCCACACCTGTAAAACCAGGGTCGCATCGCGCCCCATCGCAGGCAAGCCAG
>NZ_BLJG01000414.1 GCF_009932375.1 Pseudomonas juntendi
AAAAATGTCAGACGATGCGAACTTTCAGGGACCGGCCCTTGATCTTGCCGCTGTTCAAGCGCTGCATGGCCTGCTTGGCGAGCGCCCGCTCCACTGCCACAAACGCCTGGAAGTCAAAGATCGCGATCTTGCCCACCTGCTTGCCCGGGATCCCGGCATCACCGGTCAACGCCCCGAGAATGTCGCCAGGGCGCAGCTTGTCCTTGCGCCCGGCGGCGATGCACAGGGTGCTCATCACCGGCAGCAGCGGCTCGCCGCCCTTGTTCTTCAGGCT
>NZ_BLJG01000415.1 GCF_009932375.1 Pseudomonas juntendi
GCAGGCGCGCCTGGCGCAGGGGCTGCACGCGGTACGCATTGGCGAGTGGGGCTATTACGAAACCGTGCTGGCCCCCTTGGACAAACAGTGGCTGGTAGAGCTGCATTCGCCGCCCGACCCGTTCGACATCAACGTATTGTCCTGGGGGGTGACCGTCTTGATCGGTGCCGCCATGCTCGGCTGCCTGCTGCTGTGGGTGTGGCCGCACTGGCGGGACCTGGAGCGCCTGAAGGAAACCGC
>NZ_BLJG01000416.1 GCF_009932375.1 Pseudomonas juntendi
CGAACAGTTTGGCGATTTCCTTGGCCACGATGGTCAGGGACTGGGCTTCTTTATCGCCACCGTAAACTACGGCAGGGATGCTGGCGGAGTGACGCAGGCGGCGGCTCGCACCTTTCCCCAGGTCAGTACGCGCTTGGGCGTTCAGGATGAAATCGGTCATTTTACTTCTCCAAAATAGCCTCCCGAATGGCGTTTGCGACCAGCGCCAGACGGGGATGGCAAAAAAGCCCCGCCCCAACACAGGTTGGGGCGGGGCGCTTCATATCAACACGGGTTCCGCTTAGCGGAACATCGCGCTGATCGATTCTTCGTTGCTGATACGGCGTACCGCTTCAGCGACAACCGG
>NZ_BLJG01000417.1 GCF_009932375.1 Pseudomonas juntendi
GCGATATCCAGCTGGCGGATACGGTCACAGGCTTGAGCAGCGGCGGACAGCGGTACGGTGTTGGTCACCACCAGCTCGTCCAGTACCGACTTCTCGATGTTCTCGATCGCGCGGCCCGACAGGACAGGGTGCGTGCAATAGGCATAAACCTTGGCAGCGCCGTGTTCTTTCAGGGCTTTGGCCGCGTGGCACAGGGTGCCGGCGGTGTCGACCATGTCGTCTACCAGGATGCAGGTGCGCCCTTCGACGTCGCCGATGATGTGCATGACCTCGGAGTGGTTAGCCTTTTCACGGCGTTTGTCGATGATACCCAGGTCGACACCCAGGGACTTGGCGACGGCGCGTGCGCGCACAACACCACCGATGTCCGGGGATACGATCATGAGGTTCTCGAAACGCTGGTCTTCGATGTCGTCTACCAGTACGGGCGAGCCGTAGATGTTGTCGACGGGAATATCGAAGAAGCCTTGGATCTGGTCAGCGTGCAGGTCGACAGTGAGTACACGGTCGATACCGACGACAGTGAGCATGTCAGCGACGACTTTGGCGCTGATGGCTACACGTGCCGAACGCGGACGGCGGTCCTGGCGGGCATATCCGAAGTAAGGAATCACGGCGGTGATTCGGGATGCTGAGGAGCGGCGGAAGGCGTCGGCCATCACTACCAGTTCCATCAGGTTATCGTTGGTCGGGGCACAGGTC
>NZ_BLJG01000418.1 GCF_009932375.1 Pseudomonas juntendi
ATGCGGTGGCGCGGATATCGAGCGCCGCCCGCGCGGCGCATCGCGAGCTGCGCTCGCTCCTACGTTTGTTTCGGGCCAATCATGCCTGGGATGGTTGCGCGCGACCGCCTTGGCGCATGCCTCGATGTCGCGCCGTATGAACCAGGCGGTCGCGCGCACCTGGCACAGGGGTTACTGGCCCGAAACAAACGTAGGAACGAGCGCAGCTCGCGATCCTGTGGGATTTGCGCGCGAACCCTTTGGCGCATGCCTCAATATCGCGCCGTATGAACCAGGCGGTCGCGCGCACCTGGCACAGGGGTTACTGGCCCGAAACAAACGTAGGAGCGAGCGCAGCTCGCGATGCGCCGCGCGGGCGGCGCTCGATCTCACAGGCGCTGCATATGTTCCGACTACCCCTGCCAGCCCCC
>NZ_BLJG01000419.1 GCF_009932375.1 Pseudomonas juntendi
ATTGGCCCATCCTGAAGGTCAGGCTGCTGGCAGGTTAATACCATCCCCAGGCAGTTCGGGCGGTCGAAATTCCCAAACCGCAGGGCGGTATGCGGCAACTGGGCATTCCCAGTGTCGTGGATCGCCTGATCCAGCAAGCCCTGCTGCAACAGCTCACGCCGATCTTCGATCCGCTGTTCTCGGACTATAGCTACGGCTTCCGTCCGGGCAGAAGCGCTCACCAGGCTGTCGAGATGGCCCGCACCCCTGTGGCGGCGGGTCATAGGGGTTGCGTGGCACTCGAACTGGAGAAGTTCTTTGATCGGGTCAACCA
>NZ_BLJG01000420.1 GCF_009932375.1 Pseudomonas juntendi
CCGGGTTAACCGAACGCGATTGGAAAAAGGGAACTGGCTTGGCATTATTTTTCATAACTGATGAACACCGCGTCGCCTGCTTCGCGGGCTCGCCCGCTCCCACAGGTACTGCGCCGGCTTCGCGTTCACGCTGTCTCTGTGGGAGCGGGCATGCCCGCGAAGAATCCAACGCGATGCAAGGCGCTGGGTTCAAAGGTGTTCAGGTATCAAGCCGGCTCGACTGTGACCCACCACGGCGTCAGCCGCTGCACCCGCACCGGCAGTGCCGCTTGCAGCAATTCCAGCGCCCGGTCGGTATCGTTGAGCGGAAACGCCCCCATCACCGACAACGTCGCCACCTCCGGGTGCCAGCCCAGGTGCCCATGGCGGTAGCGCCCAAGGGTTTGCAGCAAATCGGCCAAGGGCATGCCTTCGGCGTTCAGCCTGTGCTGAACCCACGACTCGCCTGCGCTTTGCGCCGCGCGGGTAGCGCCCACGGCCCGCGCATTGAACGCCAACTGCTGCCCGGCCTGCACAGTGCGGCGTTCGCCGCCAAGCGCGGTGCACACCTCCACGGCGCCGGCGTACACGGCCAGCCGGGTGTTTTCGCCCTGCTGGCACACGGCAAAGCGCGTACCCAGGGCGTGCATGCGCCCTTGCGCGGTGTCGACGAAGAACGGCCGGCGTGGGTCGTGGGCCGTTTCCACCAGCAGTTCGCCGAAGCGCAGCGCCAACACCCGGCTGCGCGGGGTGAACTGCAAATCCACGGCACTTTGTGCGGCCAGCCACAGTTGGCTGCCATCGGCCAGGCGGGTTTCGCGGATTTCACCGATACCAGTGGCCAGGTCTGCCCCCCAACCCGCCAGGGGTGCGCCTTGCCAGGCCCGCCAGCCCAGCAGCGAGCCCGCGCCCAGCACCAGCAGCGACTTGAGCCCGCTGCGCCGGCTGAAGCGGCGCGCGTCCTGCTGGCGCAATGCCTGGCTGGCCGCCACCCCTTCGCCCTGCAGTGGGGCAAAGCGCTGGCCCACCCGCTGCACATAGTGCCAGGCCGCCTGATGGTCGCTGTGCTGCTGCAGCCAGTGCAGCCATTGCTGGTGCAACTGAGGGGTGGCATGTTCGTCCTGCAATCGCACGTACCAGTGGGCGGCTTGCTGCAGGCTGGTGTGGCTGAGCGTGTGGGCGGGTGCGGTCATGGCGTTACTCCACCAGCAAGCCGTCAAGTTCGGCTTCCAGAATGGCGCAGTGCAGAAACGCCTGGGCCAGGTACTTCTTGATCATGCGTTCGCTCACGCCCAGGTGGGCGGCAATGTCGCGGTAGGCCAGGCCGTCTATCTGCGCCAGCAGGAACGCCTGGCGCACCTTGCCCGGCAAGCGCAGCAGCATGGCATCCACCTCGTGCAGGGTTTCGACGATGATTGCGCGTTGTTCGGGGGAGGGCTGCACGGCCTCGGGCTGCAGGGCCAGGTACTGTAACCAGGCGTGCTCCAGCTTCTGCCGGCGCCAGTGGTCCACGCACAGGCCGCGGGCGATGGTCGCCAGGTACGAGCGCTGGCCACGCTCGCCACCCTGCGGCAGCGGGCGTTTGAGCATCCGCACGAAGGTGTCCTGAACCAGGTCGGCGGCATCGCAGCGGCAACCCAGCCGGCGGTACAAAAAGCCGAGCAGCCAGCGCGAATGGCTGTGGTACAGGCGATGAAGCGGGTGATTCAACTCGGGTATCGAAACCACGGCGGCATCCGGCGCGAGCGCGAAAGGGTGCGAATGAGAAATGATCGCAATAGTAGGGCTGTCGGCGCAATACTGCAATCGGCAAGATGTTTTGCCTGCGCGCCATGGGACAACCTGCCGCCTTGACGTAAAGGGCTGCAATTTGTTTGTGCAGGCATTTCAAGTACAATCGGCAAAACGATTCAGCCAAGTCAGTCAATTCGACAAAGGCAGGGTCGTTTTCTCGTTCTCTAGCTGCTGAACAATGATCAATAACAAGCCTGCGCTGAAGAACACGCTTTACTTGGGCCAGCCACAGGCCCTCCCTCTGTTCTTATGACTGGAATTGATCAATGTTCAAGAAAGCTGGCAAGACCTTGCTGGGTCTGGCTGTCGCTGCAAGCTGCATGCAAGCGCACGCCGCAGAAACCAAGAAAGTCGACGTACTGCTGGTCGGCGGCGGCATCATGAGCTCCACCCTGGCCGTGTGGCTGCACGAGCTGGAGCCAAGCTGGTCGATGGAAATGGTCGAGCGCCTGGACGGCGTGGCCGAAGAAAGCTCCAACGGCTGGAACAACGCCGGTACCGGCCACTCGGCGCTGGCCGAGCTGAACTACACCCCGGAAGACAAAGACGGCAACATCAATATCTCCAAGGCCATCGAAATCAACGAGGCCTTCCAGATTTCCCGTCAGTTCTGGTCGTGGCAGGTCCGCCAGGGCGTGCTGAAGAACCCGCATTCGTTCATCAACACCACCCCGCACATGAGCTTCGTCTGGGGCGATGACAACATCAAGTTCCTGAAGAAGCGTTACGACGCGCTGCAGGCCAGCCCGCTGTTCCGCCCGATGCAGTACTCCGAGTACCACGCGCAGATCGCCAAGTGGGTCCCGCTGATGATGGAAGGCCGCGACCCGAACCAGAAGCTGGCCGTGACCTGGACGCCAATCGGCACCGACGTGAACTTCGGCGAGATCACCCGCCAGTTCGTTGGCCACCTGCAAACCCAGAAAGGCTTCGACCTGAAGCTGTCCAGCGAAGTGCAGGACATCACCCGCAACAAGGATGGCTCCTGGCACGTCGAGTACAAGAACCTGAAGGACGGTACCGAGTCGGCCACCGACGCCAAGTTCCTGTTCATCGGTGCCGGCGGTGGTGCCCTGAAGCTGCTGCAGAAGTCGGGCATTCCAGAAGCCAAGGAATACGCAGGCTTCCCGGTGGGTGGCTCGTTCCTGGTCACCGAGAACCCGACCGTGGCCATGCAGCACATGGCCAAGGCCTACGGTATTGCTTCGACCGGCGCGCCACCCATGTCGGTACCGCACCTGGACACCCGCGTGCTGGACGGCAAGCGCGTGGTCCTGTTTGGCCCGTTCGCCACCTTCTCGACCAAGTTCCTGAAGAACGGTTCGTACCTGGACCTGCTGAGCACCACCACCCCCCACAACGTGTGGCCGATGACCAAGGTCGGTATCGAGCAGTACCCGCTGGTGGAGTACCTCGCTGGCCAGCTGATGCTGTCTGACGACGACCGCTTCGAAGCCCTGCGCACCTACTTCCCCAACGCCAAGAAGGAAGACTGGAAACTGTGGCAGGCCGGCCAGCGCGTGCAGATCATCAAGCGTGATGCCGAGAAGGGCGGTGTGCTGAAGCTGGGTACCGAAGTGGTGGCCTCTGAAGACCGCACCATCGCAGGCCTGCTGGGCGCCTCGCCAGGTGCTTCGACCGCTGCGCCGATCATGCTCAACGTGTTGGAAACCGTGTTCAAGGAGAAGGTCGCTACCCCAGAGTGGCAGGCCAAGATCAAGCAGATCGTTCCGAGCTACGGCACCAAGCTCAATGATTCGGCAGCGGCCACCCAGAAAGAGTGGAACTACACCGCTGAAGTACTGCAACTGGAGAAGCCACCGGTGATCGACGCCAGCGTCGGTACCACCGTTGCGCCAAGCCAACCGGTTGAAAGCAAGCCAGAGAACGACATGGCGCTGTAATTGGCCGCCAGGTTGTGACCGAAAGCCACGGGGGTGACCTCGTGGCTTTTTTGTTGTGCGCC
>NZ_BLJG01000421.1 GCF_009932375.1 Pseudomonas juntendi
GCCGACAGGATGAAGTCGGTACGCACAGCCCCCTTGATCTTGGCTTTCTCATACGCCACCAGGTCGACATTGGCATCGGCCACAGCCTGTTTGCGCGCAGCCTTTTGCGCCTCGTCGTCTTCTTTGCTGTGCAAGAACTTGTGCGCCAGCTTCTCGAAGCCCTCGAAGCACAGATACGCGCCGCCCAGCATCAGCAAGGGCGTGACCGCCCAAGGGATGAAAGCGCTGATCAGCAGGGCCGCCGGTACCAGAATGGCCTTGTTCATCAACGAACCCTTGGCCACCGCCCACACCACCGGCAGTTCACGATCGGCCCGCACACCCGTCACCTGCTGGGCATTGAGCGCCAGGTCATCGCCCAGCACGCCTGCGGTTTTTTTTGCTGCCACTTTGGTCATCAGCGAAACATCGTCCAGCAACGTGGCGATATCGTCGATCAGTACCAGTAGACTGCTTCCTGCCATGTTTGCCTGCATCCGAATGAGTAAATGCCCAGAATTCTAGCCCAAAGCCGCTGCCTTGAGCGCCCGTCGGGCCCGGTGCTACCATGCCCGATCCCTCTTAGAGGTGGCCAGACACGAGGAAGATCCCTGACCATGAGCACCATTCGCGAGCGCAACAAGGAATTGATCCTGCGCGCAGCCAGCGAGGAATTCGCCGACAAGGGCTTCGCGGCCACCAAGACCAGCGATATTGCGGCCAAGGCCGGCTTGCCCAAGCCGAACGTGTATTACTATTTCAAGTCCAAGGACAACCTCTACCGCGAGGTGCTGGAAAGCATCATCGCGCCGATCATGCAGGCGTCCACGCCGTTCAATGCCGACGGTGACCCGAAAGAAGTGCTGAGCGCCTACATTCGCTCGAAAATCCGCATTTCCCGCGACTTGCCCCATGCTTCCAAGGTATTTGCCAGCGAGATCATGCACGGCGCTCCACACCTGTCACCGAACCAGGTGGCGCAGTTGAACGAGCAGGCCCGGCACAACATCGAGTGCATCCAGCGCTGGATCGACAACGGGCAGATCGCCCATGTAGATGCGCACCACCTGATGTTCAGCATCTGGGCGGCCACCCAGACCTATGCCGATTTCGACTGGCAGATTTCTGCAGTGACCGGCAAGGCCAAGCTGGCCGACAGC
>NZ_BLJG01000422.1 GCF_009932375.1 Pseudomonas juntendi
TGTGAGAGGCGCGCGCGACCGCCTGGTTCATACGACGCGATATTGAGGCATGCGCCAAAGGGTTCGCGCGCAAATCCCCCAGGCATAATTGGCCCGAAACAAACGGAGCGAGCGCAGCTCGCGATGCGCCGCGCGGGCGGCGCTCGATCTGCGCAACACCGCAAAAACCAATACAGGCACCTCGCCGCCCTGATGCGGTCCTTGCTGGTCTGCTGCCTCAAGATAGACCTGATTATGGGGTTTGTTGGGGCTGCCGTTGGGTCGCGGGAGGGCTGCCATTTGTATGGCGAAAGGAATGCAGCGCCTGTGAGATCGAGCGCCGCCCGCGCGGCGCATCGCCGGCAAGCCGGCTCCC
>NZ_BLJG01000423.1 GCF_009932375.1 Pseudomonas juntendi
CACACAGGCCGCGTCGCGCGTGCGAACTGGGCCTGTCAGCCGAACAAGCTGGCCTCGACGTCAAACCCGGCATCGCGCATCTGCGCCAGTTTGTAGCGCAGGGTGCGCGGGCTGATGCCGAGCCGTTCGGCGGCTTCCTTGCGGCGGCCACGCTCGGCGCGCAGGGTATCGATGATCATCTGGTACTCGTGGCGGCGCATGTCATCCCCCAGGCCGCTGGCTTCAGCGGCGACCGCGGGTAATGGCTCATTGCCAGCTGACAATGGAATGGCGCCTGCCAGACAGAAATCCGCCACTTCAATCACCCCGCCCTGCTGCAGAATCAGCGCCCGCTGCAGGGCGTTGTCCAGTTCACGGACGTTGCCC
>NZ_BLJG01000424.1 GCF_009932375.1 Pseudomonas juntendi
CGAGCAGGCCGAGGGCGGCACCTTGCTGCTCGACGAAATTTCGGAAATGCCCATGGCACTGCAGGCCAAGCTGTTGCGGGTGCTGCAGGAGCGCGAGGTAGAGCGGGTAGGCGGGCGCAAGCCGGTCAGTCTCGACATTCGGGTATTGGCCACCACCAACCGCGACCTGGCTGGCGAGGTGGCCGCGGGGCGTTTCCGTGAAGACCTGTATTACCGGCTTTCGGTCTTCCCCCTGGCCTGGCGCCCGCTGCGCGAGCGCCCTGGCGACATTTTGCAACTGGCCGAGCGCCTG
>NZ_BLJG01000425.1 GCF_009932375.1 Pseudomonas juntendi
TATGGAGCGGTTACATTCATCAAAGCAAAGAATGCCGTAGGAAAATGGGTCCAAACCGCGCTCCTCGAAGGCTTTCCTGACGCGCTGAGCTATAACGCCCACATGGAGTCTCGCTTTTTTTCCTTTTTCAGCCACCGACTCTCTGAACCGGTACTGCTGATAATCGACTTGGCTCCAAGCGTCGAGCACAAGATCCGGGATTGCCGCGATGTCCTGTTTGAGAGACTCGTCGGAGGTTCCAATGGTAGCGGTAGCAGCGAAAAACTGCGTGAAACGGTATGCAGCAGTTCCGCAAGATGTGCTGTTGTCTACGCCTGGGCGTAAGGTCCCGTAAGCCAGTATATTGGCCGCATAGAAACCAATATTTCCACCGCCCGCTGCAGCTCCGCCGCCGCTTCCGAGGACGCGAGAGTCATAGTCGTTGTCGTTACCCGAAGTATGGATGTCCAGCCACCATGAGCCAGCAGTGGCAACGGACCCAGCTTCAATACTTCCATTACCGAGTACCGCGAACGTGGTTTTCCAGTTTGCGTCAGTGGCCACAAAATGGCGGTCGGCACCACGAGAGACGTAACCGTTCAGCCATTTTCCTCGAGCAATGAAGGCAGCCTGACCTTTGTAGGTTCCGCCAGAGGTGCTGTCATAGCCCCAGACATGTCTCGATAGATCGCCAAGCTGGCTTGCGTCCTGTCGGTTGTTATAAGTACCAAGCTCATAGCCAGCCGCCATATCAGTGCCGATGGCGCTATTGAGAAAAGTATTAGAGTTCATCGCAAATAGCTTGGTGGTGCGATTAACGTATAGCCCGCTACCTGCGACAGGCACACCTGCAGCTGAGGAGCCGTACTGCCACCACCCGTCAACGAGAACAAATGTTGCCTGGTTGTTTGCAGAATCGATCACGAAGCTGTCAATAATCCCCGTCCACGGTTGCGCGTGCTTGGTGTCAATCACCATGCCTCTGCGTAGGCGTTTAGTGTAATACTCTGCGGGAAGTCCAGTTACTACAACTCCGTTTGACGTATATGTAACGTTGTCTGAATTGATGAGCTCGCTGATGCTTGAGCTATCGGCATAAAGGGCGGCTACGTCACGGAAAGGTATCTTGCTTACGCTGTCCGCGTAGTTAGCGGCTGCCTGACCAGTTGAAAAGCCATTTAAAAGCGGAGATTTCTCGCCAGTGCCAGTATTGGAGCTGATCGAAAAGGCGGTGGCCCCATCGCCGGTCCCGCCCTGCACCTGATGTGTAATACGCACGCCAGCGCGTACCGCCTTTCCGTTCAGATTAGCTGGGTTGATAATCTTTGCGCCCGCGTCGAGCAGGAACACCACGTCGGTGTAGTTCGTGTCGACGATGGACTCCAAACGATAAGTGCCTGCAGGGACAAACACTTCGCATGTCTTGGCATTATTTGCGGAGATTGTGTTTATGACACTGGCAGCAGCACACTTAGCAGCGATACTGAAAGCGGCTGTTTCTCCTGCTACACCATCACCTTTTGCGCCGGCCATCAAGACGTTGACTGGACCAACATATTCGCGCTTCCACGATCGACCGGCTGCATCTGTGATAATGGTGCATCCGTTGTCAGCCACGGGATCTGGGAGACGTGTGAACTGGCCTGCTAAACCGGTTGCAGTGATGCGAAGATTTGTCGCAATTCCAGAATAGGCGCGCAGGGCTGCATAATCCGGCAGAGATTTTGTCTTACGCAATGCTGATT
Organism: Pseudomonas juntendi; assembly: GCF_009932375.1. Taxonomy (GTDB): domain Bacteria; phylum Pseudomonadota; class Gammaproteobacteria; order Pseudomonadales; family Pseudomonadaceae; genus Aquipseudomonas; species Aquipseudomonas juntendi. Next base: position 1,725 of record NZ_BLJG01000425.1, read on the forward strand.
GAACCGTTTCCTCGTCGAACCCGACCAGCGCCGCACCTTTGGCAGTATCGGTATTATCTTTGATGTCCGAGATCGCCTGCAGGCTGTCGTTAGCAGAC
>NZ_BLJG01000426.1 GCF_009932375.1 Pseudomonas juntendi
GCAACGCCCATCCCCAAAGCCAAGCCCTCTGGCTTGCTCGACTCGACACCACAGGTCATCCATGCGTCTGTTTCATACCTCCGACTGGCACCTGGGCCAAAGCCTGCACGGCCAGGAACGCGATTTCGAACACGCCTGCTTCCTCGAATGGCTGCTCGGCCAGCTTCGCCTGCGCCAGCCGGATGCGCTGCTGATCGCCGGCGATATCTTCGACACGGTCAACCCCCCGGTCAAAGCCCAGGAGCGTCTGTACGACTTCATCGTCCAGGCGCATGAACAACAGCCCAAGCTGGACATCGTGATGATCGCCGGCAACCACGATTCCGGCTCGCGCATCGAGCTGCCTGCCGCACTCATGCGCCGCCTGCGCACCCACGCCCTGGGCCGTGTGCACTGGCTGGACGAGGGCCAACTGGATGCCGAGCGGCTGCTGATCCCGCTGACCAATGGCCGCGGTAAGGTCGCAGCCTGGTGCCTGGCGCTGCCGTTCCTGCGGCCGGCCGAAGTCACCGGCCCCCACCTGGGCGACGACTACCTGCAAGGCATCACCCAGGTGCACCAGCAACTGATCGCCGCAGCACTGCAAAAACGCAAGAAAGACCAGGCGCTGATTGCCATCAGCCATGCGCACATGGCCGGGGGCGCAGTGTCGGAAGACTCCGAGCGCAGCCTGATCATCGGCA
>NZ_BLJG01000427.1 GCF_009932375.1 Pseudomonas juntendi
ATGATCGCTCACGATCACCAGCAGTGGGAGCAGCAAGCCCGGAGGTTCTCATGAGCACTGCACCGGTCAAATCGCTGATTGACGAGCAACTTGAGCAGATCGAGCGAAGTCTGGCCATCATCGGCTTCGGGCGCCCCTTCAACGAGGTGATCGGACTACCTCGTGACTTGCCAGTGGCCAGCCTGAAGCGCCAACTGAGCGCCACCATGAAAGGCCGGCGCATCGCTGTGAGGGTCAGGCCGTGACCCGCCAGCAAGCGCGACGCTGGGCATTCTGGCGCGGCAGCTTCATTACGCTATCCCTGTGCACCGCATGGATGTTGGCCAGCGCATACGCCGACCGCATCACCTCCTGAGGCACCCCATGAACACAACACCCCGCCTGGCCGCCCAGCTCGACTGGATGACGGTCGGTTCGTTCTCGCCTGAGCAATACCAGGGCGATGAGCGCAAAGAGTACGAAGACGAGGCTGCTCGCATTGAGCGGCAGTGGGACAACCAACCGAACTGAGGGCATCCCCATGTTCAAGAAAGCCGAACGTAAGCAGGCAAGGCTACGGCTAGCACTTACCGGCCCATCTGGATCAGGCAAGACCTATTCCGCGCTGCAACTGGCCATCGGCCTGGGCGGGCCGATCGCGGTCATCGACACCGAGCACGAAAGCGCCTCGCTGTACGCAGACCTGACCGACTTCGATGTCATGGGGCTGAGCGCGCCGTACTCGCCGGAGCGGTACATCGAGGCCATCAAGGCTGCAGAGGCAGGCGGCTACTCGACGCTGATCATCGACAGCTACTCCCACGAGTGGGTCGGTTCCGGTGGCTGCCTTGAGATCAACGACACGATCGCCAAGCAGCGCTACAAGGGCAACACCTGGTCGGCCTGGAACGAGACGACGCCGCGCCACCGCAAGCTCGTCGACACAATCCTAACCAGCCCGCTGCACATCATCTGCACGATGCGCAGCAAGACCGAGACGGTCCAGGGCGAAGGCAAGAAGATCCTTAAGCTTGGCATGAAGTCCGAGCAGCGTGACGGTTCTGACTACGAGTTCACCGTGGTGCTCGACCTACTCCACGACGGCAACGTTGCCGTGGCCACCAAGGACCGGACCCGGCTCTTCGATCAGCCTGAAGTGATCAGCCCGGATACCGGCCGGCGCCTCCTGGCCTGGCTAAACGATGGCAAGTCTCAGGCTGACCTGCAGGCCGCAGCACTTGACGATGCCCTGTCGAAGATTCCACTCACGGAGACGATGCAGGAGCTGCAAAGTGTGTTCTCGGCAGCCTATCGCGTACTCGAGCAGTCCCCTCAACTTCTTGCGCAACTGAATGCCGCCAAGGACCAGCGCAAGTATGAACTCACCCCTCAGGAGCAATCGGCATGAATGCCTGCATCTTCGACAGCGAAACCACTGGCCTGAACGACCCGCAACTGGTCGAGGCCGCATATCTGCAACTGGCCGACATTCTAAGCTTGCAGGTAACCACTCAGTTCCTCCAGCGCTATAAGCCAGGCAAGCCCATTGAGCTCGGCGCCCTGGCTACCAGCCACATCCTTGACGAGGAGCTGGCAGATTGCCCGGATCACTCCGAGTTTCAGCTGCCATCAGATATCGAGTACCTGATCGGACACAACGTCGACTACGACTGGGGTGTCATCGGGCGGCCAGAACTCAAGCGTATCTGTACCGCGGCACTGAGCCGTCGCCTGTGGCCCGACGCCGACAGCCACTCGCAGTCGGCAATGGTCTACCTGCACTACCGCGAGCAAGCGCCGGACCTCCTGCGCAACGCCCATGCCGCACTGGACGACGTGAAGAACTGCCGGCTTCTGCTGGTCAAGATTCTTGATGCCTTGGCTGCTGAACTGGGCCGCCCGGTGGCGGACTGGGACGAACTCTGGACAATCTCCGAAGACGCCCGCATCCCCACTGTGATCGGCTTCGGCAAGCATCGCGGAGCGAAGTTCAGCGACCTGCCGGCCGATTACCGCCGCTGGCTGCTCAACCAACCGGACCTCGACCCATTCGTTCGCAAAGCACTTCAGCGCTAGGAGACAACATGGCCCGCGGAGTAAACAAAGTCATCCTGGTCGGAACCTGCGGCCAGGACCCCGAGGTCCGCTACCTGCCCAACGGCAACGCGGTCACCAACCTCAGTCTGGCGACCAGCGAGGCGTGGACAGACAAGCAGACCGGCCAGAAGGTCGAGAAAACCGAATGGCACCGGGTAGTGCTGTTCGGCAAGGTTGCAGAGATTGCTGGCGAGTACCTGCGCAAAGGTTCGCAGTGCTACATCGAAGGCAAGCTCAAGACCCGCGAATGGGAAAAGGACGGAATCAAACGGTACAGCACCGAGGTGCACGTAGACATCAACGGCACCATGCAGCTGCTGGGTGGCCGTCCGGATAACCAGGGCGGCCAGCAGCAACAGCGCCAGCCTCAGCAGCAACGGCAGCAGCGTCAGGCGCCCCAGCAGAGCCAGCAGGCAGCGCCTCCGGATAACTTCGACGACGATATCCCGTTTGCCCCACTTCACCACTTGGTAGGTGCATAGCCATGAGCGATTGCGGCGAGCATCCCAGCGTTTACTACCTTGGCCGGGAATGTCGCCGCAACGGAGGCGGCAAACTGGCCAACCCATTCGCCTTTCATACCTTCCACGGCTCATGGTTCCTTGCCGGCTGGAACGACATGGACATGGAAATTGAGCAGAAAAATCCGAAGCGCGCTGCAAAGAACAAGGCGGCGTGAGCACCTCCACCTTCCCCCAAGCGGCCTTCAGGAGGTCGAGCATGGAATCCCTTTTCGACGCATCGATGCGCAAGCCGGTGCGAAAGCTGTACAACACCCGCAGCGGCGGCCAGTACCGGCCTGATGATGTGGCCCTGGCCTTCGCGCTGAGCCTACGCGTGCACGACAGCGCCGACCACCTGCGCAGGCTTGCCCGGCGCCTGGTCGACAAGGTCTGCCTGGAGCATCAGCCCAACATGAAGCGCCTGGCCCGCGAGCCGGACGACGCCAAGGTGTTCGACGCAGCGCTCAAGATCATCAACCGG
>NZ_BLJG01000428.1 GCF_009932375.1 Pseudomonas juntendi
CCCGGCGCGGGTTGGCCAGCGGGCCAAGCTGGGTGCTGGCGTCCTGGCCATCGCCCATTTTCAGGCCGGCGCTGACCCGGCAGAAGGTCTCGACAAAGCGCTCGTACACGCTGGCCTGGACATAGAAGCGCGTAGGCGAGGCGCAGATCTGCCCGCCATTGCGGAACTTGAGGTTGGCCCCGAGGGTGGCTACCGCGTCGATGTCGGCATCATCGCAGACGATGAACGGCGCATGCCCGCCCAGCTCCAGGGTGCAGCGCTTGAGGTATTGCCCGGCCAGCGCGCCCAGGGAGCGACCGACCGGCACCGAGCCGGTGAAAGAAACCTTGCGGATAACCTCGGAGCGGATCAGTTGGTCAGACACCTCGGCCGGCACACCGAACACCAGGTTCAGCACGCCAG
>NZ_BLJG01000429.1 GCF_009932375.1 Pseudomonas juntendi
AGCAACACCAGCGCGTAGCCGATCAGGCGGGGCCGCAGCAGGTGGGTTTTCTGCCCGGAGAGGTTGTGCTCGGTGGTGTAGCTGATCAGCCCTTTGGGGTAGTTCATCTTGTCCATGATGCCGTCGCAGGCATCGATGCAGGCGGCGCAGCCGATGCATTCGATCTGCAGGCCGTCGCGGATGTCGATGCCGGTCGGGCAGACCTGCACGCACAAGGTGCAGTCAATGCAGTCGCCCAGGCCTTGGGCCTTGTAATCCGCGCCTTTCTTGCGCGGGCCCCGTGTT
>NZ_BLJG01000430.1 GCF_009932375.1 Pseudomonas juntendi
GCAACTCAGCCGCTTTCCGCCGGCACGCCTGGCCATCGCCTGTGACCCGCGCCGCTCGCCCGACCGCGGCAGCCTGGCGCTGCTCGCCGACCTGGCACGCAATGCTGGCGCCACAAGGGTCTGGCTGCTGCAGGCAGCACCCGGCCAGGCGCTGGACGCTCGGCGCCTGGGCGACTGGCATGAAGCCCTCGAGCGGCTGGGCCTGCCCTATGCCGACACCTCACCGCTGACCTGGCTGGAGCATGGCCATGACTGAGCCGCTGAAATTGGCCGTGGTCGGCCACACCAACGTTGGCAAGACCTCGCTGCTGCGCACCCTGACCCGCGACGTGGGCTTCGGCGAGGTGTCCCACCGCCCCAGCACCACTCGCCATGTCGAAGGCGCGCGGCTGTCGGTGGACGGCGAACCGTTACTGGAGCTTTACGACACGCCAGGGCTGGAGGACGCCATCGCTTTGCTCGACTACCTGGAGCGGCTGGAGCGCCCGGGCGAGCGCCTGG
>NZ_BLJG01000431.1 GCF_009932375.1 Pseudomonas juntendi
GATAGGGCCAGCCCAGGCACTACACCTTTGAGCCTTCATGAAACTTGTTTCATGCCCGTTTTATTTACTTAGGCTGCTAACAAACTCTATAAAGAAGGTGTGCGACAGAGTGTCGCAGCCCTCTCAAGAAGTGGAGTTTAACGATGACAGTCCAAGTAACCGAACGCGACGAATCGAAAATGTCCCACGAAGGCGTGGCCGCTGGCGTACGCATCTGGGATGTGCACCAACAAGGCCAACTGGTCGGTATGTTCCACAATGAACACGAGGCCCACCAGTACCGGGCAGAGCTCGAGAACCTGGAAAACCAGCGCACCACGCAATGACCCCATTCGTCATGAAAAACCCCGC
>NZ_BLJG01000432.1 GCF_009932375.1 Pseudomonas juntendi
CTGATCGAAGCCACGCGCCTGCCCAAGCTGAGCACGGAGGACTATTACAACTTCGTTGACGACAAGAAGGTCAAGCGTATCGCCGTCAACGCGCTGATGCGTACCAAGCTGAGCAACGGTGCGTTGGCGGTGGTGGCCCATGCCGGCGGTTACGAGGTGATCCCGCGCGAAGCAGCGGTGAAGATCCAGGAACGCGACCCCAGCCGTATCCTGTTGCTGAACACCCATGTTGAGGAAGCGGACGAAGATGACCCGTACGCGGCCTACAAGATCCCTGACGATCTGATGTGGTAAAAACGAAAAACCCCGCTTCGGCG
>NZ_BLJG01000433.1 GCF_009932375.1 Pseudomonas juntendi
GGGCTGAAGCTGGTCATCGATGACTCCTTGGCGTTTTTACGTTGCCCAGGAGTCAGAGAGAAAAAACCCGCCTCCAGGGCGGGTTCGGTGCACGTACGCGCTAGCCCGCCAAGCTGATAATGGCGGTAATAATAATGGCGTTCACGTGCAGGTAGGTGTTCATAGGCCAGGAACTTAGCCTGCCGCGCAGGCCCACGTCAACACTTGGCTTGCTGCGCCGACAGCGGCACATCGAACACTTTGTCGAAGCCCCACTGGAACACGAAGGCGTACACGAAGAAGAACACGAACAATGCCAGGTTGGTGAGCAGCGCCGCCCACAGACTGACGTTCAGCCAGTAGGCCACCAGCGGCAGCAGGATCAGCATCAACCCACCCTCGAAACCCAGGGCGTGCAGCAGGCGCCGGGTGAACGTACGTTCACGCTGCTGCTGGCGCGCCTCCCAGCGCTCGAACACCCAGTTGTAACCCATGTTCCAGCTCATCGCGATGCCTGACATCAGCACCGACAGCACCGTGGATTGCGCCATGCCGGCGCCGAACGCCAACGCCAGTGCCGGGGCCACGCAGGCGACGGCGATGGCCTCGTAAAGAATGGCCTGAACGATCTTGCGTGCCTTGCCTTGCATGTTCAGCTCCCTGGCTTGAAGAACTGTAAACCTACAAGAACTGGCCGAGAAGAAAAAGCCTGTACGCCCCTGCCGCCTGCTAACGGGCGGGCAAGCGGATGCGGAACTGCGCCCCGCCCAGCGCCGACTGTGCGACAGTCAACGTACCGCCCTGGCCCTCGATCGCACGCCGGCTGATCGCCAAGCCCAGGCCAAAACCACCGGTGTTCCGGTCACGGCTGCGG
>NZ_BLJG01000434.1 GCF_009932375.1 Pseudomonas juntendi
ATGGTATTCCAAACTTTTGACAACACTGATCCGCACGAAAAAGCGGCCACTGTTCTGCTTTAAAAACCCCTGCGACAAACCACCACACCGAGCAAAGCCCCGTATTCCGTGGCCTTGTGCCGCTCATCGTGAAAATGTGCGGCTGAAAATTCTGCTTGCAAAATAGGTATTACGGTATACCATCAGACACATCAACGATAAAAACCGCGGACCACCGCAGCCTTTTAGAGGTAAACCCGATGATCGACGCAACCGTCTACAAGAACGTCCTGGGCTCCTTCCCGTCCGG
>NZ_BLJG01000435.1 GCF_009932375.1 Pseudomonas juntendi
GGTCTTGCCCAGGGTGACCATGCCGGCTTCGGCCAGCTTGGCGACCACGGTGGCGTCATACGGCGCCTTGAAGTTGTCGAGCATCTTCGAGCCGCAGCTGGTGCGCACGCCGTTGGTGCAGAACAGGTCCTTGTGGGCGATGGGCGCACCCAGCAGCGCGCCGGTCTCGCCAGCGGCGCGACGGGCGTCGGCGGCACGCGCCTGGCCCAGGGCCAGTTCGTCGGTGACGCTGATGAAGCTGTTGAGCTGTGGGTCGAGCTGCTTGATGCGCGCCAGCAGCGCGCCGGTCAGCTCTTCGGAAGAAAACGACTTGTCGGCGAGTCCGCGGGCGATCTCGGCCAGGGTCAATTGGTGCATGGCAGGCTCTATCCCTTACTCGGTGACTTTGGGAACCAGGTACAGACCGCTTTCGGTCGATGGCGCGATGGCCTGGTAGGCGTCGCGCTGGTTGCTTTCGGTGACCTGGTCGGGACGCAGG
>NZ_BLJG01000436.1 GCF_009932375.1 Pseudomonas juntendi
TTTCGTTGGAGTCGAACACATCCTGCACGGGCTTGATGCCCGTGGCTTTCTCGAAGTCCGCGAGTGTGGTCGGGCCGATGTAGTCGGACCAGTTATAGAAGTGCACCGTTGGCGCCGCTTGGACGCTGCATGCCAGCGTCAGGCCCGCGCCGGCCAGCAAGGCCTTGCGGAATACAGAAATAGACAAGTGGGTGGTCCTCACAATCAGTGCCTGGGTAGCGACAATGCTGCCGCACACGCAAAACCGGCGCGCAACTTACCTTCGCAGCTTCGATGCCGCAATGAACAATTGCCTTTCAAAGCCTCTGGGCCGGCATTTACCGGCCCGGAGGTACTGCCACCGGGCTTATTTGCCCGATTTGATCTTGGTCCAGCTGCGGGTGATCACACGCTGTACCGAAGCATCAGGCGCGGCGATCGCGTACAGCTTTTTCTTCACGTCGGCAGGCGGGTAGATGCTCGGGTCGCCGGTGATGTCTTTGTCGACCAACGGGGTCGCGGCCTGGTTACCGTTCGGGAAGCGCACGGCGTTGGTGATTTCAGCCATGATTTCCGGCTGCATCAGGAAGTTCATGAACTGGTAGGCAGCGTCTTTATGCTCGGCATCCTTGGGGATGGCGACCATGTCGTAGAAAGTACCGGCGCCTTCTTTCGGAATCACGTAGTCCACTTTGACCTTGTCGCCGGCTTCATGGGCACGGGCCTTGGACTGCTCCAGGTCACCCGAGTAGCCAACGGCCACGCAGATGTTGCCGTTGGCCATGTCGCCAATGTACTTGGACGAGTGGAAGTAGGTGATCGAAGGGCGGATCTTGAGGAACAGGTCCTCGGCGGCCTTCAGGTCTTCTTTCTTGGTGCTGTCGGTCGGCAGGCCCAGGTAGTGC
>NZ_BLJG01000437.1 GCF_009932375.1 Pseudomonas juntendi
ACAGCAACGAAACCCTCGAGGCCAAGTTGCTGGCTGGCAAGTCGGGCTACGACATCGTGGTGCCGTCCAACAACTTCCTGGCCAAGCAGATCAAGGCCGGCGTGTACGAAGAGCTGGACCGCTCCAAGCTGCCGAACTGGAAAAACCTCGACCCCGACCTGCTCAAGGCCGTGGGCGATGCCAGTGACAAGGGCAACAAGCACGCCTTCCCGTACATGTGGGGCTCGATCGGCATCGGCTACAACCCGGAGAAGGTCAAGGCCGCGCTGGGTGTGGACAAAATCGACTCGTGGGACGTGGTGTTCAAGCCAGAGAACATCGCCAAGCTC
>NZ_BLJG01000438.1 GCF_009932375.1 Pseudomonas juntendi
GGCCTTGCTGTTGCTGGTTTTGCATGGCGAATACGGCGTTGGCAGCGTCGCTGAGGCTGAATGCGAACACCGGGCTTACGGCCAGGGTTAACAGAGTTGCCAGGGCGAATGCTTTCATTGGCAGGGACCTCGTTGGCCGGGATAGCCTGGGAACCGCGAATGTGACTTGGATTTCGCAGGATTGTTAAGCCTCGACTGTCAACCTCTCTTGTCGTCCGCCTCGGTGCTGATGACCTGGTAAAACTGCCAGTTGTACTGGGTATTCAGACCGCGCAGAGTTCCGATACAGCAGCCAACATTCAGGTCACCACCATGCGCCCCTCTTCCACCAGCAAGAAGGCACAGGCTCGAGCGCCTCAACGAAGCCTGCATTTTTATAAAAATGGTCATTTGACAACAGAAGTAGCCACGCTGGGCAATCGTCACGTGTTATGGGCAAATGACGTGGTGCTGGCTCAACTTGATCAATCGCAAACAGCGAAAGTACTTCGAGTTGACTTTGCTAATTCAGTCCTAGGATCCGCATCTGGCTCAGCGGTGTATTCACCCTACGGATATCTGGCTACGGAAAAATTGCAAGCGCTTCTTGGATTCAACGGGCAGTGGTGTGATTCCCGTACTCATGGTTACCCCCTGGGTGCAGGACGTCGACTATACAACCCCGCACTGATGCGTTTCTGCAGCATTGACCCATTGAGCCCATTCGATAAAGGTGGGTTGCACCCAGCTGCTTACTGTGGAGGTGACCCTATTAACCGCACGGACCCGAGTGGTCGCTTCTTCCAACGGATTCGGAAG
>NZ_BLJG01000439.1 GCF_009932375.1 Pseudomonas juntendi
CGACCGTGCAAAGCCGAGCCTTGGCCGGGTTGGCCAACCGCACGCCGGTGTGCTGCCTGCCGGGGTCTACCGGGGCTTCCCGGACAGCGTGGGAGGGGATCCTGGCCGAGCAGTTGGATGCCCGGCACCGGCCGTGCAACTTCGTCAAGCACCTGCTGCCCATCGAGGCCTGTGCAAGCCGGGGCTGATCGTTCGCCTGTACCGGCCCTATCGCCGCCTTGCCGGCGATAGGGCCGGTACAGGTTGCCTGGAGAGTCCAACCCAACACTGCT
>NZ_BLJG01000440.1 GCF_009932375.1 Pseudomonas juntendi
TGCGACTTGCAGTAGCAACGGCACCAGGAACGGCAGGGCGCCGCTGCCCAGGCGCGCGAACAGGTTGCCCAGGATACCAATAGCGAAGGTGCGCACGCGGAACAGGCTGGGCGAGAACAGCGGCTCGGGGTCGCGCCCGGCGCGCAGCCAGTAGGCAGCCAGGCACGCCATGCCGGCAAACAGCAGCAGCATCACCCGCAGGTGCGGCAGGTGCAGCTCGCCGAGCCCCTCCATGGCAATGGTGATCAGCACCATCGCGGCGCCGAACAGCAGGAAGCCAGGGGTATCGAAGCGGGTGCGTTCAGCGCCGCGCAGGTCGGGGATGAACTTCCAGACGGCGTAGCAGCCCAGCAGGCCGACAGGCAGGTTGAGCAGGAAAATCCAGTGCCAGCTGAGGATCTCCACCAGCCAGCCGCCCACCGTCGGACCCAGCAGTGGCCCGAGCAGGCCGGGGATGGTAATGAAGCTCATGATGCGTACCAGCTCGCTGCGCGGGTAGGCGCGCAACACCACCAGCCGCCCGACCGGCAGCATCAGCGCACCGCCCAGGCCCTGCACCACACGGGCGAAAATCAGGAAGCCAAGGCTGTTGGCGGCGGCGCATAGCAGCGAACCAAAGCTGAACAGCAGGATGGCGCTGAAGAAGATGCGCTTGGTGCCGAAGCGGTCGGCGATCCAGCCCGAGGCGGGTATCAGCAGGGCCACCGTGAGCATGTAGGCAATGATTACGCCCTGCATCCGCAGCGGGTCTTCGGCCAGCGAGCGGGCCATGGCCGGCAGCGCGGTGTTGAGGATGGTGCCGTCCAGGGACTGCATGAAGAAGGCGATGGCGACCACCCAGGGGATCCAGCGGGCGGTGGCGGGGTCTAGCGGGGTG
>NZ_BLJG01000441.1 GCF_009932375.1 Pseudomonas juntendi
AGCTGGCGCGCCTGCGCGTAGAGGAACCGGACAATTTCACCGATATCCAGGAAATCGAACAGGAAATCGAGCGCCTCAAGGCACGCATCAACCGCCTGCCGTTTCTCGACACCTTCGACCTCAAGTACAACCTGCTGGTCAAGCAACCCAACCCAAGCTCAAAGGCGGTGATGTTCTGCCTGATGGACGTGTCCGGTTCGATGACCCAGGCGACCAAAGACATCGCCAAGCGCTTCTTCATCCTGCTGTATCTGTTCCTCAAGCGTAATTACGACCGCATCGAAGTCGTGTTCATTCGCCACCACACCAGTGCCCGCGAAGTGGACGAGGAAGAATTTTTCTACTCGCGGGAAACCGGGGGCACCATCGTTTCCAGCGCACTCAAGCTAATGCAGGAGATCATGGCTGAACGCTACCCGGCCAGTGACTGGAACATCTATGCTGCCCAGGCGTCCGACGGCGACAACTGGAACGACGACTCGCCAATCTGCCGCGATATCCTGGCCAAGCAGATCATGCCGCACGTGCAGTACTACACTTACGTCGAAATCACCCCCCGTGAGCACCAGGCGCTGTGGTACGAATACGAACGCATCGGCGAGGCCTTCCCCGACACGTTTGCCCAACAGCAGCTGGTATCGGCCGGCGACATCTACCCGGTCTTCCGTGAACTCTTCCAGCGCAGGTTAGCCACATGACCGCCAGAGCACAGAGACGCCAACCCATTTCCACCGGGTCCGAATGGACGTTCGAACTGATCCAGACCTACGACCGGGAAATCAGCCGCCTGGCCGAGCGCTACGCCCTGGACACCTACCCCAACCAGATCGAGGTGATCACGGCCGAGCAGATGATGGACGCCTACGCTTCCGTCGGCATGCCACTGGGCTATCACCACTGGTCCTACGGCAAGCAGTTCCTCAGCACGGAAAAGTCCTATAGCCGTGGTCAGATGGGCCTGGCCTACGAGATCGTGATCAACTCCGACCCCTGCATCGCTTACCTGATGGAAGAAAACACCATGTGCATGCAGGCACTGGTGATCGCCCATGCCTGCTATGGGCATAACAGCTTCTTCAAAGGCAACTACCTGTTCCGCACCTGGACGGATGCCAGCTCGATCATCGACTACCTGGTGTTCGCCAAGCAGTACATCGCGCAGTGCGAGGAACGCCACGGCATCGACGCCGTGGAAGACCTGATCGACTCCTGCCATGCCCTGATGAACTACGGCGTAGACCGCTACAAGCGGCCCTACCCTATTTCTGCCGAAGAGGAGCGGCGCCGGCAACAGGAGCGCGAGGAACACTTGCAGCGGCAGATCAACGACCTGTGGCGGACCATCCCGAAAAGCGCCGAAAAGGGCAATGACCGCGATGAAGGGCGCTTCCCCGCCGAGCCGCAGGAAAACATCCTGTACTTCATCGAAAAGAACGCCCCGCTGCTGGAACCCTGGCAACGGGAAGTGGTGCGCATCGTGCGCAAGATAGCCCAGTATTTCTACCCGCAGCGCCAGACCCAGGTGATGAACGAAGGCTGGGCAACCTTCTGGCACTACACCCTGATGAACGACTTGTACGACGAGGGGCTGATAACTGAAGGCTTCATGATGGAGTTTCTGCAGTCGCACACCAGTGTGGTGTTCCAGCCTGGTTTCGACAGCCCGTACTACAGCGGCATCAACCCTTACGCGCTGGGCTTTGCGATGTACACCGACATCCGCCGCATGTGCGAGAACCCAACCGAAGAGGATCGCCACTGGTTCCCCGACATTGCCGGCAGTGATTGGCTTTCTACCATCAAGTTCGCCATGAGCAGCTTCAAGGACGAGAGTTTCATCCTGCAATACCTGTCGCCCAAGGTAATGCGCGACCTCAAGCTGTTCAGCATTCTCGATGATGACCAACGGGACGATCTGCTGGTACCGGCCATTCACGACGAGTCGGGTTACCGGCTCATTCGCGAGCAGTTGGCAGCCCAGTACAACCTGGGCAACTGTGAGCCGAACGTGCAGATCTGGAGTGTCGACCGCCGTGGGGACCGCTCCCTCACCCTGCGTCACCAGCAGCACAACCGCAAACCGCTCGGCGACTCGACCGACGAAGTCCTCAAGCACCTGCATCGGCTGTGGGGCTTCGATATCCACCTGGAGACCGTGCAAGGCGAGCAGGTGGTCAAGACCCACCACATGCCGCCACGCGGCGAGCACGGCGACGGCGGCGAATACGGCCGCATGGACCTGGCGGTGATTCACCATCTCTGAAGCCACGCCATGACTGCCGGCGGGTTATGCTGTCGGCAGTTATGGAGAGTTGCTCATGCACATTTACAAGGTTGGCGGTGCCGTACGTGACCGCCTGCTCGGCCGACCGGTCAGCGATATCGACTGGCTGGTGGTCGGTGCCAGCGTCGAGGAAATGCTGGCCAAGGGTTACCGCCCGGTCGGCGCCGACTTCCCGGTATTCCTGCACCCGAAAACCGGCGAGGAATACGCCCTGGCCCGTACCGAACGCAAAAGCGGGCGCGGCTACGGTGGCTTCACCTTCCATGCCAGCCCCGACGTAACCCTGGAAGAAGACCTGATCCGCCGCGACCTGACCATCAATGCCATGGCCGAGGATGAGGCCGGGCAGGTTCATGACCCTTACCAGGGCGCGCGGGACCTGGACCAACGCCTGTTACGCCACGTTTCCCCAGCGTTCGCTGAAGACCCCCTGCGTGTGCTGCGGGTGGCGCGCTTTGCTGCGCGCTATGCACCCTTGGGCTTTCGGGTCGCCGATGAAACCCTGGAGCTGATGCGCCAGATCAGTGCCTCGGGCGAATTGCAGGCCTTGACTGCAGAGCGCAGCTGGAAGGAGATCGAGCGCGCGCTGATGGAGGCGCAGCCGCAGGTGTTCTTCCAGGTCCTGCATGCGTGCGCCGCCCTCCGGGAACTGTTGCCTGAGCTTGATAGCGCCCCCCAAGCCCTGGCTGCGCTGGGACAAGCAGCTGCGCATCACCAGCCCCTGCACGTGCGCTGGGCCTGCCTGTTGCACCAGTTGCCCCCCGCCTCGATCAAGACCGTCAACCAACGCCTCAAGGCGCCGCGGGAATGCCAGGAGCTGGCCCTGCTGACGGGTGAGTGCCTGGTGCAGGCTGATCAGGCGCTGCAGCTGCCTGCCATGTCACTGCTGGCGCTGTTGCAGAAGTTCGATGTGTACCGGCGCCCGCAGCGGTTTGAGGATTTCCTGGCTGCCTGCGAGATGGTGGCACTGGGGAATTGCAAAGCGGGTTATCCACAGGGCGAGTATTTGCGTGGCGCTGCGGCAGCGGCGCGGGCGGTGGATGTGAAGCCGCTTGTGCAGGCTGGGCTGACTGGCCAGGCACTGGGCGAAGCGCTCAAAGCGCAGCGGCTGAAAGCGCTTGAGGCTTACCGGCACCGCTAGTGCTACCGGCCCTTTCGCGACCAAAGCCGCTCCCATAGGTAGCGCGCCAACGTGAAGGCAACACAGCCCCTGTGGGAGATTCTA
>NZ_BLJG01000442.1 GCF_009932375.1 Pseudomonas juntendi
AGCCCGCTCATACAGGTACATCACCAGCCTTGAAGACTGTGGTATTCCTGTAGGAGCGGGCTTGCCCGCGAAGAGGCCGGCACAGGCTAAGCAAACTTTTGCGCCCCACGCCAACGATCCAGCCCCAGCAACACCAGCCCGATCCCCCAGAACCCCGCCAGCACGCCCAGGGCATTGAGCAGCACTTGCCCGTACCCCAGCCTCGCCACATCGATGAACGGGTAGGCGTACAGGCCAATCTCGCTACCCCGCCACAAGGCGTAGCCAAAGTATACGGCCGGGTAGAGTGCCCACAGCGCCAGGTGCCGCAGACGCAAATGGCCCTTGGGCACCTCACACCACCAGTACAAGGCGTACAGCGCCGGCATGACGTCGTGCAGCAACTCGTCGGCCAGCCATTGCCAGCCCTCTGGCTGCCACAAGTGGCGCAGCAACACGCTGTAGGCCAGCGCTACCAGCACAATGCTCGCGGCCACCGCGGAACTCACCGACGGCGACAGAAAAAAATGCCTGGCCCGGCCTTCGCGGCCAAACACCGC
>NZ_BLJG01000443.1 GCF_009932375.1 Pseudomonas juntendi
GCCGCTGGTCAGCAGGTAGGCGCCCAGGCCGATCATGCTGACGATGGCGACCACCTTGATGATGGCGAACCAGAATTCGGCTTCACCGAAGAACTTCACGTTCATCAGGTTGATGGCGTTGATCAGCACGAAGAAGGCGGCTGCGGTAACCCAGGTCGGGATTTCCGGCCACCAGTAGTGGACATACTTGCCAACCGCCGACAGCTCCGACATGCCCACCAGGATGTACAGCACCCAGCAGTTCCAGCCAGACAGGAAACCGGCGAAGCCGCCCCAGTAGGTGTGGGCAAAATGGCTGAATGAGCCGGCCACCGGCTCCTCGACGATCATCTCGCCAAGCTGGCGCATGATCATGAAGGCGATGAAGCCGCAGATGGCGTAACCGAGGATCATCGACGGGCCGGCGGATTTCATCACGCCTGCCGAGCCGAGGAACAGGCCGGTACCAATTGCGCCGCCGAGGGCGATCAACTGGATGTGACGGTTCTTCAGGCCCCGCTTGAGCTCGCCTGAATGCATGTTTTGTCCACTCATGAACGAAGTCACCTGCATTGTTTTTATCTGTGACGGAATCGGACCCACCGCGCTCGTGGCGCAGCGGAATGGGCAAGGTGGTTACCTTGGGTTTCTCGACCTCAGGTGCCGCCGGGGCGGGTCAACCAGGCGTGATCAAGAGTGCGCGGTACGCAAGGGGGTCACAGGTAAAACGCGGCGCACTGTATACCCCTGCAAACGCGCAGGCGTCAACGCGTTGCATCCTTTCCTCGGGAAAAAACGCAGCGATCCTGTGGTATGGGCCTTCAAAGGCGGAGTGATCGGCGTACATGGCGCCTCCATTTGTTGTTTTGTCAGCCAGGCGCTGTGGACCGGCTGCTGCACACGGCAATAGCGGCTATAACACCGTGGGCAAGGGGGTTTGGGCAAGGGTGGTGGGGAT
>NZ_BLJG01000444.1 GCF_009932375.1 Pseudomonas juntendi
GCATACGGCTCCAGCGACACGTTGCCCTCCGGTGCGTGGGCGATGTACGAATAGTTGGCGATGTCGGCGATGGTCGGCGTGTCGCCTGCCAGGAACGGCGACTTGGCCAGTTCGGCATCAATCACCTTGAGCAGGGTGTGCGCCCGGGTAATCACTTCGTCAGTGTTGAACGAAGCGCCGAACACGGTCACCAGGCGTGCAGCGGCCGGGCCAAAGGCCAGCGGGCCTGCAGCGACCGACAGCCAGCGTTGTACACGGGCGGCAGCGGCTGGCGCTTCGGGTAGCCAGGTGCCGTTGTCATATTTTTTGGCGAGGTAAACGAGGATTGCGTTGGAGTCTGCGATCACCGTGCCGTTGTCATCGATGACCGGTACCTGGCCGAACGGGTTGAGGGCCAGGAAGTCCGGCTGCTTGTGCGCACCTTTGGCCAGGTCCACGAACACCAGCTCGGTGGGCAGGTTGAGCAGCGAAAGCATCAGCTCGATGCGGTGGGCATGGCCGGACTTGGGGAAGTTGTAGAGTTTGATCGGGTTCGACATGGGCTTGGCTCCTGATCAGCACCGGATTGGGCTGATGGAGCACATGCTGCACTGATTCGGCTGGCAGCAGAATCAGTGCGCGGGGGAAACCATAATTTCGCCAGATGGAATAATAACCCGCCCGTGAACAAAAACAGTCTGCGTTTTTTCGGGCCTTTGCCGACAGATCCGCAGAGCGGCCCCGGCA
>NZ_BLJG01000445.1 GCF_009932375.1 Pseudomonas juntendi
CGGCGCGGGCCATGTCGGCAGCGCCCAGGGGGTACTTTTCGACACTGACGAAATGCAGGCGTGCACCGCTGGGCGCGTGCTGGTCGAACAATTGCCACGCGCAGAAGAAGTTCATGCCGGTGCCAAAGCCGGTCTCGCCGATCACCAGGCTGCTGTGTGCTGGCAGGTTGGCGAAGCGTTCGGCCAGGCGGGTCTGGCCGAGGAACACATGCTTGGTTTCTTCGATGCCTTCGTTGACCGCGAAATAGACGTCGTCGTACTGCCGCGAATGGGGGCGGCCCTGGTCGTCCCAGTCGATCTGGGCGTGCTGGAGAAGGGTGGATTCAGGCATGGCTGGTTCGCTGGAGATGAGTGGCAGTCGCAAGTGGCAAGTCG
>NZ_BLJG01000446.1 GCF_009932375.1 Pseudomonas juntendi
GCTAGCCAGCGCGGTGAAAAAGCCATTGAGCTCGGCCAGGTTGAGTACCGAGTAGTCGTTGCCGTAAGTGATCAGCAGGTCTTCGAGGCGGTGCAGTTCTTTTTCGCTGAGTGGCGGGAGCATCGGGCAGGGAATCCTTGCTGGCAAAAGTGTGTGCACCCTAGCACAGCAATGCTTGGAGGGTTGCCCGTGCAAGATACTGCACGGGCAAATTTTCTCAGGTGGGCAGCCAACCCGGCAACTCATGCTGCCGGTCGGCGCCAATCAGCAGCCACAGCAAAATGCGGCACTTGCGCGGGCAGAGGTGCCCGGCCATATGCACACCTTTTTTCTGCAAGTCGATCTCGGAGCCGGAAAACCCGTATGTTGCGCGGGCTGTAGCCCCCTCACCTGTACGAGTGGCGACAATGACTGGCAGGGTTGGCGTCATGTGCTCCAGAACATCAGACCAATTGCCGGAAACATGGCCGGCGCCGAACCCGG
>NZ_BLJG01000447.1 GCF_009932375.1 Pseudomonas juntendi
GCAACAGCCAGGACAGCCAGAGCCGCAGCCTGGGCCGCGACAATTTCGGCCAGCAAGGCGGCTACGAGATCGTTGAGCGTTGTGGCCTGGTTGGCGCCGCCAGCCGGGTCGCCGACGAGGCCCTGCAGTTGCTGCTGGCCCCTAATACGCCCAGTGGCCCGCGCGACCTGCTGTTGATGCCCGACCAGATGATGCTGCAGATTCACGAATCGATCGGCCACCCGCTGGAGATGGACCGCATCCTCGGTGACGAGCGTAACTACGCGGGCACCAGCTTCGTCAAAGCCAGTGACTTCGGCTACCTGCAGTACGGTTCCAGCCTGCTGAACGTGACCTTCGACCCGACCATCGGCGAAGAACTGGCCAGCTACAGCTTCGATGATGACGGCACTCTGGCCAGCAAGCAGTTCCTGATCCGCGACGGCCTGCTGCTGCGCCCGCTGGGCGGCGCGCTATCGCAGTTCCGCTCCGGCCTGGACGGTGTGGCCAACAGCCGCGCCTGTGGCTGG
>NZ_BLJG01000448.1 GCF_009932375.1 Pseudomonas juntendi
GCACCGCAGATCCTGCTGAAACCGAGTTTCTGAATAATCTGGCATAACACTTGCTCAGGCCAAGCCATCCTCCTTTGAACCCCCGATGGACGACGGATTATTGGCATGGCGAAGAGCGAAGCAGTCAAAGACCCCGCCACAAAAGGCAAACTCAAGCTGATCATCATGGCTGTCGTCGGCTTGTTGCTGGCGATCGGCCTTTCGGTGGGCGCTACCTGGTTCATCATGCACAAGAGCGAACCGGCGCCGGCCGCCGAGGCGGCAGCCAGCAACGTCAAGCCAGCGGCGATCTACCAGGCGCTGACCCCGGCC
>NZ_BLJG01000449.1 GCF_009932375.1 Pseudomonas juntendi
ACCGCGCACGGCGATGATCACCGTGTTCATCGTCATGCAGCCGCAAAGCGGCCACGTGTTCGCCAAGAGCTTCTACCGGGTGCTCGGCACCCTGGCCGGCTCGGCGATGATGGTGGCGTTGATTGCCATTTTCCCGCAGAACACCGAGCTGTTCCTGCCCAGCCTGGCGCTGTGGGTTGGGCTGTGCTCGGCCGGTGCCATGCGCTACCGCACCTTCCGCGCCTATGGCTT
>NZ_BLJG01000450.1 GCF_009932375.1 Pseudomonas juntendi
GGCGGTGGTCAGCGCCCAGCGCATCGACGAACTGAGTGAAAAGGAACGCCTGGCCAACCGCCTGCAGAACCTGCTGGACCTGCTGCCTGGCGGGGTGATCGTGATCGATGGCCAAGGCCTTGTGCGTGAAGCCAACCCGGCCGCCTGCCAACTGCTCGGCGAGCCGTTGCTCGGCCAGCTGTGGCGCCAGGTGATTGCCCGCAGCTTTGCACCGCGCAAGGATGACGGCCATGAAGTCTCGCTACGCGACGGCCGCCGTCTGTCCATCGCCACCCGTTCCCTGGACGCCGAGCCTGGCCAGTTGGTGCTGCTCAACGACCTGACTGAAACCCGACGCCTGCAGGACCAGTTGGCGCGCCATGAGCGCCTGTCGGCGCTGGGGCGCATGGTCGCCTCGCTGGCGCATCAGATCCGTACCCCCTTGTCGGCAGCCATGCTCTACGCCAGCCATCTGGCCGACAGCGCGCACGAGCTTGATGCCGAAACCCGCCAGCGCTTTGCCGCG
>NZ_BLJG01000451.1 GCF_009932375.1 Pseudomonas juntendi
CACCCAGGCGCCGTTGCTGTTTGTGGAAGTTCAGCAGTTGCATTTGCAGCGGTGTGCTTTCGGGCACGAAATACGGCTCGTAGCAGGCCCCGTGCAGCGCCTCCAGGGTCAACTCGGCCTTGGGCAGCAAATGGCTGATCAGCTTGGTGTTGAGGATCGCCTCAACCTGGTTGATGTCGTTGTGGTACACCGGCAGGCGGGTGTGGCGGCTGACGATCAGCTGTTCGATGATGCGCTCGATCGGCTCGTCGAGGTTGATGCCGTCCACTTCGCTGCGCGGCACCAGGATGTCGTTGACGGTGACCTTGTCCAGCGCCTGCAG
>NZ_BLJG01000452.1 GCF_009932375.1 Pseudomonas juntendi
GCTCAAGATCATCAACCGGGTGTGCGACCTGCTGGAATACGCCCCGGGCACCACCTTTGTGCGCAATGGAGGCGATGATGGCTCTGACGCAGCAGCAGCGTGACGCGAAGCGCAGGGCCAAAGATGCCAAGGCCAAGTTCGAAGACCTGCGGATGAAGGCAGGCGAAGGCACCCGCCAGGCCCTGGCCGATATCATGCAGTGGGCCGAAGTCAAGGAAAACGGCGAGGCCATGACTCTGCTGATCCACCGCATCCATGAATTAGGGCCTGAAGCGGCCCGCCACTTCCTGAGTGCGCCGCGCCACGAAATTGTTGTCTCGGATTTTGTGGCGCGACGACTCGACCAGTTCCGCATCGGTCGCGAGCTTCGGGCGCCTGATTTGATGCTGGGCGACGACCCAGACGACACCGGCCTGTTGCTGCTCGGCAACGGCTGAACCCCTTCGAATCTTGCCGCATCCGGACACGGAGGGCGGCGTATGCCCTGGAGAAACATATGAAAGTCGATATCGAAGTCATGGCGCTGCTCAGCGCTTCCCGCACTGAAGGAAACAAGCTCTTCATCACCGGCGGTCAGCTGGATCGAGGCCTGTACGCCCGTCTGGACAAAACCCTGAAAGCTGCCGGCGGCAAGTGGAATACCAAGGCCAAGGCGCACCTGTTCGCCGGTGACGCTGCCGAAGCGATCGAGAACATCATCCTCACGGGCGAGGTCGCGGTTCCGCAGGACTTTGGCTTCTTCCCAACTCCAGGCCTGGTGGTTGATCGTATACTGGAGTTCGCCCAACTGGAAAAAGGTATGTCGGCCCTGGAGCCATCGGCGGGACGAGGTGCCATTGCCAGCGCCCTGGCCATCGCCGGCTTGGATGTGGATTGCGTCGAGCTTCTGCCGGACAATGCTAAGCACCTGGAGCAACTGGCTTTCCGCTCCGTGCGCTGCGCGGACTTCCTCAGCATTGAGCCTGATCCGATCTATGACCGAGTCGTGATGAACCCGCCGTTCGACAAGAAACGCAGCGACATTCACCACGTGATGCACGCCCTCAAATTCCTCAAGCCGCGCGGCCTGCTGGTAGCGATCATGCCGACTGGGGTGATCTTCCGTGAAGACGCCCTGTCCCGTGACTTCCGAGGCATCGTCTCTGCGCGCAGCGGCAGCATCGTCAACCTGCCTGACGCCTCGTTCAAGACCTCCGGCACCATGGTCAACACCTGCGTCGCAATCATCCCCGCCTGACCCTCCAGCGCTGCCCGCCAGCGCCTTCCCCTATTCAACGATAACGCCTCCCCGGCGAGGATC
>NZ_BLJG01000453.1 GCF_009932375.1 Pseudomonas juntendi
CGCTGAGCCCGGCGTTTTCCGATGAAGGCTCACCGCGCCTGGATGTGCCGCTGATCCAGCAAGGCCGGGCGGCGCAACGGCTGATCAGCGCGCGCAGCGCCGCCGAATTCAAGCTGCTGGCCAACGGCGCCGACAGTTACGAGTCGCCCTGCGCACTCAGCCTGGCACCGGGTGGCCTGCCCATGGACGAGGTCTTGCAGCGGCTGGGCACTGGGCTGTACATCAGCAACCTGTGGTACCTCAACTACTCGGACTTGCCAGCAGCGCGTATGACCGGGCTGACCCGGTTCGCCACCTTCTGGGTGGAGAACGGGCAGATCCAGGGGCCAGTGAGCACCATGCGCTTCGATGACAGCCTGTACAGTTTGCTCGGTAGCCAACTGGAGGACCTGACCCAGGAGCGCGAGATGATCCTGTCGACCAGCACCTATGGACAACGCAGCACCGGGTCGAGTCATTTGCCAGGTGCGCTGGTCAAAGGCCTGACCCTGACATTGTGATTGGACTTGCCGGCCCTTTCGCGGCTAAAGCCGCTCCTACAACAAACGCGTAACCCCTGTAGGAGCGGCTTTAGCCGCGAAGAGGCCGGCACTGACAAACGAGGAAGTCATGCGAACGCACCCCGACTAGACCACGCCACCGCAAACTAAATCCACC
>NZ_BLJG01000454.1 GCF_009932375.1 Pseudomonas juntendi
TGTTCCTGCCGGTGGGCTTTGGCAACATTTTCCTCAACGAAATCCTGTTGGCCAACGTGGCCCGCGCCGGTGTCGACGTGAGCGGCGTCAACGTCACCCACGCCATGGCGATCCCGGCTGCCGGCATGCTTGTCGGCCTGTTGCTGGCCGTGTTCGTCAGCTACCGCAAGAAACGCGACTACGACCTGGCACGCATTGCCCAGGTGGAGCAGGTGAGCGTGCAGTACAACCCGGTGACGCTGCTGGTGGCCGGGCTGGCGATTGCGGCGGCGTTCATCGTGCAACTGCTGCTCGATTCGATGATCATCGGCGCCATGGTCGGCTTTCTGATCTTCTCGTTGTCGGGCATCGTCAAGTGGCGCGACACCGACGACCTGTTCACCGAGGGCATGAAGATGATGGCCATGATCGGCTTCATCATGATCGCCGCCTCGGGCTTTGCCGAGGTGATGAAGGCCACGGGCGAGGTGAACAGCCTGGTGCAGGCTTCGGCACAATGGATCGACCACAGCAAGGGCGTAGGTGCCTTGCTGATGCTGTTGGTGGGGCTGCTGGTGACCATGGGCATCGGTTCGTCGTTTTCCACCGTGCCGATCCTGGCTGCGATCTTCGTACCACTGTGCGTCCAACTGGGCTTCGACCCGCTGGCCACGGTATGCATCGTCGGCACTGCCGGTGCCCTGGGTGATGCTGGCTCGCCGGCGTCGGACTCCACCTTGGGCCCGACCTCCGGGCTTAACGTGGATGGCCAGCACCACCACATCTGGGACACCGTGATCCCCACCTTCATCCATTACAACCTGCCGTTGCTGGCGTTCGGCTGGCTGGCGGCCATGACCTTGTAAGGCGGGGCGGGCGTCAGCCTTTGCCAGGCGGCGGCGAAATGCGGTTGAGCACGGTGCTGCCGTCCTTGCTGCGGGTCAGGTAGACCGGCAGCACCTTGGGCAGGTTGTTGACCAGGCGTTCCACCTCGCGGGTATTGTAGACACCGCTGATGCGGATGCGCCCGGTGCTGGCATCGGCCAGCCGCAACGGCGCGTCGAGGTAGCGGTTGATCACCGGTAGTGCCTGTTCCAGGCTGAGGTTGTCGAGCACCAGCTTGCCGCTGCGCCAGGCCAGGCTATTGCCAACGTCGCCGCTCTGTTCCAGTTGCGGTTCGAAGTCGCCCTTGTGGTAGCTGGCCTGCATGCCAGGGCCAAGGCGATAGCCGCCGGCGCTGCCGTCGCTGGAGACCAGCACCGAACCTTCCAGCAACGTGACCTTGACCTGATCACGATACTTCCACACGTTGAACTGGGTGCCGGTCACGCGCGTCTGGCCGCGGCCGGCGCGCACGATGAACGGGTGGCTGCTGTCGTGCCAGACCTTGAAGAACGCTTCGCCACGCTTGAGTGTGACCT
>NZ_BLJG01000455.1 GCF_009932375.1 Pseudomonas juntendi
CAGTTGGTCAGACACCTCGGCCGGCACACCGAACACCAGGTTCAGCACGCCAGGCGGCACGCCAGCATCCTGGAAGGCGCGGCACAGCTCTATGCACGAAGACGGCGTTTCTTCCGGCCCCTTGGCGATGATCGAGCAGCCGGCAGCCAGCGCCCCGGCGATCTTGCGCACCAGTTGGCTGACCGGGAAGTTCCATGGGCTG
>NZ_BLJG01000456.1 GCF_009932375.1 Pseudomonas juntendi
GCAGTGATAAGAGCTTGGCTCACGGCAAATCCTTCCGGGGGCAGGGAATTCGAATGCATCATTATGGTCAATGGTGCCGTCCCTGCCTACCGCCGGGCCGCCTGCCCAGTCTTTCCAAAGTGCGTATAATCCGCCGTCATGACCCGAACCCGAACTCCCCGTACCCCTCAAAAACGCCCGACCGGCCGCTCTCGCGCCTGGCTGGGCTGGGCTTTGAAGCTCAGCCTGGTAGGCCTGGTGATCGTCGCCGGCTTCGCGGTTTACCTCGATGCCGTTGTCCAGGAAAAGTTCTCTGGCAAGCGCTGGACCATCCCGGCCAAGGTGTATGCACGGCCGTTGGAGCTGTTCACCGGCCAGAAACTGAGCAAGAACGACTTCCTCACCGAGCTCGACGCGCTTGGCTACCGGCGTGAAAGCGCGGCCAACGGCCCGGGGGCGGCGGCCGTCAACGGCAACACCGTCGACCTCAACACCCGTGGCTTCCAGTTCTACGAGGGCATGGAGCCCGCGCAGTTCGTGCGCGTGCGGTTCTCCGGCGATTACGTGGCCGGCCTTTCCGGGGCCAATGGCAAGGCGCTTGACGTGGTGCGCCTGGAGCCGCTGATGATCGGCGGTATCTACCCGAAAAACCTTGAAGACCGCATTCTGATCAAGATCGACCAGGTGCCCAAGTACCTGCTCGAGACCCTGGTTGCCACGGAAGACCGCGACTTCTATAGCCACCATGGCGTGTCGCCCAAGTCCATCGCCCGGGCCATGTGGGTGAATACTTCATCCGGCTCGATGCGCCAGGGTGGCAGTACCTTGACCCAGCAGTTGGTGAAGAACTTCTACCTCAGCAGCGAGCGCAGCCTCAGCCGCAAAGTGACCGAAGCGATGATGGCGGTGCTGCTCGAACTGCATTACGACAAGCGCGAAATCCTCGAGGCCTACCTCAACGAGGTCTTTGTCGGGCAGGACGGCCAGCGTGCCGTGCACGGCTTCGGCCTGGCCAGCCAGTT
>NZ_BLJG01000457.1 GCF_009932375.1 Pseudomonas juntendi
GGACGTGGTCAAGGCCATTGCCGAGGAAGAAGGCGCGGTCGTGGTGCCGGTGTGCAACAAGATCGAAGCAGAAATCGCCGAGCTCGACGATGGCGAAGAGAAAGACATGTTCCTCGAGGCCCTGGGCCTGGAAGAGCCAGGCCTGAACCGCGTGATCCGCGCCGGTTACGAACTGCTCAACCTGCAGACCTACTTCACTGCTGGCGTGCAGGAAGTTCGCGCCTGGACCGTACGCGT
>NZ_BLJG01000458.1 GCF_009932375.1 Pseudomonas juntendi
TCCAATGCCATTGCCACCGCCGGCCCGGCGATCCTCTTCTCCTACGCCATGACCGGCCTGCTGGTGCTGCTGGTCAGGCGCATGCTGGGTGAAATGGCCATCGCCAACCCCAACAGCGGCTCGTTCTCGACCTATGCCAGCGAGGCCATCGGCCCGTGGGCCGGGTTCACCATCGGCTGGCTGTACTGGTGGTTCTGGGTACTGATCATTCCGGTCGAAGCCATCGCCGGCGCCGACATC
>NZ_BLJG01000459.1 GCF_009932375.1 Pseudomonas juntendi
CCTCTGGTTTGCGCGCGCGGTGATCCGGCAGTTGCAACTCAGCGATCAGCAAGGCGACTGCCGGACTCTGGCCTGGGTATTGATGCCGGACCATTTGCATTGGCTGATCGAGCTTGGGCCAACCCATCTGAGCAAGCTCATGTGCGCCTTCAAGTCGCGGAGCAGTTGTGCCCTCTACCGTACCGGTGCTGCGCGCCAGCACATATGGCAGCCAGGCTTCTACGACCGCGCGCTGCGCAAAGACGAAGATGTGAGAGTTGCCGCACGCTATATCATCGCCAACCCCATTCGCGCCGGTCTGGTGCGCAAGGCGGGTGAATATCCACATTGGGATTGTGTGTGGCTGTGACAGCGCCGGTGAGGGCTTCGCCCTCATTTCGCGACACAAGGC
>NZ_BLJG01000460.1 GCF_009932375.1 Pseudomonas juntendi
CCCGGGCTTGGTCGCCGGGCAGGCAATCGGCCTGCTGGGCATCGAACTGCACACCCGCCGGCGCAACCGCCTCAACGGGCAGATTCGCCAGGAGGTTGCAGGGCAATTGCAGGTGACGGTAGAGCAGTCGTTCGGCAACTGCCCGCAATACATCCAGTTGCGCGATTACACGCGCGTCGCCGAACCGGCCCAGGGGCGCATCGATGCGACGGCCCTGGATGCCACGACCGTCAGTATGATCCAGTCTGCCGACACCTTCTTCGTCGCCAGCTATGTCGAGCATGACAACGGCCAGCGTTCGGTGGATGTGTCCCACCGTGGCGGTCGGCCAGGATTCGTCAGGGTCCAAGGCAATACGCTGACCATTCCCGACTACGCCGGTAACCTGCACTTCAACACCTTGGGCAACTTGTTGGTCAACCCGAGGGCAGGTTTGCTGTTCATCGACTTCAGCAACGGCAACGTGCTGCAGCTGGGCGGGCGTGCCGAGGTGCTGCTGGAAAGCCCGGCCATCCAGGCGTTCGAAGGTGCAGAGCGGCTGTGGACGCTGGAGGTCGACCAGGTGGTGTGGCGGCCGGCTGCGGTTTCCCTGCGCTGGGCGTTCAAGGAGTACGCCCCGACCAGCCTGATGACCGGCACCTGGGCCGAGGCCGATGCGCGTTTGCAGCAACGTCAGCAGCAGCGCCAATGGC
>NZ_BLJG01000461.1 GCF_009932375.1 Pseudomonas juntendi
ACAGGTTGTAGTACGGCAGTTCACGCATCTGCTTCTCTGCCGCCTGCACCAGCTCTTCGCGGCCATAGCCCACGGCCACGCACCACAGGCCGGCCATGCCATCGAGAATCTTGTGCCCCTCGCTGTCCCACAAATGCACACCCTGGGCCTTGGTGATGATGCGTGGCCCCTTCTCTTTCAGCTGCTTGTAGTCACTGAAAGGTGCCAGGTGATGCTCCCCGCTCAGGGCTTGCCATTCACGGGTTTGCGGGTTGTTGACGCTCATGGGCTTCTCCGTAGTTCGGCCGCCGCGCACCTGCGGCGCCAGGGTTGATCAGACAGCAAACAGCAGGAACTCACGCTCCCAGGAGCTGATTACACGTTTGAAGTTCTCGTGCTCGGCGCGCTTGGTGGCGACATAGCCGGTAATGAATTTCTTGCCCAGGTACTGCACCAGCGCACGGCTGTTCTCCATGCGCTCCAGGGCATCTTCGATGGTCAGCGGCAGGCGCAGGTTGCGCC
>NZ_BLJG01000462.1 GCF_009932375.1 Pseudomonas juntendi
GCAGGCGCAGGTTGCGCCGTTCGTAACCACGGCCCTGCACCGGCGCACTGGCTTCGATACCTTCGACCATGCCGATGTAGCCACACAGCAGGCTGGCGGCGATGGCCAGGTAGGGGTTGGCGTCAGCGCCCGGCAGGCGGTTCTCGACCCGGCGGCTCTGCGGGCCGGCATCCGGTACACGCAAACCGACGGTGCGGTTTTCTTCGCCCCATTCCACGTTGACCGGCGCCGATGTGTCGGGCAGGAAGCGGCGGAAGGAATTGACGTTGGGGGCGA
>NZ_BLJG01000463.1 GCF_009932375.1 Pseudomonas juntendi
AAATCCGAAACACCCCCACCTGCCCATACAACCCCTGCGCCAACCGCTGCAAGGCCCCCGCCGTCTCGGCCGTCTGCTCCACCGCCTGGCTATTCTGCTGCGACATCTGGGCAATCCGTTCAACGTTGCGCGCCACATCCTGGCTAGCCGCGGTCTGTTCCCGCAGCGCCAGGGAAATCTGATCCACCATGCGCACCACGTCCCCCGAAGACTGCCGAATGTTGACGATCGCCTCCCCCGCTTGTTGCGCCAGGGTCACACCGCCTTTGACCTGCTGTACACCCACCTCCATCTGCCCCACGGCCTCGCGGGTGCCGGACTGGATGCGTTTGACCATCTCGGTAATTTCCTGCGTCGAGTTGCCCGTGCGTTGTGCCAGCAAACGTACTTCGTCGGCCACCACCGCAAAGCCTCTGCCCTGTTCGCCGGCGCGGGCGGCTTCGA
>NZ_BLJG01000464.1 GCF_009932375.1 Pseudomonas juntendi
CAGAACCTGGTCGCGGTCGCGCTGCTCCAGGTCGCCGTGCAGCGCCTGGGCGACGATACCCTTGGCGGTCAGGTGGGCAACCACGTCTTCGCACTGCTGCTTGGTGAAGCAGAACGCCACGCACGACTGCGGGCGATAGTGGCCCAGCACACGGGTCACCGCCTCCAGGCGCTGCTCTGGGTCGATCTCGATGAAGCGCTGCTCGATCTGGTTGTCGGTGTGCAGGCTCTCGACTTTCACTTGCTGCGGGTTACGCATGAAGTCGGCGGCCAGTTGCTTGATGCCGGCCGGGTAGGTGGCCGAGAACAGCAG
>NZ_BLJG01000465.1 GCF_009932375.1 Pseudomonas juntendi
AGCGAATCGTGACCTTCATCCAGCATTTGCCTTCGGCCTGAGGCAACGCCCTCAGGTCTGCGGTCTGCCTGCCGATACAGCAGGCATAGCCGAGGACCAGCCCGATGACCATTGCCCCCGCCGCCGCAGAGCCGGCCGAAGAGCCCCAGGACAACCCCGCCCAGCCCTGGGCCGACCTGCCGGTCGAACACTTCCAGCTATTGCGCCTGGCCGCGCTGCCCACCGACCGCAGCACCGGCGCCCGGCCGCTGCGCTTTGTGCAGTTCGGCTATGCCGAGCGCCATGACAAGGCCCACAGCCTGCTGCGCATGGAGATCCAGCTGCCTGGGCAGAAGGTACACAAGGAACAGAACCGCCTGGACATCCGCGTGGACCATGCCGAACGCCGGGTGCGTATCGGCAACCCCCAAGGCCTGCAGTTGGAGCCGGTCAACCGCGGCATCGGCCGCTTCCTGCTGGCCCAGGCC
>NZ_BLJG01000466.1 GCF_009932375.1 Pseudomonas juntendi
AGCGCCGCCAGCGCCACTGCAACAAAAGTCACCAGCGGCGTCAGTGCCAGCGTGGCACTCACCCGTGATGCCTCCCAGTGCGCCAGCGCTTCGGCGAACGCGCCATAAGCCACCAGGGTATTCAGGCAGCACGCCAGCAACAGCCAGCCCTGCACCGGGGTCAGTTGCAACGCCTGCAGCGGGTGCACCCAAGGCGTGAGCAGCGCGGCGCAACTGAGGTAGATCACCATCATGACCTGCTGCGAATGCCACACCGTCAACAACTGCTTCTGGCTCAGCGCATAGAACACCCAGATGCTGGTGGCCAGCAATATGGTCAG
>NZ_BLJG01000467.1 GCF_009932375.1 Pseudomonas juntendi
AATCGCCACCACGGGCTTGATCGAGGACTTTATGCATACCACTTCCGGCCGCTGGGGCTACGGCCTGTTCCTGGCACTCTTGACGGCGCTGCTCTGGGGCATTCTGCCGATCAAGCTCAAGCAGGTACTGCAAGTGGTCGACCCGATCACCGTCACCTGGTACCGCTTGCTGGTCTCGGGCGGCCTGCTGTTTGCCTGGCTGGCGGCCCAGCGGCGGTTGCCCTCCATTCGTAAACTGCCAGCAAAGGGCAAGGGCTTGGTGGCCGTTGCGGTCTTCGGCTTGATGGGCAACTACGTGCTGTACCTGATCGGGCTCAACCTGCTAAGCCCAGGTACTGCACAGTTGGTGGTGCAGATTGGCCCGGTGTTGTTGCTGGTGGCCAGTGTGTTCGTATTCCGTGAGCGTTTCAGCCTGGGGCAGGGTGTAGGGCTGCTGGTGCTGCTGGCGGGGTTTGGCCTGTTCTTCAACCAGCGCCTGGACGAACTG
>NZ_BLJG01000468.1 GCF_009932375.1 Pseudomonas juntendi
TGTCGCTGGAGCCGTATGCCTACGTACGTAGCTGGCTGGCGCGGATCGAGGCATTGCCGGGCTTCGTACCGATGCCCCGCACCGTCATCGGGCTGCAGACCAGCGTCTGATCCCCTGCGAGGAACGCCACCATGCAACAGTCCCCCGATCACCGCCCCTCGCCTTGGCATGCGGGCGAGAAAACCCTGCAGGAAAAGGTCGGAGTAGCAGAGCGCATGGAGGCGTTCGGGCAAAAGGTCATTCGTGACTACATGCCTGACCAGCACCGC
>NZ_BLJG01000469.1 GCF_009932375.1 Pseudomonas juntendi
GCGATGCGCGCATGCAAGTGGCGGGAAACCGGACCCTGGGCTTTGACGCTGATGCGCCAATAGCCGTCGGAAGGTGCGCTGGACAAGCTGTAGGTGCGGATAAGCGGCGCCTCACCGTCGCGCTTGACCTGCACCGGAACATGTTGCCCGGGTGCAAACCCCACAGCACTATCGCTGGGCGGCTGGAGGTAGAACGAACGGATATCGCGGCTCTCCTGCTCTACCCGCAGCACCCGCCAGGCTTGCCATTGGCGCTGCTGCTG
>NZ_BLJG01000470.1 GCF_009932375.1 Pseudomonas juntendi
CCGTATGGGGCAAGGGCTATCTGTTCAGCCGCGTCGAGTGGGAGTGCTGACCGGCCATGCTCAAGATCCTGGTGCGGCTGTACCTGGTGATCATCATTGCCTATGCCGGTGCGCTGCTGCTTATCCCCGACAGTATCGTCGGCCTGTTCCATGACCGGTTCATGGCCTACAACCTGGACCAGGCCAAGGGTGTGCAGTCGATGGTCGTGCGCCAGTTCCGCCAGGCGCCGCGCGAGCAGTGGCCAGCGGTAGCGCAGGAGCTGGCCGGTGATTTCGCACCGCTGCAACTGCGGCTGTTGCCCATGG
>NZ_BLJG01000471.1 GCF_009932375.1 Pseudomonas juntendi
GGCGGTTTCCATGTCGGCGGCGCCGCGGATGGCCGAGGTGTGCTCACGCACTTCGTCCAGGCCAAGGCTTTTGGCCTCTTCGGCAAGCAGGCCTTCAAGACCTTTGGGGCAGGTGAGGTAGAGTTCGAAACGGTCCGACATGAATATTCCAGAGCCTTGGGCTATTGACTGACGAGGCGACGCATCGCCCCGCGATGTTTGCCCGCACGCCTTTCCAGCAGGC
>NZ_BLJG01000472.1 GCF_009932375.1 Pseudomonas juntendi
TGTCGAGCATGATCACCGCCAGCGCCTGGCCATCTCGCTGGGCACGCTCCAACTCGTTTTTCAGCCGTTCCTGGAAGTAACGGCGGTTATGGATGCCGGTCAGTGAATCGGTCACCGACAGCCTGCGCAATTCGTGTTCCACACCCTTGAGATCGGAAATATCGGTCAGGTAGCCATGCCACAAGGTGCAGCCCTGCTCGCCCACTTCCGGCGTTGCCTCGCCACGCACCCAGCGCAAGCCCGCCCGGGGCAGGCACACGCGGTACTCCTCGCGCCATGGCGTCAGGTGCTCGGCCGAGTAGCGCACCGAACGGCTCA
>NZ_BLJG01000473.1 GCF_009932375.1 Pseudomonas juntendi
GGTGGGTTACCTGGCCATCTGCATCGACGTCACCGAGCGGCGTCGGGTACATGAGGCATTGGCTGCGCGTGACCGGTTGCTGGAAAAACTCAGTGCCGAAGTACCGGGCGGCATCTACCAGTACAGGCTGGATGCAAACGGCCATTCGTGTTTCCCCTATGCCAGCAAGGGGCTGTACGACATTTATGAGCTTGACCTGCAGCAGCTGCGCGAGGATGCCGCCGCAGTGTACGAGCGCATTCACCCTGATGACCTGGAGCGG
>NZ_BLJG01000474.1 GCF_009932375.1 Pseudomonas juntendi
CTCCCGGTACAGGGCAGGCAGGCTAGGCTCTTGTGGCGGCGCATCGGCAATGCCTGGGATGCCGCCGACCTCAGCCAGGATACGTTCCTGCGGGTGCTGGCCAGTGCTCAGCCGCTGGCAGACATCCGCGAGCCACGCGCCTACCTGCTTACCGTGGGCAAGCGCCTGCTCAGCAACTTCCACCAGCGCCGCAGCCTGGAGCAGGCCTACATGGATGCCTTTGCGCAGTTGCCTGAACAGCATGTACCGTCGCCCGAGCAGCGCTGGCTCGTGCT
>NZ_BLJG01000475.1 GCF_009932375.1 Pseudomonas juntendi
CCAGCGGCGAGTACAACCTGTTGGTGGTGCTGGCGCGCAACGCCGGCGAAGTGCTGAACCGCGACCGCATCCTGCAGCAACTGCGGGGCATCGAATTCAATGGCACCGACCGCTCGGTGGACGTGGCCATTTCCAAGCTGCGGCGCAAGTTCGACGACAACGCCGGTGAAGCGCGCAAGATCAAGACCGTATGGGGCAAGGGCT
>NZ_BLJG01000476.1 GCF_009932375.1 Pseudomonas juntendi
GCGACATGCTGGCCGACGTCGAGGAGCCGACCTTGCCGTTGGGCCATGCCGACGTGCAGGGCGACGGCCGTGCTGTGCAGAGTGCCACGCAAGCCCTCGACGCTGGGCTGGCCGGGCGTTTGCGCAGCCAGGCCCGGCAGCTGGGGGTCAGCGCCGCAAGCCTGATGCACCTGGCCTGGGCCCGTGTGCTCGGCGTGCTGGCCAACCGCGACGACGTGGTTTTCGGCACCGTGCTGATGGGCCGCCTGCAAGGGGGCGCGGGCGCCGACCGCGCCTTGGGCATGTTCATCAATACCTTG
>NZ_BLJG01000477.1 GCF_009932375.1 Pseudomonas juntendi
AGGTGGGCAGCTTTGCCGATGGGGTGGCGGTGGCGCAGGTCGGCGCGCATTGTTTCGAGTTGTGCCGGCATTTCGTCGACGAGGTGCTGACGGTGAGCAGTGACGAGCTGTGCGCGGCGATCAAGGATATCTACGATGACACCCGTTCCATCACCGAGCCTTCCGGCGCATTGGCGGTGGCCGGGATCAAGCAGTATGTGGCGCAGCACGGTGCACAAGGGCAGACCCTGGTGGCGATCGATTCTGGCGCCAACGTCAACTTCGACCGTTTGCGCCATGTGGCCGAGC
>NZ_BLJG01000478.1 GCF_009932375.1 Pseudomonas juntendi
TTCCAGGCGCAGCTCGGCGCGTTCACGCCAGCCGGTGATCTTCTGGCCTTTGCTGTCGTAAACGGGGTAGCTGTTGCGGCTGCCCTGGCTGATCTTCACATCCTTGACCTGGCGCGACTGCTGCACGGCCTTGTTCATGGTTTCGGTGATCTGCTTGGCGAGCTTGCCGGGGTCGCTGTTCTGCGCTTCGCTATACAAGGTCACGACCATCAGGTCGCGCGCCACTTCCTTGCTGACCTCGGCGCGCAGCGATACCTGGTTGTAGCGCGGTTCATCGGCCGCCAG
>NZ_BLJG01000479.1 GCF_009932375.1 Pseudomonas juntendi
CCCGCTCCCACAGGGGCCAGCGCTCGCAAGGCATCAAACCTAGGCTGTCTATGCTTACGGCATCCACCCTCAGGAAGCCGTATCATGACGCTGATCAGCCGCGAACCCTGGTGGCTAGTCCCGCCCAAGCCCGGTCAGACGGAGCAGGACCTGCATTGGGGTTACCTGGAAATCTACGCCGACGGTCGCACCGTATTCGTCGACCAGCGCCCCAGCGACCGGGAGCTGGCCGAGCGCAAAAGCTGCCGCAACTTCCCCGACCCCGAGCCGTGACCGCCTAGCCTTCCAGGTCTGCCAGGCGCGCTTCCAGCGCTGCGATGCGGGCTTCAAGCGCTTCGATACGCTCCTCCGACACGCTGCTGCCACTGCTGCGCTGGCCGCCCTCCTGCTGACGTGCAGCCAGGATCGCCTCGATCTCCGCCGGGTCGCCCAACGCATGGGTATAACGGTCTTCGCGCTGGCCCGCCTGGCGTGGCAGGTGCAAGGCCAGGTCGCGCGAGATCAGGCGCTCCAGCTGGTGCTGGATCTGCTCGGTGTCGTCGAAATCATGCAGGCGGTTGCTGCGGGTCAGCAGTTCGTTGAGGGTCTGCGGGCCGCGCAGGAACATCAGGCCCATCAGCACCAGTTGCGCCGGTACCAGCTCCAGGGCCTTGTCCACCCGCTGCTCCCAGCGATCGGCGCGGCTGCCCATCTGCAGGCGGGTCATGCCCTGCGCTTCAAGGTTGCGCAGGGCCTGGCCGACCTGGCCCGGGGTAAGGTTCATGACGGGCTCGCGGCTGGTCTTCTGGTTGCAGGCCAGGACCAGGGCGTTGAGGGTCAGCGGGTAGCTCTCCGGGCTGGTGGCCTGCTTTTCGATCAACGCGCCGAGGACACGGATCTCGGTGCTGCTCAAGCGGCCTGCACCGGCGGTTTCGTATTCTGACATGGCCCTGTCTCATTACTGGGGAAAGGCCACTAGGGTAGGTAATGCCATCGTGTAAGGCAATTGCGGCTGCTGGTGAGAGCGGGTGAACCCGCTCCGGCCAGCAGCCCGAAGAAAATCAGGCGCTACGCCTAATGCCGGTCAGTCAAGACGCGGGGATGCAGCCCATCGCCGGCAAGCCAGCTCCCACAGGGATCGCCTTAGGGCTGACAGGTGTTTGCCACAAGGTATGGCAGCGCCTGTTAGAGCGAGCGCCGCCCGCGCGGCGCAATCGCGAGCTGCGCTCGCTCCTACGTTTGTTTCGGGCCAATTATTCCTGTGGGATTCGCGCGCGAACGCCTTGGTGCATGCCTCAATATCGCGCCGTACAAACAAGGCGGCCGCG
>NZ_BLJG01000480.1 GCF_009932375.1 Pseudomonas juntendi
TCCCAAACCTCGAAGTGATACCCAGGCTTGCCTTCTTCACCCTGTGCCTCGCTCGACACCAGCTTCCACTGCCCCTGGTCGAACTCGGGAAACCAGGCATCCCCCTCCGGCGCCAATTCCACCCGCGTCAGGTACATCCGGCTGACCAGCCCTTTCTCCAGCGCCTGCCCATAGAGCTGCGCTCCGCCAATCAGCATCAGCTCATCGACGCCTTTCTCGCGTGCCCACTGTTCGGCCCGCACCAGCGCCTGTTCCAGCGAACCGAAGACTTCGGCGCCCTGCAGCTGCAGCCCAGGCTGCCGGCTGACCACGATATTCAACCGCCCGGGCAGCGGCCGGCCCAGTGAGTCCCAGGTCTTGCGCCCCATGATGATCGGCTTGCCCAGGGTGGTGGCCTTGAAGTACTTGAAGTCCCCCGGCAGATGCCAGGGCATGGAGTTGTCGATGCCGATCACACGGTTCTCGGCGTGAGCCGCGATCAAGCTGAGGGGGAGTGATGTATTCATGCCAGCGAGGATAGCACCGGGCGCGTGGGTTATGCTTCTGCCCTGACCTGTGCAATGGAAGACCTTGTGACCGCACCGACTCCACTGGACAAACGCTGGCTGACCGAAGCGGTCCGCCTGCGCGAAGAACACGCCGGCCTGCTGGAAGACCAGGCCGCCAACCGTCATGCGCGCCAGCGCGGCGGCGACTTGGCGGCGCGCATCGAAAGCCGGGCGCTGTTCCTGGCCGAACGCGACGGCATGGCCACGGCCCTGCGCCACTGGAAGCAGGGCGCACGCCTGGCGGTGCTGGCCCTGCTGCTGCTAGCCGTGCTCAGCGGCGCCGGCCTGGCCCTGGCGGCGCTTGGCGACGGCCAGCGCCCGGTCAACGTCTTCTGGGCGTTGGGCAGCCTGTTGGGGCTGAACCTGCTGACGCTGCTGGGCTGGGCCAT
>NZ_BLJG01000481.1 GCF_009932375.1 Pseudomonas juntendi
CCCGCTCCCACAAGGGCCCTGTTAAATCAAAAAGTTATATATTGTCCTGCAAAAGCCCGGCCGCCGCCTTAGCGATAAGGCCGGCACGGGCCACATAAAACGAAAACCCCTTGAGGCATGAGCCGCAAGGGGTTTCTGTTTACTGCAGGCTACCGCTTAGACGTTGAAGCGGAAGTGCATCACGTCGCCATCTTTGACGATGTAGTCCTTGCCTTCCAGGCGCCACTTACCGGCTTCCTTGGCGCCGCTTTCACCCTTGAACTGGATGAAGTCGTCATAGGCCACGACTTCAGCGCGGATGAAGCCTTTTTCGAAGTCGGTGTGGATAACCCCGGCCGCCTGGGGTGCGGTGGCGCC
>NZ_BLJG01000482.1 GCF_009932375.1 Pseudomonas juntendi
CTGTTCGAAGGCGATGTGGTCGATGACGCCGAGGGCTACGCGATCATTGCCAGCCCGGAACTGGAGCGCAAGATCTACGTTGGTCACGGCATCACCACCTCGGTGGAAGACAAGCACATCACCTATGCCCTGCGCCCGGAGAAACTGCTGGTGACCACCAAGCAGCCGGAGTTCGAGCACAACTGGTCGCGTGGCAAGGTGCACGATATCGCCTACCTGGGTGGCCACTCGGTGTTCTACGTCGAGCTGCCCAGCGGCAAGGTGGTCCAGTCGTTCGTC
>NZ_BLJG01000483.1 GCF_009932375.1 Pseudomonas juntendi
ATGGCGTTCGCCTATTTCCTGGTGTGCCCGCTGATGTTCAAGTTCTTCGCGGCAGCCACTCCGGCAGGCGTGGCCATGATGACCGACATCGCCAACTACCCCGATTTCGTGATGACGTTGTTCTTAGCCTTTGGCGTGGCCTTCGAGATCCCGGTGGCGGTGGTGCTGCTGGTGGGGATCGGCGTGGTCGACGTGAAGTACCTGAAGAAGATCCGCCCTTACGTGATCATCGGCTGCTTCGTGGTCGGCATGATCCTCACGCCACCGGACATCTTCTCGCAGACCCTGCTGGCCGTACCCATGTGGTTGTTGTTCGAAGTCGGCGTGCTGTGCGGCAGCCTGGTGCGCAAGCGCAGTGCCCACGACGAAACTGCCGACGATTCCAACGACCAGCCACCAGCGACTCAACCGTGAACCTGCTGCTGCTTGAACAGGCCGACTTCGTTTCGGCCGACCGCGTGGTGCTGGCTGACCGGCGCTTCACCCACATGCAGGAAATCCACCGCGTGGCGGTCGGCGACCAGCTGCGGGTGGGCCGCGTCAACGGCTTGATGGGCAAGGCCACGGTGCTGCGCCTGGCACCGCACCAGGCCGAGCTGGAGGTGGCCTTCGACCAGCAACCGCCGGCCAAACTGCCGCTGACCCTGGTGCTGGCTGTACCCCGCCCGAAGATGCTGCGCCGGCTGTTCCAGACCGTGGCTACCCTGGGTGTACCGCGGTTGATCCTGCTGAACAGCTACAAGGTCGAGAAAAGCTTCTGGCAAACGCCGTTCCTGCAGCCGGAAAGCATTCGGGACAACCTGATCCTCGGCCTGGAACAGGCCCGCGACACGGTACTGCCCGAGGTAATCATCGAGAAGCGCTTCAAGCCGTTCGTCGAAGACCGCCTGCCCGCGATCGCTGCTGGTACCCTGGGCCTGGTCGGTCACCCCGGCCCGTACCCTGCCTGCCCGCGCGCCGTGGACCAGCCCGTGACCCTGGCCATCGGCCCCGAAGGTGGCTGGATTCCTTACGAAATCGACCTGCTGGGCAAGGCAGGCCTGGCGCCCGTGCAGCTGGGTGAGCGCATTCTGCGCGTGGAAACGGCCGTCACTGCACTGCTTTCGCGCATTTTCTGACGCAAACGCCACCTAATCGCCCATCAAGTTTCCCCTTCCCGGGCCGATGGCCTTGGCAACACAACAAAGTTTCGTGCTGCCAAGCCGACCGGGAGTCTACATGTATCAATGGTTAGCCCAATCGCTGGGCAATATGAGCGTGAACCGCAAACTGGGAATGGGTTTCGGCCTGGTCCTGCTATTGACCGTGGCCATCACCCTGACCGGCTGGCACGGCATGGACAGCATCACCGCCCGTGGCGACAAGCTGGGGAATATCTCGGTCATTCAGCAGTACACCCAGGAACTGCGTATCGCCCGCCAGCGCTATCAACGCGAGCGTGATGAGGCCTCGATCGCAGACGTGGAAAAAACCCTGGCCACGCTAGACCGCCAGGTGCAATTGATGCTCGGCCAGATCGAGCAGCCCGCCGACCACCAGCGCCTGGAGCAGCAGCGCGAGGCCGTGCGC
>NZ_BLJG01000484.1 GCF_009932375.1 Pseudomonas juntendi
TGGGCCACTTCAAGAACGCCGGCACCGCGCTGGACAACTTCAACCGCCTGACCGGGCTAAGCACGCAAAATGTGCAGGCGCTGGGCCAAGCACTGGCCGCCCAGGGCGGGAATGCGCAAGACGCCTTCGCGGCCATGCAGAAGATCCAGGACCTGATGGCATCGCCCACCACCGGTAACGTCGGCTGGTTCGGCGACGTAGCCAAGCTGGGCCTGGACCCGAACGCTATCATTGGCGCGCAGGACACGGCAGAGGCCCTAGCCAACATCGCCGGCGCCTTCGAGAAGATGACGCCGCTGAACCAGCGCCTCGCCGGCCAAGCCCTGGGCTTCGACGAGAACACCATCCGCCTGCTGATGAAGGGGCGCGACGAGGTCGAGAAGCAGCTGGATTCCCGCAACAAGCTGGGCATCATGACCCAGAAACAGGTAGAGGACGCGGCCCGCCTCACCAAGGCGAACGCCGAGCTGAACCTGGTGTTCACCGACATGGGCAATACCATCGCTGGCGAACTGGTGCCGGCCTTTGCCG
>NZ_BLJG01000485.1 GCF_009932375.1 Pseudomonas juntendi
GGATGAACAAATGGCGGTAACACATTGACTTTTATGAGCGCGCTTTAAATTTTAATGATTCTCGAACTCAACAATACCAAAACGGCGCTCGACCCCGTGTTTACGGCACTTTCCGACCCTCGGTAGGGTTTTTTGTGAAAATTTCATGAACTGTTGCGAATTTTGAGCACGCTTGTTGCATTCCTTTCACGCCAAGTCGGCACGGCATCTGCAATGGCAGGTGTACGCGACAAATAACAACAGCGGCATTGGTTACCAGGGAGTTTCTTCAGCTGGCGTCGGTAGTTACCGATTCATGGCGGCTAAAGAAGCAGCGCTGGGGTTATACGGCCCTGTATTGGGGCGTGATTTGCGACATGGAAATACCTGAACGCGACATGGTGGAAAAGTTCCGTAAAGAGTCTCTATCGCCATATCGCCAAGAACAGTCAGCGTGCTATACATTTTCGCCGACATAACAAGAAAGAGCTGCTCCATATAACTAAAACACTTGGACGCAGCGGTACTCTTCCTAAAAACCAAAGGAGCAAATCACGATGCGCGTGATGAAGTGGAGCATGATCGCCCTGGCCGTTACGGCAGGGACCTCGCAGTTGGCAATGGCCTCCGCACAAGATGAGTCCAAAGGTTTCATCGAAGACAGCAAGCTGAACGTCAAGACCCGCATGCTGTATTTCAGCCGTGACTTCCGCAACAACGCGCCTGGCAGCCAGAGCCGCGTGGAAGAAACCGGCCTTGGCTTCCTGGGCACCTTCGAATCCGGCTTCACCCAAGGCA
>NZ_BLJG01000486.1 GCF_009932375.1 Pseudomonas juntendi
ATCGTCAGTCGGGCGCACACAACAACAAAACGCTCCGGCGCCCGCGCCGCTGTGCCTGCCTTTGCAGCGCACCCGTCGTGGACCAAGCCCACGGAGCCGGACCAGACTGTTAGGGACCTACTTAATGACAAGCAGCACCTATGCCCAAGCCCCTGCGGCGCCGGTCAACTCGCCCGCGCGGGTAGCCACTGCCAGTTTCATTGGCACCGCCATCGAGTTCTACGACTTCTACGTTTACGCCACGGCTGCCGCCCTGGTCATCGGGCCGGTGTTTTTCCCCTCCGGCTCGGGCACCGCACAGATGCTGGCGGCCTTCCTGACCTTTGGCATTGCCTTTCTTGCCCGGCCGC
The DNA here is from genome assembly GCF_009932375.1 of Pseudomonas juntendi. Lineage (GTDB taxonomy): Bacteria > Pseudomonadota > Gammaproteobacteria > Pseudomonadales > Pseudomonadaceae > Aquipseudomonas > Aquipseudomonas juntendi. The sequence goes on from NZ_BLJG01000486.1 coordinate 351, forward strand.
TGGGCTCGGCACTGTTCGGCCATTTTGGCGACCGC
>NZ_BLJG01000487.1 GCF_009932375.1 Pseudomonas juntendi
CGGCGACCTGCTCGGGGGTAAACGACCAGCGGCGCAGTTGGCGGCCGTCCATGCACTCGACGCGCAGGCCAGTGGTATCGGCGGTGAACTCGAAGGCGTGCAGGCCGTCGATCAGGAGCATGTCGCAGGACTGCAGGGCGTGGCTGAGGGAGGACATTGGGTTACCTGTCAGGGAAGTGCTGCCAGTATAACCCTGTGACATCCCAGTGGGAGATTCTATGG
>NZ_BLJG01000488.1 GCF_009932375.1 Pseudomonas juntendi
GTCGATGCGCAGGCCGCCGATCACGATCAGGTCGTGGTCCAGCCGTGGCTCGTTGACACTGCTGCGGCGCAGCAAGGTACGCACCCGCGCCAGCAGCACACGGGGCTCGCAGGGTTTGCTCACATAGTCGTCGGCACCCATTTCCAGGCCCAGTACCTGGTCGTGGCTGTCGTCACGGGCGGTCAGCATCAGGATCGGCAAGCCTTGCGATTCCTGGCGCAACAGGCGGCAGACCTGCAGGCCATCAAG
>NZ_BLJG01000489.1 GCF_009932375.1 Pseudomonas juntendi
CGCCCTCTTCGCGGGCTGGCCCGCTCCCACAGGTACAGCACAGATTTCAGATACTGTGCGGTCCTTGTGGGAGCGGGCAAGCCCGCGAAGAGGCCGGCAAGGTCCAACACAACCTAGATTCCCAAGCACCTATGCCGAATATTCTCCTGGTCGAAGACGACAGCGCCCTGTCCGAGTTGATCGCCAGCTACCTGCAACGCAACGACTTCCACGTCCAGGTGATCGCCCGCGGCGATCATGTGCTGGACGAGTACCGCCGGCAAAAGCCCGATCTGGTCATTCTCGACC
>NZ_BLJG01000490.1 GCF_009932375.1 Pseudomonas juntendi
GATCTCGACCAGTTCCAGCTGCATCTGCGAGCGCAGTTTCTTGTCCAGCGCGCCCATTGGCTCGTCAAGCAGCAGCAGCTTCGGGCGCTTGGCCAGCGAGCGGGCCAGGGCCACGCGCTGGCGCTGGCCGCCAGACAGCTGGTGCGGCTTGCGCTTGGCGTACTGGGTCATGTGCACCAGCTTGAGCATCTCGGCCACGCGGGCGTCGATCTCGGCCTTGGGCATTTTGTCCTGCTGCAGGCCGAAGGCGATGTTCTGCGCCACGCTCATGTGCGGGAAC
>NZ_BLJG01000491.1 GCF_009932375.1 Pseudomonas juntendi
ATCGCCAGGCTGCATGTGCAGGATGTCGCGCAGCTTCAACTGGCGCCGGGCCACGGTGGCAGTCATCGGCACGGCAACATCCAGCACGTCTTCGCGCAGGGCCTTGACCCAACGCTCGTCCTGGTCGTCCAGGTCGGACTGGAAACCGGCATCGAGCATTTCCCGCACCGGCTCGATCATCGAATACGGCATGGTCACGTGCAGGTCACCGCCACCACCGTCCAGCTCGATATGGAAGGTGGACACCACCACTGCCTCGCTCGGGCCGACGATGTTGGCCATGGCCGGGTTGACCTCGGAGTTCATGTACTCGAAAGACACCGGCATGATGGCCTGCCAGGCTTCCTTCAGGTCGACGAAGCACTGGTCCAGCACCATGCGTACCACGCGCAGCTCGGTGGGGGTGAAC
>NZ_BLJG01000492.1 GCF_009932375.1 Pseudomonas juntendi
TGGCCGAGGTGTTGCCCAAGGTGTTCGATGGGATGCAGGAAGTGCTGGATGACCGCGCTCCACCGAAGCTCTCGACCGGCCTGGTCGACCTGGACAAGCTGATCGGCTTCCTGCGCCCCAAGAGCATGGTGGTGATCGCCGGCCGCCCAGGCAGCGGTAAGACCATGCTCGGCCTGCAGATCGTCAACCATGTGGCCATCCGCGGCGCGGGCGTGGGTCTGATCTTCAGTCTGGAAATGGACGAGAAGGAGTTGACCGTCCGGACGATCGCCTCGCAGGGCGGCGTTGATCTGCGCCGCATGGAGGAGGTCAAG
>NZ_BLJG01000493.1 GCF_009932375.1 Pseudomonas juntendi
GGCCGACGCCGAACTGCAACAGCGCGCAGCCGCCTTGGACCACGCCCAGGCTCGCCGGCAACTGGCCAGACAGGACCAGCACGACACCGTGATTCGCGCCCCGCTCGCTGGCATCGTGGGCCAACGCCGCGTGCGTGCTGGCCAGTACGTGGTGCCCGGCCAGCCGCTGCTGGCAGTGGTGCCGGTACAGCAGGCCTACGTGGTCGCCAACTAC
>NZ_BLJG01000494.1 GCF_009932375.1 Pseudomonas juntendi
GCCAGGGCCATGCCAATGCTGGCAAGCTCAAGTGGCTGATGATCGGCCTGATGCTGGCGGTGGCGGTGTCGTCGCAGAACATCCTGCCCATTCACATCGCCTTCATCCCGCTGCTGGTGCCGCCGCTGCTGTATGTGCTGACCCGCCTGCGCATCGACCGGCGGCTCATCGCCTGCGTGATCACCTTCGGCCTGATTACCCCCTACATGTTCCTGCCGGTGGGCTT
>NZ_BLJG01000495.1 GCF_009932375.1 Pseudomonas juntendi
GATGGCCAGGTAACCCACCCATAAACCCTGGTCGTCCAGCATGGCGGTCACCAGCATGTTGGCTACCAGTTGGCTGCCGTCGGCGCGTACCAAGGTCCACTCACCTGGCTCGGCGCCCTGTTCGTATACGGTTTCGGCAAACAGTGCATGGCCCCCCGCAATGGCGCGGCCAAAGCGCAAACTCAAGGCATGGGCACGCTGGCTCAGCTCCTCGGCCAGCACCAGTTGCTCAAGGCGCAGGCGGC
>NZ_BLJG01000496.1 GCF_009932375.1 Pseudomonas juntendi
GGTGGCCGTGCAATCAAGCGAAGTGCCGGACAGCTCGCTGCACAATGCCTTGAGTTGTGGCTCGGTGATGGTGAACGGCACCAGCCCGGCGCGGGTCGGCAGCAGGGTGTGGCCAAACTGGCGCGCGACCTGGTAGCCGAACCCGGTGGCGCCCAGGGTCGGGATCGACAGGCCACCGGTGGCGATCACCAGTGACTGGCAGGCGAACTGCCCGCCGCTGGTCTGCAGCAGGTAGCCGCTTTCGGTTCTTTCGATCTGTTCGATGCTGGTGTGCATGCGGATTTCGGCACCGGCCTCGTCGCATTCGGCCAGCAGCATGTCGAGGATGTCGCTGGCCTTGTTGTCGCAGAACAACTGGCCGAGCTTCTTCTCGTGGTACGCCACGCCGTGCTTGCACACCAGCTCGATGAAGTCCCATTGCGTGTAGCGGGCCAGCGCCGATTTGCAGAAATGGGCGTTGTGCGAGAGGAAGTTGGCCGGTTCGGTGTACATATTGGTGAAGTTGCAGCGCCCGCCGCCAGACATGAGGATCTTCTTGCCTGGCTTGTTGGCGTGGTCGAGCAACAGTACCCGGCGGCCGCGGC
>NZ_BLJG01000497.1 GCF_009932375.1 Pseudomonas juntendi
GGGCCAGGGCCACCTGCGCATCATCGCCGGCGAGTGGCGCAGCCGTCGCCTGGCGGTGCCGGAAGGTGAAGGCCTGCGGCCAACGCCCGACCGTGTGCGCGAAACCGTCTTCAACTGGCTGGCGCCCTACATCGAGGGCGCTCGGGTACTGGACGCCTTCACCGGCAGTGGCGCCCTCGTGCTCGAAGCCCTGTCCCGCGGCGCCGAAGACGCCGTGGCACTGGACAGCAACCCGGCGGCCATCGCCAACCTGAAA
>NZ_BLJG01000498.1 GCF_009932375.1 Pseudomonas juntendi
GGCTTGGATTCAAGCCTTGGGGTGTTGCTGCTTGATCTGCTGCAGGGTCGAGAAGAACGGCTCAGCCTTGGGCATATGCCCTTGATTCATCGCGTGCCACAGCATGTCCAGTTGCTCCTCCACCGGCGGGTACTCGGCCGCACGGCGCTTGGTGTGGTCGCTCTTATGCTGAATTTTCAACGGTGAACTCCTGATCGCGGTATGGCCAAAGGGTGACCGTGACGGTGTAGATACCCGGCGCCGAAAATCCCAGCTCGATGTCACTGCCGTCAGCGGTGTAGGTTTCGCTCTCGATGTTGACGGCGGCACCTTCGTGCACCCCCTTCAACCAGAGCCCTTG
>NZ_BLJG01000499.1 GCF_009932375.1 Pseudomonas juntendi
TTGGCCTGCTGGCCATCGTGCGCTGCGGCGAGCAGGCCACGGTCAAGGTCATGAGCCTGCTGGTGTACCCGTTCATCGTTGCCTTGGCGCTGCTGGGCCTGTACCTGGTGCCGCACTGGACTGGCGGTATCCTCGATAGCGCCACCCAGGTGCCACCGGCCTCGGCCTTCCTGCACACCTTGTGGCTGGCCATTCCGGTGATGGTGTTTTCCTTCAACCACTCGCCAATCATCTCGGCCTTCGCCGTGGACCAGAAACGCCGCTACGGCGACCACGCAGATGAGCGCAGCGGGCAGATTCTGCGCCGTGCCCACCTGTTGATGGTGGTGATGGTGCTGTTCTTCGTGTTCAGCTGCG
>NZ_BLJG01000500.1 GCF_009932375.1 Pseudomonas juntendi
GCAGAATCCCTGCAGCCGAGCAACAGCGTGCTCGGCCTGCACCCTGCCCTGCACGCTCGCCAGCGCTACAAAACTCTGCAGGGCATTGCCCACTCCCCTGCTAATTGCGCACTATATTTCCCACCCCACCCCCTCCAAGGAATGCCGCCCTTAAATGAACACCCAGCCCCGCAGCCTGGCCGCCACCCTCTTCCCGATAGGCTTGCTGCTGATTGCCATGGCATCGATCCAGTCAGGCGCTTCCTTGGCCAAAAGCATGTTCCCCATCGTTGGCGCACAAGGCACCACCACCCTGCGGCTAATCTTCGCCAGCATCATCATGCTGCTGATACTGCGCCCCTGGCGGGTTCGCCTG
>NZ_BLJG01000501.1 GCF_009932375.1 Pseudomonas juntendi
TTTGAAAAAAGTTTAAAAAGTGCTTGCCAGGGTGCAGGGGCGTACGTAGAATGCGCGCCACACCGAGAGACATGGGTGATTAGCTCAGCCGGGAGAGCATCTGCCTTACAAGCAGAGGGTCGGCGGTTCGATCCCGTCATCACCCACCACTCGATGTATAGCGCAGCGGTAGTTCAGTCGGTTAGAATACCGGCCTGTCACGCCGGGGGTCGCGGGTTCGAGTCCCGTCCGCTGCGCCATATTCAACTTCCAGGGCCCACTGAACACCCGGAAGTTACAAAGAAAGCGACCTTAGGGTCGCTTTTTTTTGCCTGAAATTTTGTGCCTGATTTAAATGCGCAAAAACTTCGATAAGGGCTTGCCAGAGCGAAAAGTCGCCCGTAGAATGCGCGCCACAC
>NZ_BLJG01000502.1 GCF_009932375.1 Pseudomonas juntendi
CCAGCGCCAGCACGGTGGCGATCAGCAGCAGGGTCTTGGCCTGGGCGGCAGCGCTATCCCGTACGGCGGTCTGGGAGGTGGTCATCGCCTCGCTGGTCTGCAGCAGCGCGGCGCCGAGCTCGACCATGCGTTGCAAGGCTTGATCGCTGGCAGTCTGGGCAGCGCCGAACTGGTTGACCGCATCCCGGTAGCCGCCCATGGCAGTGGTAGCGTCGTCCAGGCTGGCGGCATAGTCGGCCGGCACCTTGGCCGGCAGGGCACGCAGTTCGAGCAAGGCCTGGTCGATGGCTTTGAAGGCGGTTTGCTGGTACTCGGCATTGCCGCTGTAGGTATAACCGCGTACCTGGAAGCGGGCTTGCTGCAGCAGGGCGTTGACCTCCACGGCGGACTGGTATTGGCTTATGTCGCCGCCCTGGCGCAGGCGCTG
>NZ_BLJG01000503.1 GCF_009932375.1 Pseudomonas juntendi
CAATTTCTGCTTGCGAACCAGCCCACACTGCCATTACTGTATATAGATACAGTAAATTGCAAACCAGCAAAAAGGCATAGAGGTGATGAATGGCCGTCGAAGTGGTGTACCGCAGCAGCCGCGACCCGGAGCGCTTGTTCATGGATAAGGCAGAAGCCGACCGTCACGACAAAATGCTCGAACTGGCCGAGCGCCTGGCTGA
>NZ_BLJG01000504.1 GCF_009932375.1 Pseudomonas juntendi
CTGTTCCTGGGCTGAGCCGGGTCGGCGGGTACGCGGTCAAGCGGACCTGCCGCGCCGTTCAGCGTGCACCGCGCCCGTAGGCCTGGCTGATGCGGTCGATGACCATGGCCAGGGCGACGATCGCCAGCCCGGCTTCCACACCCTGGCCGACGTTCAAGGTCTGGATACCGGCCAGCACATCCTCACCCAAGCCGCGCGCGCCGATCATCGACGCCACCACCACCATCGACAAGGCCATCATCACCGACTGGTTCAGCCCGGCCATGATGCTGGGCAGCGCCAGCGGCAGGGCTATGCGCCGCAACCGCTGCCAGCGGCTGGCGCCCAGCCCATGGGCGGCCTTCAGCAACGACGGGTCGATCTGGCTCAGGCCCAGCTGGGTCAGG
>NZ_BLJG01000505.1 GCF_009932375.1 Pseudomonas juntendi
GCTGGAGAACCTGCTGCGCCTGGTGCCTTGGTGGCTGCTGCTGGCGATGGTCGGCCTGCTGGCCTGGCACGCCAGCCGCAGCCTGCTGCGCAGCGTGGTGCTGGTGGCCCTGCTGGCACTGATCGGCATGCTCGGGCTGTGGGACAAACTGCTGCAGACCCTGGCCTTGGTGCTGGTGAGTACGGGTTTGTGCGTACTGGTTGGCGTACCGCTGGGCATCCTGCTGGCC
>NZ_BLJG01000506.1 GCF_009932375.1 Pseudomonas juntendi
GCCTTGCGGCCTGGGTATGTGTTCACCGGCAGTGAACTCCTTGTTGCCGGGGTGCACGATGGTCTGTTTGCCCCCGCGGCCATGGTGCAGCACCGGTTCGTCGATATCACGCCCGGGAATGCTGATCTGTTCGCCGTGTTCCATGTCCATGATGGAGCGGCGGCTTACCGCCTCTTCGACGGCCTTCTTGATGTGTTCGCGGTACCGCCGCAGGAAGCGCTGGCGGTTGACCGTGCTCTTGTTCTTGCCGTTCAGGCGGCGGTCTATAACGTAGCTCATGGTCCCTCCGGTAGCTGGAGCAGCTGCAAGCCACAAGCCCTGGACGCCAAGCGGTAAGCTTCAAGCTGCAAGT
>NZ_BLJG01000507.1 GCF_009932375.1 Pseudomonas juntendi
GTACCTGTGGGAGCGGGCGTGCCCGCGAACCGGGGCAACGCCCCGGCCAGGCCGCTCAGTTGGCCGGCCGCACCCGGCGCCACAGCTTCTCGGCCACCGTCACTACCGCCAGCACCACGGCACCGGCGATCACCCCGGCCACGCCATTGAGCAAAGCCACGGTAAGCCCACCACCGCGCCCCTCGCTGAACGCTTCGACCGCGTGATGCAGCGGCGCGATGCCATGCACCAGAATCCCGCCACCCACCAGGAACATCGCCGCCGTGCCAACCACCGACAGGCCTTTCATCATGTAGGGTGCCGCGCGCAATATGCCATTGCCTACCGCCTGAGCCACGCCCGACGCCCGCTTGGTCATCCACAGCCCAAGGTCGTCCAGTTTGACGATGCCGCCCACCACCCCGTAAACACCCAAGGTCATTACCACCGCGATGCCCGACAGCACGATGACCTGCTGTGGCAGCGGCGAGTCGGCGACGATGCCCAGGGTAATGGCGATGATTTCCGCCGACAGGATGAAGTCGG
>NZ_BLJG01000508.1 GCF_009932375.1 Pseudomonas juntendi
AGATGGCGGGCTTCGTCGAGGCTGGTGAGGCTAGTGACCACGCAGAAGCCATCGCCACCAAAGCGTGCCACCAGGTCATGACCGGGGGTCGCGGCCTTGAAATCGTTGGCAATGACCTTGAGCAATTCATCGCCAGCGTGGTGGCTAAGGCTGTCATTGATGCGTTTGAAATGGTCGATATCCAGGAACATCACCGCCAGGCGGCTTTCGCTGGCCAGGTGCTCGGCCAGGCGTTCGGCGAACAGTTGGTTGAAACCACGGCGGTTGACCAGGTTGGTCAGTGCATCGCGCTGCCTGCTGCAGTGACGCGCGGCCCTGGCCGACAAGAAGCTGCAAAGCAAGGAGCATGACCTGCGCCGGGTCAGCGTGCTGCTCAGCGAACTGGACCAGGCCCGCGCGTCACTGCAGCAGGCAGCCCACCACCATGCACTGACCAACCGGGTCCACCGCC
>NZ_BLJG01000509.1 GCF_009932375.1 Pseudomonas juntendi
CCCCCTCCTCGTCTGCCACCTCGCGCTCGCGGTAACGCCGTTCACCCGGCATGCGCGTCAACCCTGCCGCCTGCATCTGCTCCACCAGATCGCGACTGCGCTGGGCAAAACGCTCGCCCTCGGCCTTGCTCGGGTCGATGACGATGATCAGTTGCCCGGTCCATGGCGTTTTCGCCCCCGGGTGCTCCGACCAGTCGAACTCCCAGGAGAAATGCCCGCCTGTCAGCGCCGCCGCCAGCAATTCGACCATCATCGACAGCGCCGAGCCCTTGTGCCCGCCAAATGGCAGCAAGGCACCGCCCTCGAGAATCGCCTTGGGCTCGGTGGTTG
>NZ_BLJG01000510.1 GCF_009932375.1 Pseudomonas juntendi
GCGCTGGCGGCCCTGGCGCCAGCGCCACAGGCACAACCCGGCCAGCAGCACGCGGGGCAACAGGCCATATGCCAGCACCACGCCGAGCAGCCAGCTGGCCCAGGCCTGGCGCGCCACGTCGAGGGCCGGCTGGCTGTCGCCACTGGCGCGGATCATGGCCTCGTCGGGCATGGCAAAGCCCAGCAGCGAAGGCAGCGCGCCCAGCGCCTGGGTGAGTTGGATGAACGGGTCGGCGGCGAGCAGGGTGGTTTCCCACACGAAGCCATAGCGACGGGTGGCCAGTAGAGCCAGCAGCATGCCCAGCGCGCAGAGCATCGCCAGCAGCCACAGGCTGTGTACCAGCAGGCCTAGCAGCCAGCGGTTGAGGCGCTGGCGCTGCAGCAGTACCAGCAGTGCCGGGCCCAGGTGCGCGGCCTTGGCATCGCGGGCGAAGCGCTCACTCAGCCATAGCCACAAACGGCCCAACCCCGCACCGTGTTCGCCGCTGAGGGCAAAACCAATGGCCCAGCCCAGCAGCG
>NZ_BLJG01000511.1 GCF_009932375.1 Pseudomonas juntendi
GATCCCCAAGGCGATCAACCAAGTCATCTACCGTATCCTGATCTTCTACGTGGGTGCGTTGGTGGTGCTGCTGTCGCTGACCCCGTGGGACAACCTGGTGGCCAGCATCGACGCCTCGGGCGGCAGTTATGGCAGCAGCCCATTCGTGCAGGTGTTCTCGCTGCTGGGCAGTGACGTGGCCGCCAACCTGCTGAATTTCGTGGTGCTGACGGCCGCGCTGTCGGTGTACAACA
>NZ_BLJG01000512.1 GCF_009932375.1 Pseudomonas juntendi
GAACGCCATGCTCAGCGCCCGGCGCGCTACCGCAATAACCCGCTGGCCGACCGCCACCTGCGCAGCGGCGCGGCCCAGTACTGCGGCGATGCCTTGATGTTCCGCCACCGCGTGCTGCGGGAAACCGGCGCACAACTGGACGGCTACCTGCGCACGGGCATGCCGCGCCAGGCGCCGAGTACCGCCCAGCTCGACCAAGGGTGGGCCAATGCCGCCCGCTTGCAGATCGCCCAGGAACAACGAGCGGTCACCTGCGACAGCGCCTGTGCCTTGCTGG
>NZ_BLJG01000513.1 GCF_009932375.1 Pseudomonas juntendi
GGTACAGCGCAGTCTCAAGGCCTGCGCTGTACCTGTGGGAGCGGGCGTGCCCGCGAAAAGGCCGGATCAGGCCGAAGCCGCCACTTGCGTCGGGCGCTTGACCTGCGGCTGTGAAGCGTTCGCTGCTGCACCCTCTTCGATCGCCTGCTGAATCGCCCGGCGGCGGTTCTCTTCGGCACGGCGGCTGAAGAACCAGACAAAGAAGGTCACCAGCGACACCGACAGCAGAATCAGGCTGGCCACGGCGTTGATCTCGGGTTTCACACCCAGGCGCACCGCCGAGAACACTTCC
>NZ_BLJG01000514.1 GCF_009932375.1 Pseudomonas juntendi
CTGGACGTGCTGGTCAACGGTACGTTGATCGCCCATGGCGAAGTGGTGGTGGTCAACGAGAAGTTCGGCATTCGCCTGACCGACGTGATCAGCCCCAGCGAACGCATCAAGAAGCTGCGCTGAGTGAAGGCCACGATACGCACCATCGCGGCACTTGCGGCGTTGTTGGGCAGCCACGCCTGCCTGGCAGCGGCCACCCCCACGGCCACGCCGGCAGCGGCGCCTGGCAGCCTGGGCGGGCAACTGGCGCAGATGGTCTTCGGCCTGCTGCTGGTGGTTGGCCTGATTTTCTTCCTGGCCTGGCTGCTGCGGCGTTTGCAGAGCTCGGCGGTGAAGGGTGGGCAGGTGATCGAGATCGTCGGCAGCCGCGCCATCGGC
>NZ_BLJG01000515.1 GCF_009932375.1 Pseudomonas juntendi
TTGCCGGTGATCACCGGCATCGGCGTGGACCCGGTGCATTTCGGCATGATCATGCTGGTGAACCTGGGGATCGGCCTGATCACGCCGCCGGTGGGCGCCGTGTTGTTCGTTGGCTCGGCGGTGGGCAAGGTGAGTATCGAATCGACGGTCAAGGCGCTGCTGCCGTTCTACCTGGCGCTGTTCCTGGTGCTGATGGCGGTGACCTACATTCCGGCCATTTCGCTGTGGCTGCCTAGCGTGGTGCTGTAACCGCACCTCAGCCTGTAGGAGCGGCCTTGTGTCGCGATGGGCC
>NZ_BLJG01000516.1 GCF_009932375.1 Pseudomonas juntendi
CGCCATAAATCTCAAGCCAAGCGTTATGCCCCCATCCCCGGCACGGCTATTGCTACACCGCTGGCACCACACCGTTTTTATGACGGTCAGCCACGCGAGAGAGCACGATGCCCCAGGCCGCCAAACTATCCCGAGCCCCCGGTCAGCAGGGGCATACCCCGGTCGAGCAGGACAGCCGCCAGGGTATCGAGCACACCTTCGCCCTGTTCAATCAGGTGTCCAGCCAGCTGAGCCAGTCCTACAGCCTGCTCGAAGCCCGGGTCAGCGAGCTGAAGGGCGAACTGGCG
>NZ_BLJG01000517.1 GCF_009932375.1 Pseudomonas juntendi
CCCCGTGTCCATCAGCCATGTCGCTTTTTGTCGCAGTCTTTTCTACGGCAATTGTTTCCATCATCTTCAAATGCGTGGCGTTACCGGCTAGTCTCGCAGGCATCCATATCGCCGTAGTCTTCAAACCAGAACGAGCCGGCCATGACAGAACTGTCCCGCACGCATGGATTCGCGACTCAGGCCTTGGGCCTGCTGGACGGGCGTTTCTTCCGGCCGCCATTGCCGGACGGGCACGTGCCGCGCCCGCGTTTGTGCCAGCGCTTGTACGCCGGCCTTGGTGGCCGCTTGCTGCTGGTCAATGCGCCGGCCGGCTTCGGCAAGAGCTCGCTGGCCATCGAGTTCTGCGAGTCGCTGCCCGATCACTGGCGCAGCCTCTGGCTGGGCCTGAGCCAGCGCGATGCCGACCCTGGGCGCTTTCTCG
>NZ_BLJG01000518.1 GCF_009932375.1 Pseudomonas juntendi
CGCGGCAAAGCGCTGGCGCAGCAGGGCGCTGGAATCGAACATGTGCAAGCCTCCGTGTACACGGTGGCTCCCCCTAGAACCACTCGTCCTGCATGGCGAGGCAAGTGTCGTCGCGCGCCTCGAGCAATGCCAGCTCATTATGGCAGCCTGGTACTTCCCAGGTCAGGAAATAACGGGCGGCTTGCAGCTTGCCGAGGTAAAAGTCGCGCTCGCCAGCGTCGGCCTTGAGCAGCCCAAGTTCGGCGTGGACTGCCTGTTCCAGCCACCGCCAGCCGATTACACAGTGGCCGAAGGCCTTCAGGTACAGGGCCGAGTTGGCCAGGGCGCCGGCGACTTTATCCTGGGCCAGGTCACCGAGCAGGGTCAGGGTGACCC
>NZ_BLJG01000519.1 GCF_009932375.1 Pseudomonas juntendi
GGACGCATCATGGGATGAACTCCGGTGAAAACGGGAGTTCAGCTTCCAATGATCTGCGGGCTATGGGCAGGTGGGGTTTATGGAGCGGATACGCTTCAAGTAGTGTTTGTCCGTGCACTAAAACGAATGCAGGAGGAAGGCTGGAGCGACGATGAAATTGATCAACTTCGCTCGGCATCACTACACTGGCTTCGTCATACATCCGCTACTTTCGATGCGCCTTTGCGAGATATGAAGGACTTGCAGGCAGACCTTAGGCACAACAGCCTAAGTACTACCCAGAATATTTATTACAATAGCCTGGATGAGCAGCGAGCTTCGTCTATGAAAGGGCTTAAAATTCGAAAATAGCCGATCGGTCATTAATCAAACTCGAACTGCTTGCCTCAGGTCGTCGCAACCGAGCACCGGTTACGGCTACGGCTACGGCTATGCTTGTGCTCAAGATGAGTATTTTGCTAGCACTCCAACTGATTAAGTGGACCGGTTGAAATGAAACCCTGCAAAGGTTCCCGGCGGGAGCTTGACCAAATCTGGTCCTGCAGAGAACTTAGCTCGCAGTCCGCTGGAATCGACCGAAGCGCCTGCGTCGTCTGATCATATACGGCGATTTTCAAGGTAGT
>NZ_BLJG01000520.1 GCF_009932375.1 Pseudomonas juntendi
AGCTTGTAGCTTGTAGCTTATCCGTACCGCTTGCGCGCTTCGATCGCCAGCCCACTACCAATACTGCCAAAGATATTGCCCTCCACATGCCGCGCATTGGGCAACATCGCCGACACGCTGTTGCGCAATGCCGGAATCCCGCTGGAACCACCGGTGAAGAACACCGTGTCGACCTGGCCTTCGCTCACCCCGGCCTTGGCCAGCAGCTCGCTCACGCTGCCGCGCACACGCTCCAGCAGCCCC
>NZ_BLJG01000521.1 GCF_009932375.1 Pseudomonas juntendi
TGGTGTGAAAGGGTCGGGGAGGGATATGTGAAGAGGTGTATGGACTGCAGACCCTGTGGGTGCGGGTAAACCTGCTCCCACAGGGCTCTTTGTTCAGCCTTGGCGGCCAGGACCTTGCTGCAGGTGGGCCTGGCTGCAATACCACTCGTTGCCCTGCTGCAGCGCCCGATCATTGGGCAGGTGCACGCCGCAATGGGCGCAGCGCACCATCGTCAGTGGCGCATCGAGCTTGGCGTCGGGGCGCGACTGCTGGCTGATTTTGAATTTGCGCCACAGCCAGAACGCGGCGGCGATCAGGGCG
>NZ_BLJG01000522.1 GCF_009932375.1 Pseudomonas juntendi
CCTGGCCATGGCCGCCGCGCGGGTGCGTGAAGCCAAGGCCATGGCCGGTGTGATCGAGTCGGCTGAAAAGCTCCAGGCCAACGGGCAGGCCACGCTCAAGCGCCACAACTGGCCTGAAGACCAGTTCTATGGGCCTGGCGCGTTGTCGGGTGCCAACACCTGGGACAACAACGCGGCCATTGGCTTGAGCTACGCGCTGGACTTGTGGGGCCGTGAACGCAACGCCAGTGAACAGGCCGTAGACCAGGCGCACATGAGCGTGGCTGAAGCGCGCCAGGCACAGCTGGAGCTGCAGAACAACGTGGGTGCGTGCCTCCAGCTGAGCC
>NZ_BLJG01000523.1 GCF_009932375.1 Pseudomonas juntendi
CTACCTCAAGCGCCAGTGCGACTACCTGACCCGCACCCTACACCGGCCGTTTGGCGAGCCAACCTTCGCCCGCGAATTCCGAAATATCAGCCGTTATCAGAAGTTGCACATTCCGGCCTTGCAGGCGGTGTTCTACGGTGAGCGCAAGCAGGGCGGCCAGCACCGGGCGATTCTGATGACCCGTGCCCTGGACACGTGGGCCGACCTCGACAGCCTGCTGGGCCAATGGCCGCAGTTGGGCGAGGCCGAGCGCAACGGCATCCTGCAGGCGTGCGGCCAGCTGGCGCGTACCCTGCACGGTGC
>NZ_BLJG01000524.1 GCF_009932375.1 Pseudomonas juntendi
ATGGATGTGGCCCATGTCGGCGCCCACGGCGAGGCCGGCAATGATCATGCCCTCGATCAGCAGGAACGGGTCGCCCTCCGTCAGCATGCGGTCGGCAAGGGTGCCGGAGTCGCCCTCGTCGGCATTGCACACCACGTACTTCTGGCCTGGGCCGGCGTCCGCCGAGCAGGCCGGAGTCCAGCACGGCAGCGACCACTTCGGCGCCGTCCAGCTCTACCGCGGCTTCAAGGCCGGCGAAACCGCCGTGCGCCCGGTAGTCGTCCAGCGACAACGGGCGGGTAATGCCGGCGCGGGCAAACAGCAGCCGTTGCTGGGTCTTGAGGTAGGGGATGGCCTCGACCGGCCC
>NZ_BLJG01000525.1 GCF_009932375.1 Pseudomonas juntendi
CGGCCGAGCAGGTCGAGCGACTGGATGCCCTCGGTGCCTTCGTGGATCGGGTTCAGGCGGTTGTCGCGGTAGTACTGCTCCACCGGGTATTCGCGGGTGTAGCCGTGGCCGCCGAGAATCTGGATCGCCAGTTCGTTGGCCTTGAGGCAGAACGCCGAGGGCCAGGACTTGACGATCGGGGTCAGCAGATCGAGCAGTTCCTGCGCCTGGTTGCGGGCGCTCTCATCACTGCCGGTCTGCGTGTCGTCGAACAGGCGCGCGGCGTACAGGCCAAGGTCGAAGGCGCCTTCGACGTAGGCTTTCTGCGCCAGCAGCATGCGTTTCACATCGGTGTGCTGAATGATCGGCACCGCGCTGCTGTGCGGGTCCTTGTTGTCCGGCAGGCGGCCCTGCGGGCGCTGGCGGGCGTATTCCAGCGAATACAGGTAGCCGGCATAACCCAGCATCACCGCGCCCATGCCGACGCCAATACGCGCTTCGTTCATCATCTGGAACATGCAGGCCAGGCCTTGATGCGGCTGGCCGACCAGATAGCCGACGCACTGGCCGTTGTCACCGAAGTTGAGCGCCGTGGAGGTGGTGCCGCGCCAGCCCATCTTGTGGAACAGCCCGGCCAGCAGCACATCGTTGCGCGGACCGCAGCTGCCGTCGGGGTTGACGTGGTACTTGGGCACGATGAACAGCGAGATGCCCTTC
>NZ_BLJG01000526.1 GCF_009932375.1 Pseudomonas juntendi
GCGGATCACTTCCAGCACCGAACCGATCTTCTCGCTGTTCTGTGCCAGGCCCTCGACCTCGGCCATGGCATCGCTCATGTTGGCGGCCAGGGCGTCGATGCTGCTGGTGGTCCGATCGATCACCGCCAGGCCTTCACGGGTGGCCTGGTCGGCATCGCGTGCCGCCTGGGCGGCCTGGGCGGCGCTGCGTGCCACATCCTGGGCGGTGGCGCTCATTTCGTGCGAAGCGGTGGCTACCTGGTCGACCTGGCGGTACTGCTGCTCCATGCCGGCGCTGGTTTCGGTCGCGATCGCCGAAGACTGGTCGGCGGTACCCCGGGCGGCCTGCACCGAGCGTTTCACCTCGGCGATGGTCGGTTGCAGCTTGTCGAGAAAACGGTTGAACCAGCCGGCCAGTTCACCGAGTTCGTCCTGCTTCTGGTAAGCCAGGCGCCGGGTGAGGTCACCTTCACCGCTGGCGATATCCTTGAGCATGGCGGCCACGCCAAGAATCGGCCGGGTGACCCCGCGCGCCATCAGCCATACCAGCAGCAGGCCGGCGATCGCGGCAGCCAGGCCCAGGCCGAGTTCCAGCAAGGTTCCGCTGGTGTTCAGTGTGTCCAGTTCCTGCTTCAGTGCTTCAGCGGGGCCGGTCAGGGCATTTTCCGGCACATCCAGCAACACGCCCCAGGGCTGGGCATCAGGGATTGGCCGGAACGCGGCCAGCACTTTCAGGCGCTGCTGGTCATGCAGAATGCTCAGCTTGCCAGCGGCCAGCCTGCGCACCAGTTCGGCGCCATGGGCGGGGTCGACCTGGTCGACGCGCTGGGCCAGCTTGCTGGCGTCGGCGCTGTAGCCGGCCAGCAGGCCGACCGGGCTG
>NZ_BLJG01000527.1 GCF_009932375.1 Pseudomonas juntendi
ATTCAGCGTCACCACCTGCTGATAAGTCCGGTTAACTTTCTGCGTGGTGGCGTTATCCTTCAGGGTCGCTTCCCGTGTGCAAAAATTTTCCACCTGCAGGTCGCGCTCGCAGGTATGGTTTGTGAACTCGCTGCAGTTCACAACCTGGGCGGTACAGGCCTGTCCGGTATCGCCGACAATGCTGTCGGCACGGGATTCTGTATCCTTTGCGGCCTGAATAAACGGCGCATCCTGAGATATCTGATCCGGTGGCCGGTTCGTGAACGACTCCGTAACCGCTTTGCCTGTGTCCCCCTGGCTGAACTCCAGGGCTGAACCGCTTTTCAGAGAGCTGTC
>NZ_BLJG01000528.1 GCF_009932375.1 Pseudomonas juntendi
AGGCATGGGGCGGTTCCCTTTTTCAATGCAGTAAGGGTTATGGCTTTGGGCAGGGTGGGCAGGTCGTGGGGGCAGGCAAGTGGCCCCAACATCACCGTATCGGCGCTGTAGGATTTTTCTTTATTCAAACATTCAATTTAAATTTGTCGCCGGTGAAATCCGCCGCAAACTGGCAATTTTGACATCTGCCGCCCACTGCTTCAGAGTTCGCGCTTTTTTCTGTCGTAAAGAGGTAAGCCCACCATGAATGCAGTGATCGCCGCGGTCGGCATCATGCTGATACTCAGCCTGTCCCGCGTGCACGTGGTCATCGCCCTGATCATTGGCGCCCTCGTCGGCGGCCTGACCGGTGGCCTGGGAATGGAAGGCACGCTCAAGGCCTTCAACGGCGGCCTCGGTGGTGGCGCCACGGTGGCCTTGTCCTATGCATTGCTGGGCGCCTTTGCCGTGGCGATCGCCAAGTCCGGCCTGGCCCATGCCCTGGCCGACCGCGCCCTGGCCATGATCGACC
>NZ_BLJG01000529.1 GCF_009932375.1 Pseudomonas juntendi
TGTACTGGTCGCAGCCGCGTGCCGGCCAGCTGACGGCCATGGCACTGCCTGAACATGACATGGCCAACACCGAGATCGGCCCCAGTGGCCAGCCGGCCAACACCTGGTGGGTATGCCCGCGCACTACCGGCAAGGTGTGCGTGGTGGAGCCGTACTTCTATGCCATCGACGGCCAGCAAGTGCTGATGACCAGTATCGTTTTCCCGCTGACGGTCAATGGCAAGATCATCGCCACGCTGTCCATCGACATCAACCTCAACAGCCTGCAGGCACTCAGCGAAGAGGCCAGCCGCAACCTGTACGAGGGCCGCACCCGGGTCGGC
>NZ_BLJG01000530.1 GCF_009932375.1 Pseudomonas juntendi
AGATTACCCGCCATGTTCTATCTGCTTGCCTACAGCAGCAGCGTAGTGCTGATCAACTACGCCTTTTCCATTGCCCCGCACCTGGACGTCATCTGGTCTGCCTGGGGCGGCCTGGTGTTCATCCTGCGCGACATGGTGCAAACCCGCTTCGGCCACGGCGCCCTGGTCGCCATGCTGGTGGCGCTGGCCAGGGCGATGGCCGGCTCAGAGGTCACAT
>NZ_BLJG01000531.1 GCF_009932375.1 Pseudomonas juntendi
CAATGGCCTCTTCGAACAGCACCCGGGTCAGTTCGGCAGACAGTTCAGGCTCGACCCGGTGCAGGTCGATGCGGCGGCTGTCGCGCTCGGTCAGTTCGATCTTGCTGGCTTCCACTTCCATCGCCAGCCAGTGCCCGGCACGCTGCTCGATCAGCTTGAACAGCCGGTCGATGCCGAAGCTGTCCTCGATGTCGTAGCGCATGCTGCCCAGCGCCAGCTGCGACTTCTGCGAGTACAGCGCGTTGATGGTGTGCCAGGTGGCCAGGTTGAGGTGGTAACTGGTCGGCATCAGGGCGCCGCTTTTCATGCGGCTGCCGTAGCC
>NZ_BLJG01000532.1 GCF_009932375.1 Pseudomonas juntendi
CCAGCCGACGCATGTGGTACGCGCTTTGCAATTCAAGCTGCGATGCAAAGGGCAGGCCGTGACGGTAACACCCTTTGTACGCGAAGGCTGTCATAGAACAGCCCATTGCGCCAATTGACCCAATAACTAGCCAATACGGGTCGGACATGCCTCAAAAGGGTGCGGTGCAATTCCGGCTCGATACAACAAGAGCGATTTGGAGGTTGTGAATGAAAGTGTTGAAAACCACCCTGGCAGTCCTCACCGCTGCCGCCGCGCTGGG
>NZ_BLJG01000533.1 GCF_009932375.1 Pseudomonas juntendi
CAGGGTGTGGAAGCAGGACCGCGGGGCGTGTCAGTGGGGCGGACTGGCCGTGAAACGCCGGGTGCGGGTAGCAGGCGTGGCGGCGGGGCTGGGTAAGCGTGGGGCGAGTATAGCTAGCGCGCCAGGGTCCACACCAGTACCTTGCTGGCACAATTGTCCTCGGTTTCGAGGATCTCCAGGCGATAGCGGCCGATCTTCAGGCAAACGGCACTTTCGGGAATGCTTTCCAGTGCTTCGGTCACCAGGCCGTTCAGGGTTTTCGGCCCACCGTCGCAGGGCAGGTGCCAGCCCAGGCTGCGGTTGATTTCACGCAGCGAGGCAGTGCCATCGATGACGAATGTGCCATCGGGCTGCGGATGCACGTGCGGGTTTTCCAGGCTTTGTTCGTCTTCGAACTCGCCGACGATTTCTTCGAGAATGTCTTCCAGGGTGACGATACCCAGCACTTCGCCGTACTCGTCCACCACC
>NZ_BLJG01000534.1 GCF_009932375.1 Pseudomonas juntendi
TCTCGTTCAAGATCCGCGGTGCCTACACCCGCCTGTCGCGGCTTGGCACCGCGCAACGCGAGCGCGGGGTCATCACGGCGTCGGCGGGCAACCATGCCCAGGGCGTGGCCCTGGCAGCTGCGCACCTGGGCATGAAGGCCACCATCGTCATGCCCACCACCACACCGTCGTTGAAGGTGGAGGGGGTGCGCTCACGGGGTGGCCATGTGGTGTTGCACGGCGAGAGCTTTCCGCATGCCCTGGCCCATGCCTTGAAACTGGCCGACCAGGCCGGCGCCACCTTCGTGCCGCCGTTCGATGACCCCGATGTCATCGCTGGCCAGGGTACGGTGGCCATGGAAATACTGCGCCAGCACCCGGGTGCGCTGGACGCCATCTTCGTGCCGGTGGGCG
>NZ_BLJG01000535.1 GCF_009932375.1 Pseudomonas juntendi
GCAGCAGGGCCAGGCGCTTGAGGTTGTCGACCCTGCCCGAGGCCGGGTTGTTGCCGTCACGGTCGGTAGGGCCAGAGCCGGCAATGATCAGCACCACCGGCGGCGGTGTGGCTTGCTGCGGCAGCAGCAAACTGCCGTGCAGC
This sequence comes from Pseudomonas juntendi, assembly GCF_009932375.1. Lineage (GTDB taxonomy): Bacteria > Pseudomonadota > Gammaproteobacteria > Pseudomonadales > Pseudomonadaceae > Aquipseudomonas > Aquipseudomonas juntendi. Next base: position 144 of record NZ_BLJG01000535.1, read on the forward strand.
ACGCCTTGGCCGGTGTCGAGGTCGATGGGGCGTTGCAGCACGGTGGGGGCGGCGGCCTGGGCCAGGCCGGTACACAGCAAGAAGAACAAGGCGACAAGGCGCGACATCATGCGGTACTACATGGGGAGATGTGGGTTTGACCTGATG
>NZ_BLJG01000536.1 GCF_009932375.1 Pseudomonas juntendi
AGCTCACCCAGGTGGCTGTCGCACTGCCAGCGCACGGCGTGCCCCTGCACATGGGCCTGGGCGGCCTGCTGCAAGGCCTGGAACAGGGCCTTGGGGGTGAGCCGATCGCCCAGCGGCAGCTCGCCACGGGCGAATACCAGCATGTCGCGCACCTGGTGTTCCAGTTCGTGCAGGCGCTCTTTCAAAGTCGCGGCAAAGCGCTGGCG
>NZ_BLJG01000537.1 GCF_009932375.1 Pseudomonas juntendi
CGGCAAAGGCCGGCACCAGCTCGCCTGCGATCGTGTTGCCAATATCGGTGAATACGAGATTCAACTCGCTGGTCGCCTTGGTCAGGCGAGCAGCATCCTCCACCTGTTTGCCAGTCATGATGCCGAGCTTGCCCAAAGGGTCAGCCAGTTTTTCAACCTCTTCTCGGCCCTTGATCAAGATCCGTATTTCGTCATCGCTAAAACCCATTGCCTGGGCAGCAAGGCGCTTTTGAAGAGGCGGAAGCTTTTCCAGTCCTTCAGCTATGTTGGCAAGCGCCTCGGATGTGCTCTGGGCCTTGTTCGGATTGATTACTAAATCAGGATCAAAACCGTATTTGGCGGCCTCTGCGGCCCACTCGATTTTCCCTGTCAGGGGCGACTTCATCAGATCCTGAATTTTCTGATAGGTACCCATGGCATCGGATGCGCTTCCACCCATGGCGGTGAACGCCTGACCTAGGGCCTGGACGTTCTGGGTGCTCAGGCCGGTCAGTTTCTGGAATTTATCCAGCTCGGTGCCAGCGTTCTTGAAGTCGCCCA
>NZ_BLJG01000538.1 GCF_009932375.1 Pseudomonas juntendi
GCGGGCAGGCCTTCGATGGTCTTGCTGTGGTCGTTCGGGTCGAGGAAGTCAGCCAAGGACTGGTAACGCATCCAGTCGGTGCTGCGCTGCTCTTCAATGCTGGTCACACTCACGTCGACGCAGCGTACGTCGCTGAAGCCGGCACGGCGCAACCAGCGCGCCAACGCCGGTACCGAAGGCAGGTACCAGACATTGCGCATCTGTGCGTAGCGGTCTTCGGGCACCAGCACCTGGTTTTCATCACCCTCGACCACCAGGGTTTCCAGTACCAGCTCCCCCCCTTTAACCAGGCAGTCCTTCAGCGCCAGCAGGTGCTCGAT
>NZ_BLJG01000539.1 GCF_009932375.1 Pseudomonas juntendi
TGAACCAGCAGATCGCCACCGCGGCAGAAGAGCAAACGGCCGTGGCCGAAGAGATCAACCGCAGCGTGATGAATGTGCGGGACATTTCCGACCAGACCTCGGCGGCCAGTGAGGAGACGGCCAGCTCCAGCGTGGAGCTGGCGCGGCTGGGCACCCATTTGCAAGGGTTGGTGAGGCGCTTCAGGCTCTGATCGGGTTTGCCTGGCCTCTTCGCGGCAGTTCGGCGCGGAGCGGCCAGGCACAGGCGACACATTTCC
>NZ_BLJG01000540.1 GCF_009932375.1 Pseudomonas juntendi
GCCGGCTGCCCGGCGCGCTCAAACTCAACGTGATACCCGCGCTTCTGGCTGCCATCGGCCATGACGACACGGCGGTCTGCGCCCTTGGTCATGCGGACGATTTCACGGCCTTCCACGACCTGCTCGAAGCCCTGGCTCTTGAGCTGGGCGACTGTGATTTCTTGTGCCGGAGTCATGGGCGGGCCTCCTGAACCAGGTAGTGATCGAAGGTGGTTTCACCCTCCTCAAGTCTGAAACCGAACTTCTTCCCGAAGGCCTCGGCATCGAAATCGCACAGGCAGTCGTTGTCTTGCATGGGTGAGCCGCTGGTCGTCGGCAGGTCAGATACCTCGCATCCAGCGATAGCCGCCATCTGCGTGGCGTTGTCGACCTCCTCGGGATTCCCATGGAGCGGTGTCACTTCAAACCAGATGCACATTCAGACGCCCTCCTTGCCGCGATGCGATTCCCAGTTGAAGGGCACGACGATCATCCCGCCCTCGCGGAGGCGGTCGACGCAGCGTTCGCCCATGGCCATCGGCAGCTGCTCTCCGTCCAGGTTGGAGATCACCACCGTGGGGCGCATTTGCTCGTACCGGCCGTTGATGATCGCGAACAGGGTCGTCAGCTCGAAGTCGCTCGGCTGCTCCTTGCTCACGCCCACTTCGTCCAGCACCAGCAGTGATGGCTCAATCAGGCTGGCCAGGATGCTGGCCTCGGTCGCATCCTTGGAGCGGTCGTAAGTGGCGCGGATGGCCTGCAGGATCGAGCCCACAGTGCGGTACACGGCCGAATGCGAGGTGGTGCGCATCAGGTCGTTGGCCATGCCGGCGCCCAGGTGGGTCTTGCCAGTGCCAGGCTTGCCAAGCAGAACCATGCAGCGGCCGTTCTCCGCGATCTGGTCGAAGGTCTTTACGTAGTGGCGGCAGAAGCGCAGCGCCTCGGCCTGGCCCTTGTGCTCCGCCTTGTAGTTCGCCAGCGAGCGATCAGCGAAGCGCTTGGGGATCAACGAGTCGCCCAGCTTTCGAGAGATCGCCAGGCGCAGGTTCAGGGCCTGCTCTGCCTCTGCGCGGGCCTCGCGCTCCTCCTTGGCTAGGCGAGCGCATTCAGGACAGTGGCTACGCAGTGCCTTGCCGAGCAGCATGGTGACCTTCTGCTCGAAGGGGCCGTGCTTCTCACAGTCGGCTGGCTGGATGCGATCAACAAGGGATGACTGGTTGATCGGGGTGACTTTCTCAGAGCGCATAGCTGCCATCCTCCCGGCGCTTGAGGCCGCTGGTGTAGTCCTTGTCGTTGAAGCCGTGGTGGCGGCTACTGCCGTTCGCCTGAGTACCTGGCAACACCTTCTCCGGGAACAGGCCGGTCCAGCCGTTGCTGATCGACTGGTTGATCACAGCGTCGGGCGCGTGGTGCTTGGCCAGCTGGGCGGCCTGCCGCTCGCATGAGGTCTTGGTCAGCGGCTTGCGGATCTCGCGGCGGTGCTGGCACCAGTCGGCCCAGGCCTGGTCACTGACGTTGGATGGCTTGGCGGTCATCGGGTCGAATTTCAGAGCCTTTTTCTTCGCCGAGGGAGCGGCAGCGACCGTCTGCTCTACTGGTTCAGTGACTGGTTCAAAAGAGTGACTGGTTCTGGGGGCAGCTCCTGCCCCACCCCCTGGGTTATCTCCTGCCCCAGGTGGGTTATCTCCTGCCCTCGGGGGTGGGGCCGGACATAACCCACCTGGGGCAGGAGATAACCCAGGTGGTGAGGCAGGAGCCGCCCAGAGAACCAGGCACCCT
>NZ_BLJG01000541.1 GCF_009932375.1 Pseudomonas juntendi
GGCCTGGTGCCAAGCCGCTGAAAACGCCCAGGCCTATGCCGAGCTGGAGCGGTTCTGGCAGCAGGTGCAGCCCTCACCCGCCCGCCCTCGCCCACGGCCGCCAAGCGAGCGCCGCAGTCACCTGGGCAAACGGGTGGCGCTGTTCTTTCTCTTGGGCCTGGCCGCCGCTACCTACCTTTACTGGCCGTGGATGCAGCGCCTGGCCAGCGAGCTGCACACCGATGTGGGCGAGCGGCGCAGCACGCGCCTGGCCGATGGCACGACCTTGAGCCTGGACAGCGCCAGTGCGAGGAACGTGGACCTGCGCGGCCGTACCCGCCAGCTGCATCTGGTACAGGGCCAGGTGTACCTGCAGG
>NZ_BLJG01000542.1 GCF_009932375.1 Pseudomonas juntendi
GGGCTGGCGGTGGTCAAGGCGGTGGTGCGGGCGCACCAGGGCAGCCTGAGCCTGCGCTCCAAGGTCGGTCGCGGCACCTGTGTACGGGTCGAGTTGCCGTTGATCGACGGGCAGTCGGCGGAGGGTGTGTAATGGCGATCAAGGTGCTGCTGGTCGAGGACGACCGCGTATTGCGCCAGGCCCTGGGTGACACGCTGGCAATCGGCGGCTTTGCCTACCAGGCAGTCGGAAGTGCCGAGGAAGCCCTGGAGGCCGTGCACGATGGCGCCTTCAGCCTGGTGGTGAGCGATGTGAACATGCCCGGCATGGATGGCCACCAGTTGCTCGCGCAGTTGCGCCGCCAGCAACCACAGTTGCCGGTGTTGTTGATGACCGCGCATGCGGCGGTCGAGCGTGCGGTGGAGGCCATGCGCCAAGGGGCTGCCGATT
>NZ_BLJG01000543.1 GCF_009932375.1 Pseudomonas juntendi
GCCGCCCTCGGCCTGCTCGAACTTGCCGGGCTGGGAGGCAATGGCACCGGTAAAGGCGCCCTTTTCGTGCCCGAACAAGGTGGCTTCGAGCATGTTGTCGGGGATCGCCGCGCAGTTGATCGCCACAAAGGGCTGGGCCGCCCGTGGGGATTGCTGGTGAATGTAGCGCGCCAGCACTTCCTTGCCGGTACCAGACTCACCGGAAATCAGCACGGTGGAATCGCTGCGCGCCACGCGCGCCGCCAGTTCCAGAAGCTGGCGGCTAGCCGGCTCGCAGGCCACCGGCCCCTCTTCGCCCGTGACCCGGCCGGCCGCATGCCGCTCGACCAGGCTGAGCAGCGCCTTGGGCTCGAACGGTTTGACCAGGTA
>NZ_BLJG01000544.1 GCF_009932375.1 Pseudomonas juntendi
GCTGTCGGTGTACAACAGCGGCACCTACTGCAATGCCCGCATGCTGCTGGGCATGGCCGAGCAGGGCGATGCCCCGGCAGCGCTGGCTAAGGTCGACAAACGCGGCGTGCCAGTGCGCTCGATTCTGGTGTCGGCAGCGGTGACCTTCGTGGCCGTGCTGCTCAACTACCTGATGCCGCAAAATGCCCTGGAACTGCTGATGTCGCTGGTGGTGGCTACCCTGGTGATCAACTGGGCCATGATCAGTTTTTCGCACCTGAAATTCCGCCAGCACCTTGACCGCACCGGCCAGAAGCCGCTGTTCAAGGCGCTGTGGTACCCCTATGGCAACTATGTGGTGCTGGCCTTCGTAGTGCTGATTCTCGGCATCATGCTGATGATTCCAGGCATTCAGGTGTCGGTGTACGCGATCCCGATCTGGCTGTTTGCGATGTTCGTGGTGTACATGGTCAAGCCACGTCGGCGGCTGAATACCGGTGGGGTTGCTGGAACCGTAGCCAAGTAAGGCTCTGCAGGATATTGAGAAACCCGAAGTCGGGGGGCTGGCTTCGGGTTTTTTATTGCCTGTTTGGGCCCTATCGCTGGCAAG
>NZ_BLJG01000545.1 GCF_009932375.1 Pseudomonas juntendi
CAGCCACCTGGGTGAGCTGCTCTGCAATCGGGACACCCTGGTGGGGGCGTTGCTCAACCTGATCGAGAATGCCTTGCAGGCCAGCGAAGGCCCGGCGCAGTTGAAAGTGCACCTGTACCGCCGCCAGCGCACCCTGCACCTGTGCGTGAGTGATGCCGGCAGCGGCATCGACGCCAGCTTGTTGGCGCGCCTGGGCGAGCCGTTTCTGACCACCAAGGCCACCGGCACCGGCCTGGGGCTGGCGGTGGTCAAGG
>NZ_BLJG01000546.1 GCF_009932375.1 Pseudomonas juntendi
CGCGGCATCGCCCAGGACCGTTTGCAAGCCATATTCCTGGAGTTCAACCAGCTGGACGTTGGCCGCGCGGCGGACCGCAAGGGTGTAGGCCTGGGGTTGGCCATCGTCGAGCGGATCGCCAAGATTCTCGGCTACCGGATCGAAGTGCGTTCGTGGCCGGGGCGTGGCTCGGTGTTCAGCATCGAGGTGCCGCTTGGCCAGGCGCTGCAGCCGCCCCTGCAGCCCACGCTGCCCCAGCCCACTGCCGGCAACCCGCTGCCGGGCCGTCGCCTGCTGGTGCTGGACAACGAAGTGAGCATTCTCGAAAGCATGGGCGCGTTGCTGGGGCAGTGGGGCTGCGAAGTGGTCACCGCCACCGATCAGCAGGGTGCCTTGCAGGCGCTTGAAGGGCGCGCCCCGGAGCTGATCCTGGCTGATTTTCATCTGGATCACGGCGTGGTGGGCTGTGAGGTGGTGCGGCAGTTGCGCGAACATTACGCCAGCGCCATACCCGCGGTCATCATCACGGCTGACCGCAGTGACCAGTGCCGGCGCTCATTGCGCAAGCTTGGCGCACCGTTGCTGAACAAACCGGTGAAACCAGGCAAGTTGCGTGCGGTATTGAGCCAGTTGCTGGGCTGAGGGGCATGAAGCGTATTGGGGGGGCGGCACGGCCCGTTGAGGGGTGGGCTCATCCGCGGAGGCCGGCCGGGCCTGCTGGCCGGGTTTCCTGGCCATTCACCGTTGCAGCCGCCACCGCATTCGCGGGTAAACCCGCTCCTACGCTGGTCGGTGGTAGCTACGTGTCCGTGGACCGACGAGGCCTTTTGTGGGGGGCAACCGCGAACAGGCGGGCCTGCTGGCGAGATTTCCT
>NZ_BLJG01000547.1 GCF_009932375.1 Pseudomonas juntendi
CCTACCTGTGGGGCACCAACGGCATCGGCTACAACGTCGACAAGGTGAAAGCCGCGCTAGGCGTGGACACCATCGACTCGTGGGCCGTGCTGTTCGAGCCCGAGAACATGAAGAAGCTGTCCAAGTGCGGGGTAGCCTTCCTCGACTCGGCGGACGAAATGCTCCCGGCGGTGCTCAACTACATGGGCCTGAACCCCAACAGTACCAACCCCAAGGATTACGCCAAGGCCGAGCAGAAGCTGCTGGCCGTGCGCCCTTATGTGACCTACTTCCATTCGTCCAAATACATCACCGACCTGGCCAATGGCGACATCTGCGTCGCGGCGGGCTTCTCGGGTGATGTTTTCCAGGCCAAGGCCCGCGCTGAAGAAGCGAAGAAGGGCGTGAACCTGGCTTACGCCATTCCCAAGGAAGGCGGCAACCTCTGGTTCGATGTACTGGCGATTCCCAAGGACGCCAGGAACGTCAAAGAGGCGCATGCCTTCATCAACTATTTGCTGAAACCTGAGGTTATCGCCCAGGTCAGTGATTACGTCGGTTACGCCAACCCGAACCCCAAGGCTGGCGACCTGATGGACCAGGCCGTGAGGACTGACGCCGCGGTTTACCCACCGCAGGAAGTGCTGGACAAGATGTTCGTCAATTCAGAGTTGCCACCCAAGGTGCAACGGCTGATGACCCGCAGCTGGACCAAGGTCAAGTCGGGCAAGTAACAATCCAGACCCGCGCCGGCGCCTGCC
>NZ_BLJG01000548.1 GCF_009932375.1 Pseudomonas juntendi
TCAGGCCGCGCCCGGCATCCGCCTCATCCTCGCCCACCAGCCGTACCTCATGCGCCTGGTCTTGCGCGTCGACAAAGCGTACCCGGCTGCCAATCTGCACCTTGCTGTGCGACGTCGCGGGCGGTACCACCTGGGCGCTCTGCACCCGCGCGCTGAAGTACCGCAGGTCGCGCTCGGTATCGGCCAGCCGCTGCTTGTCCACACGCTCGCCCTGCGCCTGCAGGTCGCTGCGCAAGGCATTCAACTCGGCCACACGTTCCTGCAACTGGCGAAGGCCGCTGGCGGTCACGTAGTTGGGTTGCTCACTGACGCGCCGCTCT
>NZ_BLJG01000549.1 GCF_009932375.1 Pseudomonas juntendi
TAGCCGCGGTAGGTGGTTGCTCCACTACGACAGGAGCCACACCATGCTGAAGATAGTCCCCGACCCACCCCACCTCCCCCACTCCCTGGAAGACACCATCATGCTCGCAACCGACTACGCGCTCTGCGCAGAAGCCGTTGCCCAGCAAGCAATGCTGATGCAACCCAGATCACCCGCCTCCGCGTTGATCATGGCGTCGATGCACGAGCTGGAAACACTCCGCCGTTTGCTCGAATCGGCACTGGCGCAAATACAAAGGCCAGCCGACCCGCAAACCATGCATTGACCAGGGGTATTGCTCGATGACCACCGAAAACACCCAATGCACTGTCGGCAAAACCATCTTCTTCCAAGGTGAAAACCAGACCCACCCGCTGTTCCGCATCGAACCGGGCATCCCCTGCCAGAACGCCCGTGAACAGGCGTCGGAGCTGATGGGGTATGCGCGGGATTTGACCATTGATGGCCTGATGGAAGACAAGCCGAAGCTGATCTGGGCAGCGCACTATCTTTGCGCTCTGGGGAAAGCGCTGCTGGATGATGCGGAGTTGGGAATGATGCGCTGAACCTCAGGGCCAAAGGCGATAGAAGTCAGTCGGCTCGCAGCTATCAATCACTGACGCTATCGCCCGCCAAGGGCCCCTGTGCGCACGGCGAATGAGGACGTCGCACGCGCAGGGGCATCACCCCCCCGCAAAGCCGAAACACCCCCCCCTGCCCATACCACCCCTGCGCC
>NZ_BLJG01000550.1 GCF_009932375.1 Pseudomonas juntendi
CGGCGCCTGCCAGGCAGGCCGCGCGGGCACAAAAATCTTGTTGGGAGTTTCACTCATGGCAGTTGCCTCCGGTGCCTATAAAAAAGCCCTCGAGGGTGGCCAGCAACCCAAGCAGGTGCTGGTCAAGATCGACCGGGTCACTAAAAAATTCGACGAAACCGTAGCCGTGGACGATGTGTCCCTGGAAATCCGCAAGGGCGAGATCTTCGCCCTGCTCGGTGGCTCCGGTTCCGGCAAGTCCACCTTGCTGCGCATGCTGGCAGGCTTCGAACGCCCGACCGAAGGGCGGATCTACCTCGATGGCGTCGACATCACCGACATGCCGCCGTACGAGCGGCCGATCAACATGATGTTCCAGTCGTACGCCTTGTTCCCGCACATGAGCGT
>NZ_BLJG01000551.1 GCF_009932375.1 Pseudomonas juntendi
GTGCCGTTCACGACACGTCACCCGTGGGTGCATTGCAATGCCTTCGCCGGTGGAGGATGCTGGTGGCACGCTCTATCTGCGGAGAACTACAACAATGCAGAGCAATCACTTCAGCCGCCATGCCCGGCAGGTCCACACTGTGGCCCATGGTGGTGCTGGCGAGGGCGTCAGCGACCCCTCCATTGCCCGCTCCTGGCTGCGTTGCCTGGAGGACTACCACCTCGACCCAACGGTGATCGAGGCGCCGGTGGTGCTCGAGCACGGGCGCTTGCTGGAAAGCCGCGAGCGCTTGCGCCAGGTGCTGCAGATCGCCGACCACGAAATGAACAGCCTGCACCAGCAACTCTCCGGGGCCGGCCATGCGGTGTTG
>NZ_BLJG01000552.1 GCF_009932375.1 Pseudomonas juntendi
GCTGACCGAGGATGAGCTGTATATTTCCGCTTACCTGGGTTCGCTGAAAATGGCGTTCTTCAGCACCCTGCTGTGCCTGCTGATCGGCTACCCGATGGCCTACGCCATTGCCAACGCCAAGAAGGAAACGCAGACGGTCCTGCTGTTGCTGATCATGATGCCGACCTGGACGGCGATCCTGATCCGCGTCTACGCCTGGATGGGCATTCTCAGCAACAACGGGCTGCTCAATGGCTTCCTGATGTGGACGGGGCTGA
>NZ_BLJG01000553.1 GCF_009932375.1 Pseudomonas juntendi
CCAGCAAGGTACCGCCGCCGGGTGCCCAGCGCGCCTCCTTGGCCGACGCCGCAAAGTACACCGGTACTGGCTCGCTGGCAGCGGGTGGCTGCTGCAAGGCAGGCTGGTCGGCGTGCGGGTGCCGGCGCAACGTCGACGGCCCGAACGCTTCTGCGTGAATCCGCGCATCCGGCACATGCACGCCGCGCAACCCTTCATACAAGTCCTGGGTAAA
>NZ_BLJG01000554.1 GCF_009932375.1 Pseudomonas juntendi
GAATGCCCTCAGGCGACCCCGGCCGCAGCCCGGCACAGTGCGCCACCACGGGGGCCCCTTCCAGCGCAGGCAACAACTCCACCGCCGAAGCCTTCAGGCTCTGCAGTGCATCCCCGGTGGGGGTCTTGTCATACCCGGCATGCTCAAGCCTACCGCCCACCAGCATGTGCCCATCACGCCGCGGGATCGCATAGCGCCCCTTGGCCAGCACCATGCTCGGCAGGAAGGCTTCGGCAC
>NZ_BLJG01000555.1 GCF_009932375.1 Pseudomonas juntendi
CGATGCCGCGGGCCTGAAATTTCACGCCAGGGTTGCCGATTATGCCGTCAGCACGGATCTGCGCTTGCTGACGCGCATTCTGCGCAATTTCCTCAGCAATGCCTGCCGCTACACCGACGAGGGCCGCGTTCTGTTGGGGGCAAGGCGCCGCGGCGAACACTTGCGCCTGGAGGTATGGGACAGCGGGCGCGGCATCGCCCAGGACC
>NZ_BLJG01000556.1 GCF_009932375.1 Pseudomonas juntendi
CTCCAGTGCTGCGTTTCTTTTCGACCCTGCTGCTCGGCTGCCTGTTGAGCACTCACCTGCTGGCTGCCGACCCCGCCCCCGGCGAAGACCCACCCGCCGAACCCGAACCAGTCTTGCAAGGCGGCCTGCTGGGCGCCCTTGCCGATGGCCTGGACAGCGCTGCCCGGCAGATGGACCTCGACGCCCACCTGGTTGACGCCTGGCGCCTTCGCACCGACCGCGCCGCCCAGGAAGTGGAGCGCCTGGTCGACCGCCATTCGGCCAGTGACTCACTGCACCTGGCGGGCAACTTCCTGCTCCTGACCCTCACCTGGGGCGCCGCGTTCGGCCTGCTTGGCGGTGGTGGGCGCTGGGTCGCCAAACGGGTGTCGCGCCGCCCTTGGCTGCGCGAGCACAAACGCGTCAGTGACCTGCTGGGCTACCTGTTGCCCTACACCTTGCCAGCCCTGGCCAGCCTGCCCGTGACGCTCTATGTGAGCCGCTTCCTCGACCCCTCCGTGGCACGCGCGCTTGGCTTGAGCCTGGCCTATGCGACCAGCAGCGGGCTGTTCTCGACGTCGATCATCCTCTGCCTGATCACCCTGTTCGACGCTGGCCATAAACGCCCCGCCGTGGCGGTGATCAAGCGCCTGGCGCCACGGCCGCTGTTCCTCATCGGCTTCCTTGCCGCCTGGAGCGACGCCCTGACCAGCCCGCAGATCGCCCGCCAGCTTGGCGGCA
>NZ_BLJG01000557.1 GCF_009932375.1 Pseudomonas juntendi
CGAACACCAGCGACAGGCCAAGCAGGTCGGGGTTGGCCTGCAAGGCGGCGCGTACCTGGCGCGTCATGTCCTCGCGCAGGTCGAAGGCATCGAGAAAGCGCTTTTCGGCCTGTTCGCGCAGGAACAGCACCTGGCGGGCGAAACCGGCACCGTACTGGTAGGCGTCCATGAACTGGCGGCGAATGTTCAACGCCTGTACTTCACCTTGCGAC
>NZ_BLJG01000558.1 GCF_009932375.1 Pseudomonas juntendi
CAACGATCTCGTAGCCGCCTTGCTGGCCGAAATTGTCGCGGCCCAGGCTGCGGCTCTGGCTGTCCTGGCTGTTGCTGGCAGTTACCCCCAGCCCCGGGAACAGAAAGCGCTGTGCATGGCGCAGCTCGGCGCCGGCTGAGTTCAGGTAGGTCTGCTCGACCAGGCTCAGGCCCAGACTGGCCTGCCAGTCCACCAGGCGGC
>NZ_BLJG01000559.1 GCF_009932375.1 Pseudomonas juntendi
ACTCCCTCCCTTGCACCCCCTCCGAACAGAACTAAGCTTGTTGCCACAGTGGGCATCCTACGAAAGCACCGGCGCAGACGCCGCGCCTGGCTAGTGGTCGCCCCAAAAAAAGCTTGACCGATCGATCAGAAAAAGGTGAAAAACGGTACACATTACAAATATTTATTTGTGTACAATCCACCTGACCCGAGCGCTGCGGGACATCAGTGAACGGGCCCGGACACGGGTCGGCGTACCAAAGTTGCGTTGCGGTAACCCGGAGGGTTATCAATACTGGCGCCGATTTTTCAACCAACAAGAACATCAAAACCGTGGAACCTTAGAATGAGCACAGCAATCAGTCCGACTGCTTATAACTATAAGGTCGTCCGCCAGTTCGCCATCATGACGGTGG
>NZ_BLJG01000560.1 GCF_009932375.1 Pseudomonas juntendi
CAACGCTGTGCAATACGGCATCGACACCAATACTGGCCTGATCGACTACGACGAAGTCGAGCGCCTGGCCGTCGAGCACAAGCCGAAAATGATCGTTGCCGGTTTCTCGGCCTACTCCAAGACCCTGGAATTCCCGCGCTTCCGCGACATCGCCGACAAAGTGGGTGCACTGCTGTTCGTCGACATGGCCCACGTGGCAGGCCTGGTCGCCGCTGGCCTG
>NZ_BLJG01000561.1 GCF_009932375.1 Pseudomonas juntendi
TGATCACCAGCGGCGGCGCGATGATCATGGTGTCACCCACGGCGCGCATGATCAGGCCGTTTTCGAAACAGAAGTTGCGGCAGATCATGCCCACACCCTTGCCTTCGTAACGGCTGCGGGTGGCCTTGTCCTTGACCATGATCATCGCGCCGCCGCTGGTGATCAGCCATGCAGAGATTGATGAGCTGGTAGAAAAGGCGCGCAAATGCCTGGACCTGACACTCGAAGCGATTCGGTGAGCGTTTGCTAGGCTAGCGAAGTGACATTAAGTCGTTACCAGGCCCTGCTTTCCTTGATACAGGGCCCGGTAACTTGCCAGACTAGCGACTGTTTCAGTCGCCGCACGCTCTGCACCGTGGGTTCTGGCAGCTGAACGGAAGGCTAAACAAAAATTCTGGAGCATTACGCATGAAGAAAATGGGCAAGACGTTGCTGGCCGCCGCCCTGA
>NZ_BLJG01000562.1 GCF_009932375.1 Pseudomonas juntendi
ACAGCACATCGGCCAGGCCGACCCAGAAGATGAACATGCCCATGACCAGGGTCAACGGGAAACCGATGGAGAAAATGTTCAGCTGCGGCGCCGCACGGGTCATCACCCCAAATGCAATGTTCACCACCAGCAACGCCGCAATCACCGGCAGGATCAACAGCAAGCCGGCACCGAACACCCAACCCATGCGCCCGGCGAGCTCCCAGAAGTGGTTGACCACCAGCGCATTGCCCACCGGC
>NZ_BLJG01000563.1 GCF_009932375.1 Pseudomonas juntendi
GGCTACCGCACCGCCGAAGTGACCCTGGGCGGCGTGGATACCCGCGAAGTGTCGTCCAAGACCATGGAGTCGCTGAAAAGCCCCGGGCTGTACTTTATCGGCGAAGTGCTGGATGTCACCGGCCACCTGGGTGGCTTCAACTTCCAGTGGGCCTGGGCATCGGCCAACGCCGCAGCGCAGTTCGTGTAGAGTAGAATCCATTCAGCAGCACGGAACGCTTTTTGCTGGCCCGTGCCCAGCGCCGGAATCTGGGCCGCTTCGCGCCCCTTCGCGGGCATGCCCGCTCCCACGGGGTTTTGTGCAGTACC
>NZ_BLJG01000564.1 GCF_009932375.1 Pseudomonas juntendi
CCCGGGTGAAGCCATGAGCGGCTGGATCAAGTGCAGCGATGCTCTGCCAGGTGATCAGTACGACGGTGTCGCAGTGATCGTTGCTGCGCTCAATCACGCAGGACAGCTCATCTCGGAAACAGATGTTTGGCACAAGGGCCGCGGCCGAGATCTTCAGGGGCACTTCGAGTTTTGGACGAATACGGCCACCCACTGGCAGCCCCTCCCTTCCCCACCCACCGAGTAACCCACCATCTGGAGGCGACCATGGCTCACGAGCATGAGCTTTACGCAGA
>NZ_BLJG01000565.1 GCF_009932375.1 Pseudomonas juntendi
ATTCGCCTGCTGCTGACCCATCAGGCGCTGCAGGGCAGCCTGCCGGTGCCCGCTGACGTGCAGTGCATCGCCCTGGACCAACTGACGCTGGACGACCAGCCCGCCAGCCCGCCCCAGGTGGCGACCGACCCACGGCAGTTGGCCTATGTCATCTATACCTCCGGCTCCACCGGCCGGCCGAAAGGCGCCGGCAACAGCCATGAAGCCCTGGCCAACCGCCTGCACTGGATGCAGGAAGCCTATGGCCTGTGTGCCGGTGACACGGTGCTGCAG
>NZ_BLJG01000566.1 GCF_009932375.1 Pseudomonas juntendi
GCGGTTGCAGCAGCGGGGGCTGTGGGTTGGCTGAGCGGGGATAGTCCATCGACCGGATAACGCGGCTCCAACTGTCATAGTCAGTAATGATCCACCTGCGCCGATCCTTGTCCCGCCTCCTATCCTGCGAACGGGATGTTCAAAGGAAATCGACATGGATCGTCGCGGCAATCACCGTTTGCGCCAAGGGCGCTTCTCAGAGCCGGGCAGACTGTATCTGCTCACAACCATTACTCGCCAGCGGTACCCCTTGTTCCGCA
>NZ_BLJG01000567.1 GCF_009932375.1 Pseudomonas juntendi
GGTAGTCGCCGTACACGGCGGCGGTGCGCTCGATGAAACTCAGCGGGGTGAGGGCGACATGGTTGACGGCAGCGGGCTGCAGGCCCTGGGCATAGATCGACATGCGGTAGTCCTGTAAGGGAGGCAGGCGCAGCGGCTGCTGCCTGGCCCCCGGTGGCTGATTGTTAGCTCTGTTCAGGGTGCACAGGGAGGCGCACGGTGGGGCGCTCCCTCTGTCGCATTTTTACGCGAATGGCTATGGTAATAGGAATATCGACCATAGCAATATAGTAGAAATACTAGATAGGAGCCCTTCAACGTGGATCAACCTGCCGCCTGCCTGCTGGCCATGGACCCACAACCGAGCCTGCTGCTGGCCGCCGATGCCAGCGTGGTGGCGCTGAACCCGGCCTTGCAGGCCTGGGTTGCCGAGGGGCCTACGTTGCGTGCTTGGCTACCGGCCAACTGTACGGCGCTGGTCCGCGCCTGCCTGCGCCAGCACCGCGCAATCAGCGACGTGCGGCATGAAGGTCCAGCGCACGGTGCGCGCGCCGACCTGTACCTCCACGTCGCTGATTGCGCGGTGCTGGCGCAGGCAGGCGCGGACCAGCGCCGTACAGTTGGCCGGTAGCCAAGCACGCAACGTAGGCCCCTCGGCAACCCAGGCCTGC
>NZ_BLJG01000568.1 GCF_009932375.1 Pseudomonas juntendi
TGGGTGCCTGGGGCATCACGAAGCGGGTGCTGGTCAAGCGCTCCTGCATGAATTCGGCTACGGGTAGGAAGTCGTAACGGTCGGCTCCCAAGCCGTGCAACCAGATCACACAGGCATCAGCGGTTTTCTGTGGTTCGAGAATCAGCGGGTTGGTCATGACTGCTCCGAAAGAGTGCGGGTGATCGTGTTGTGTGCGTGGAAAAAAGGCGCTGCACAGGGTTGTCAGAAAAAGAATGTCGCAACGATACAACTTTGCCTACTTGACGAACGCTTAAACGC
>NZ_BLJG01000569.1 GCF_009932375.1 Pseudomonas juntendi
ATGTCACCCCAAGGCGTACCGCAACCGGCACAGGCTGGCTGCCACGTGCCCGCCACACCCGCCCAAGCCATTGATTTTACGGGTGCCGCCCACGCTGGCCCAACCTTTGCTCTACGCTTCCTACTCCCTAACAAACACAATAGCCAGGAGACACACCATGCGTTACGCACATCCCGGTACCGAAGGCGCGAAGGTTTCCTTCAAGAACCGCTACGGTAACTACATCGGTGGTGAGTTCGTTCCTCCGGTAAAGGGTGAATACTTCACCAACACGTCCCCGGTGAACGGCCAGCCGATTGCCGAATTCCCCCGCTCTACTGCCGAAG
>NZ_BLJG01000570.1 GCF_009932375.1 Pseudomonas juntendi
AGCTCATCCTCGGTCAGCAAGCCGTAGTTGGCCAGGTTCAGGACCAGCTGGATCTTGTCTTCGACGTAGGTGTAGATCTCGGTGTAGGGCGGGATCGCCACGTCGGCTTCGGCGAAGCTGATCTTCAGCACGATGAAGAACGGCAGCATGAAGAACAGGAACAGCCAGATGAACGGCACGCCGATCACCAGGTGCCGCCCCTGCGGGGTTATGCGCTGGAAGGCTCGCTTGAGCTTGCGCAGTTTCATGACCGCAGTACCACGCCGCTGTCGTCTTCCCACC
>NZ_BLJG01000571.1 GCF_009932375.1 Pseudomonas juntendi
AACACCAGCCAGTCGACCACGCGGTTGACGCTGTCAGCGATGGAAAACTGCAAGGCTTGAGGGAAACCGCCGCTCACAGGCTGGCCTCGACCTTGGCGGCGATATCGGCGGGCAGCCAGGCCTTCCATACCTCGCGGTTATCGCGCAGGAAGGCCAGCGCGGCTTCGCGCGGTGGCGTGCGCTTTTCACTCATGTTCGCCAGCGCCTGGTTCAGGCGCTGGATTGGCAAGTCGACCTGCTCGAAGGC
>NZ_BLJG01000572.1 GCF_009932375.1 Pseudomonas juntendi
GACGCTGCCACGATCCCCGTAGGAGCGGCCTTGTGTCGCGAAAGGGGCGCGCAGCGACCCCACATTTTCAGCTTCGCAGCGGATATTGCCGGGGCCGCTGCGCGCCCCTTTCGCGACACAAGGCCGCTCCCACGGGGATCGCGACGGCCATCACTTTTGCACAGGCCGCACCTGCCATTCAGGTAGCCGGCCGAATCTCCCGGATCAAACCCTCGAGGCTGTAGCCCAACCGTGGCGCCAGCGCCTGCGCCCGGGCCCGCAAGCCTTCCATGTCCAGGGTCTGCTCCAGATCCGCTGGCACCAGCAGAATCACATTGCCCTCCTTCACCGGCAGTTCCCAGTAATGGCGGTGGTACAAGCCGCGCAGCAACGCTGCCCCCAGCGGCTTGCCATCATCGGTGGCCCACTGGTTGATCACCAGCCAGCCGCCCGGGTTGAGTTGCTGCTGGCAGCTCGCCAGGAAGTTCCACGCCAGGTGCCCTACCCCCGGCCCATGGTCGGTGTACAGGTCAACGAACAACAGGTCGGCCTTTTCTGCGCTGG
>NZ_BLJG01000573.1 GCF_009932375.1 Pseudomonas juntendi
ACGCCCCGGCCCTGTGGGCGCGCCTGCCGGCCCTGGCCGAGCACATAGACGCCGACACTGCCGACGCCGTTCTGGAAGAAGCGGCCAAGGTCAGCAGCCAGCTGATCGCCCCGCTCAGCCGCCAGGGTGACGAGCAAGGCGTGCGTTTCGACGCCGGCAGCGTCACGACGCCCGATGGCTTCCGCGAGGTGTGGAACACCTACCGCGAGGGCGGCTGGGTCGGCCTGGGCGGCAACCCGGCCTATGGCGGCATGGGCATGCCGAAGATGCTGGGGGTGCTGTTCGAAGAGATGCTCTACGCGGCCGACTGCAGCTTCAGCTTGTATTCGGCGCTGAGCGCTGGCAGTTGCCTGGCGATCGATGCGCACGCCAGCGAGGCGTTCAAGGCCACTTACCTGCCCCCCCTGTACCAGGGCCGCTGGGCCGGCACCATGTGCC
>NZ_BLJG01000574.1 GCF_009932375.1 Pseudomonas juntendi
AGGCCGCGCATACCGGCGCTAGTTGCTTAAGGCATCTGCACTTCAATCAACCCATCAGCATTCATGCTCACCTCGCTGGTACCGGCTTCGATGTCGGGCGCCGGCGCCGCTTCATCTGCGCTCATGGCCTTCATGGCCATCGGAGCGCTGCGCAGGTACGGCCGTGGATAGCCGCTGCTGTTCAGGTTCAGGCTGACCACTTTGTAGCCTGTGCCGCCCAAAGCTTGCGTGGCCAGTTGTGCACGGGCCTTGAACGCATCGACGGCATCCTTGAGCAGCTCGTCTTCGCTGGACTTGCGCGTGGCCGGCGCGATGGAGAAGTCCATGCCACCCATTTTCAGCTCTTGCAGCAGGTCGGCGGTCAGTTGCGAGAGGGCCGGGAAATCGGCGCTTTCCAGGCGCAGCTCGGCG
>NZ_BLJG01000575.1 GCF_009932375.1 Pseudomonas juntendi
GTGCACCGGCAACTCACGGCCCAGGGAGAATGGCTCGGCGCGGCCCTCCAGCGCCAGGATCATGGTTTCGGCCAGGCAGCCATTGAGGCGGCGCTTGGGCTCCAGGCCAAGGCTGCGCAGCCCCAGGTGCACGGCGGGGCTGGCGGAGACCAGGCCGGCGTCCACCAGCGCCGCGACATCCTGCTGGTGGACGCCGGCCTG
>NZ_BLJG01000576.1 GCF_009932375.1 Pseudomonas juntendi
GCGCTGGCTTGCCGGCGACGGAGGGGCGATGCAGACAACACGTTCCTTGCAGACAGAAAAAAGGGCCTGTGAAGGCCCTTTCCCCAATCAACCACCCAGATACGCGTCGCGCACCTTCGGGTCGGTCAACAAGGCTTCCCCGGTACCTTGCATCACCACCCGGCCGTTTTCCAGCACGTATGCCCGGTCGGCAATCTTCAGCGCCTG
>NZ_BLJG01000577.1 GCF_009932375.1 Pseudomonas juntendi
GTACCGTCCGGGCGCCCGGTCCAGATGCCTATCAGATATCGCGCATTGAGGCCGACCGCCCACGCGTCGCGATAGCCGTAGCTGGTGCCGGTTTTCCACGCCAGCGGCACCGCCTGCGGCAGCGAGGCATCGGGAACCGGTTGCGCTTCGCCGGCCAAAATACGCCGGACGATCCATGCCGCCCCGGGCGACATCAGCGCGCGCTCGGTCAATGGATCGCTCGGCTTCAGGCGCAGCCGCGCCGCCTTGCCATGGCGGGCGAAGGCGCTGTACGCCGCGACAATATCTTCCAGCCGCGCCCCGGCGCCGCCGAGGATTAGCGACAGATTCGGCTCTGCGCCAGCGGGCAGCGTCAGGGGCAGCCCGGCGTTGCGTAAATTAGCCGCAAAGCGTGTTGGTCCATAGGCTTCGAGCACCTGCACCGCAGGCAGATTCAGCGACCGCACCAGCGCCTCGCTGGCGCTCACCGGGCCATGAAACCCGCGGTCGAAATTACGGGGGCGATAATCGCTAAAACGCCGTGGC
>NZ_BLJG01000578.1 GCF_009932375.1 Pseudomonas juntendi
GGGTCACCCTGACCCTGCTGATCGGCGATGTGCTGGCGCAGCTGCCGCAACTCGATGCACAGGTCGACGTGTGGTTCCTCGACGGCTTCGCCCCGGCCAAGAACCCCGACATGTGGACCCCGCAGCTGTTCGCCCAGCTGGCGCGGCTGTCCCACGCCGGGACAGTGCTGGGCACCTTCACCACCACCGGCTGGGTGCGCCGCAGCCTGGTCGAAGCGGGCTTTGCCATGAAGAAGGTGCCGGGCATCGGCAAAAAGTGGGAAGTGATGAGCGGCGCCTACGTCGGCGCCCTGCCCGCCCCAGGCGCCCCC
>NZ_BLJG01000579.1 GCF_009932375.1 Pseudomonas juntendi
TATGTGAAGGTTGCCATTCACTGCTTTAATCAACCTTATGCCGCATGTGAGTATCAAAACCATGACGCCCGCCCAGCCCATCGCCCCACCGTTGCCGCGCCCTTCGCTACCGAAGGCCCGCAGCCGTGCCGGGGAAAACCCGCTGGTGCACATCATCCTCGCCTTCTGGGCCTTGTGGCACTGCCGCCACGCCCGCCCACCGGATACCGCCCTCACGCCGTTGTGACCAAACCCGGCCAGCCTCTGGCCGTTTGCCCCAGCCGGGCCGCCCGCCAGTGCGGTGGCCCTGCGCAGCCGTG
>NZ_BLJG01000580.1 GCF_009932375.1 Pseudomonas juntendi
TTGCCGAAGCGGATGCCCACTACCATACGCCGCCGCCGGTACGCGTCACGGCTGAGTAAGATCATCTGATGCTCACGAGCCCGCCGCTGGCGGGCTTTTTATTGCCTGGTGCCGTACCGGAATATTATAACCCTTGCTAATTATCTGAAAATCCGCTGATATTTCCTGACTAATAACAATGAGGATAGCAAAGATGACGTTCAGACAGGGTGCAATGGCGCTGGTGCTGGCAGGGTTACTCAGCGGCTGCGTGGCGGGTGGAAGTTCATCGACCAGCGCGCCGAAGCCCCGCGTCTGCCCGGCGGATAAGTCCATGGTGCAAACCACGCTTTACTTCGGTCTGAGCCGCCCGGAGGGGAAAGACATCACCGCTGAAGAGTGGCAACAGTTTGTCGACCGTGACGTACCGCCGCGCTTTCGCGACGGG
>NZ_BLJG01000581.1 GCF_009932375.1 Pseudomonas juntendi
GCGCTGAGCTACGGTGAACTCAATCGCCAGGCCAACCAGCTGGCCCACCAGTTGCGCGCGCGGGGTGTGCAACTCGGTGACCGGGTCGCCTTGTGCCTGCCGCGCAACGCCAGGCGGCTGGTGGGCATGCTTGGCGTGCTCACGGCCGGTGCGGCCTACGTTCCGATTGACCCGGGTTACCCGGCCGCCCGCATTGCCTACCTGCTCGACGACAGCGCGCCGC
>NZ_BLJG01000582.1 GCF_009932375.1 Pseudomonas juntendi
ACGCCTGGTACAACGACGAGCGTACCTTGATCGGCCAGTTCTCGAGCGCCTACCTGGTCAACCGCATCCGCCTGCTCAAGCGTGAAGGCGAGGCGTTCGCCTACGCGCGTCAGTCCGACCTGTATCCCTACACCATCGCCGTGGTGCGCGATTATGCCTATTCCCCTGAACTCGACAGCGACGAGCGCCTGAACAAGGTGCTGGTACGCAACTTCTCGTCCGCCGTGCGCATGCTGGCGGCCGGCAGGGTCAACCTGGCGGTGGAGGATGAGTACGTGG
>NZ_BLJG01000583.1 GCF_009932375.1 Pseudomonas juntendi
CGGCCGAACAGGCTGCCGAGCTGGCCGAAGAGCAACTGCCGAACGAAGAACAGCTGCAAGACGAGCAGGAAGGCACGGATGGCGAGCGTCCGCGCCGCCGCTCGCGTGGCCAGCGTCGCCGCAGCAACCGTCGTGAACGTCAGCGCAATGCCAATGGCGAGCTGATCGACGGCGAAGAAGAAGGCAGCGACGAGCAGCCACAGCAGCAC
>NZ_BLJG01000584.1 GCF_009932375.1 Pseudomonas juntendi
AGAAAGCAACAACCGCGATAAGTATCACCAGAGGAACAAACCAGCCTGAAACGCTGTCTGCCATTCTCTGGATGGGGGCACGCGAACGCTGGGCATCAGCGACCATCTGAACAATTCGTGAGAGCATCGTTTCATCACCGACATTCTCTGCACGGATGATAAGACTACCTGTCTGATTAATCGTCCCCCCAATGACAGGGTCACCCTTCGGTTTGGTAACCGGCATAGACTCCCCCGTCACCATCGATTCATCAACGGTTGTTTTGCCTTCGATCACGATACCGTCGACCGAAATACTCTCTCCAGGTCTGATGCGGAGCTCATCGCCAGGCAGGACATCTTCCGAATTAATATCCGTTTCATGACCGTCA
>NZ_BLJG01000585.1 GCF_009932375.1 Pseudomonas juntendi
GAGCCAGGCCCATGCCACCGCCGAGGGTGAAGCCGTCCATCAGCACCAGCACCGGTTTGCGGTAACGGTGGATGGCCAGGTCGAGGGCATACTCCTCGACGAAAAAGGTCTCATGCAGCGTATCGCCGGCCTCAATGCCCTTACCCTGGACATGGTCCGTAGCCTGCGCCACCACCTGGGACCGTTGTCCCGGGACCCGCACGTCCTGGCGGTGGTGATGCGCGGT
>NZ_BLJG01000586.1 GCF_009932375.1 Pseudomonas juntendi
ACACCGAGCCGTTTGGCGCCGGCCAGCGAGAACAACACTCTGGCTTACGCCCAGGCCGTCGCCAAACGGCTCGGTGTAGGTGTGCGCGACTCCATCGACATCTCCGACCCACGGGTGCTGCGCGAGGCTGTGGTGGGCATCATCACCCATGAGAACGGCGGGAACCCGTACAAGGCCGAGGTGATCGATGAGGGTATCCGGCGGGCCTTGGCATGATTTTGGCACCGATGGAGGGGGGCCGCCTGGCCGCCGGTCTGTTGGG
>NZ_BLJG01000587.1 GCF_009932375.1 Pseudomonas juntendi
GCAGCGGCCATGGTCCAGGCCCAGGGCGATGGCCTGGTCGCGCCCCAGCGCCAGCACGTCGAGCAGCCGCGTGCCGCGCGCCACCAGCAGCGCCACCGCCGCCACCAGCAGGCCCGAGTACAGCACCTGGGTCGGCTGGGCGCGGTTGAAGCTGGTGTAGCCCAGGCTCTGCAGGATGGAGAACTCCCCCGGGCTGGTCTTGAGCTGGATGAACTGGGTGAAGGTGCCCAGCACCATGGTCAGCACCAGGCCCAGCAGCAATAGGCGGTAGACATCACCCCGCCC
>NZ_BLJG01000588.1 GCF_009932375.1 Pseudomonas juntendi
GGGGGGCTGCAGTGGGGAATTTTGCGCAATGGGGGAAACCCTGACGCAGCAACGCCGCGTGCGGGACGACGGCCTTCGGGTTGTAAACCGCTTTCAGCAGGGAAGAAATTCGACGGTACCTGCAGAAGAAGCTCCGGCTAACTACGTGCCAGCAGCCGCGGTAATACGTAGGGAGCGAGCGTTATCCGGATTCATTGGGCGTAAAGAGCGCGTAGGCGGCCCCTCAAGTCCGGATCTCAAAGCCCAGCGCTCAACCCCCGGCCGGATCCCGAACTGGGAGGCTCGAGTGCGGTAGAGGCAGACTGGAATTCCCGGTGTAACGGTGGAATGCGCAGATATCGGGAAGAACACCGATGGCGAAGGCAGCCTGCTGGGCCAGCAACTGACGCTGAGGCGCGAAAGCTAGGGGAGCGAACAGGATTAGATACCCGAG
>NZ_BLJG01000589.1 GCF_009932375.1 Pseudomonas juntendi
GCATCCTCGCTGATGCGGGCAAAGCTTTCCTGGGTGGCCACCAGTTGCTGCTCCATCAGCGAGGATGCAGCGGGGCGCTTGCAGGCAATCAGTGGCAAGGTCGCTGCCAGCGAATCGTCGGTCAACACCGGCAGCGAGGCGCTCAAGCTGCAGATCCGCCAGTTGCAGGCCAGCCTGGCCGAGCAGAGCAAGCAGCAGCAAGGCGTAGCTGGCCAGGCCGGCGACC
>NZ_BLJG01000590.1 GCF_009932375.1 Pseudomonas juntendi
CCGCCACCCCATTGCAGGGTGTCGGTACCCGTGCCACCACCTGTGGGTACAGAACGGCATTCACGTCGTCTGAGGCCGCGGCAAACCCGCCGGGCAAACGCCCGGCGGCATGGACGACCAGCAGTAAGGGAACTATGTGAAGCGAAGCAGTCCGCTGTCACCGTTATTGCTTGGAGCCTGCGGGCTCCTGGCCCTGTATACCCAACCGGTTGCCC
>NZ_BLJG01000591.1 GCF_009932375.1 Pseudomonas juntendi
ATGATGCAAATAAAAAAAAAACAAAAGAAATTGAAGAACTGAAAGAAAACATTCGAACCAGGAATGCTATTTCTTTAGCGAATTTACTGAAGATAATTGGTTGGGAAAACTTTAGAACAATTGCTGAAGAATATATTGCAACATGCGATGATAGAACAATAATAGATCCAGAGCAGTTAGAGACTATTCGCAATGGATTCCGCTTCGGTGGTTTTGAAGCGCTCTAC
>NZ_BLJG01000592.1 GCF_009932375.1 Pseudomonas juntendi
TACCGCAGCGGTGACCTGGCGCGCTATCGCGCCGATGGCCAACTGGAGTTCCTCGGCCGCGACGACTTTCAGGTCAAGCTGCGTGGCGTGCGCCTGGAACTGGGCGAAATCGAGGCGCGGCTGCTGGCCTTTCCAGGCATCGCTTCCAGCGTGGTGCTGATGCTGGGCGAGGAGGCCCAGCACCAGCGGCTAGTGGCCTGCTGCGTGACGAGCGCCGCGCCGGACGAGCAGTCGGTACGTGCGCACCTGGCCGAAACCCTGCCCAGTGCCGTGCTGCCCAGTGCCTACCTGTGGCTCGACGGCATGCCGCTCACCGCCAACGGCAAGGTCGACCGCCAGGCCCTGGCCGAGCGCGCGGACAATGACCTGGCGGCGCGCCAGGTCAACCTGAGCAGTCCCCGCGACCCTATCGAGCTGGCCCTCTACCAGATCTGGAAAAGCTT
>NZ_BLJG01000593.1 GCF_009932375.1 Pseudomonas juntendi
GCCCTGCAGGCGGCCCAGCAGCACCGTGCCGCACACCACCTCTTCGCGGCCGGACAACTGCGCCAGTACTTGCGCCCAGGCCTGGTGCATCAGGCTGGCGACGCTCACGCCCAAGTGCCGAGCCTGCCCGCGCAACCGCCCGCACAGTGCGGCATCCACGGTCAGGCGGCTGTCGTGTACGTCACGGGTGCCACCGTGCGCATCGTCCCGGCCGTAGACCACGGTGGGCTCCACTATGTCGCCCAGCAGTCCG
>NZ_BLJG01000594.1 GCF_009932375.1 Pseudomonas juntendi
CCGCCTGGGGAACCAGGTGAGAGCCCAAGGGGGCGGCCCGAACAGCCGGGTGGCTGTGGGCGTGGAGCGCGGCATGTCGCGAATGGTGGCCTTGCTTGGCGTGCTCAAGGCCGGCGAACAGGCCCTGGGTAGCGCCGTGCACCAGCACCAGGGTTGGCGTGCAGTCCTGCAACATGAAGCGCAGGCGTTCCTGCGGGTAGCCGGGGTCCAGCGGCACATAGGCACCGCCGGCCTTGAGCACGCCAAGCAAGGCCACCATTAGCGAAATGCCGCGCTCCACGCCCACAGCCACCCGCCTGTCCGGGCCGACCCCTTGGGCAATCAACTGGTTCGCC
>NZ_BLJG01000595.1 GCF_009932375.1 Pseudomonas juntendi
GTGGGACTTGCCGCCCAGCCAGATGTTTTTGAATGGTGTGTATTGTTTAGCAGGAGGGCAAATAAATCAATACGTAACAGACTTGCAAGTTTGGGCCAAAGCTCCAAGCTTTACGGGATGGGTAGACACTATGGCCATAGATACTTCGCTCGCTGGCGGTACAACGCAGACCCAAACAGGCACTGATACATTATCTATAGATTTTACGAGCGGCACACCTACGCAAGTGACTATATC
>NZ_BLJG01000596.1 GCF_009932375.1 Pseudomonas juntendi
TTCTGTTTCGGTATGTCCCGCTACTCCATGCACCTGGAGCGCAAGCTGGACACTGGCCACAAGCGTTAGGAGTTTCGAAATGAGTGAAGCGATCAAGCAGCCTGCCGGCCCCGAAGGGATCATCCAGATGCAGGGTGTGAACAAGTGGTACGGTCAGTTCCATGTGCTCAAGGACATCAACCTCAATGTTCGCCAGGGCGAGCGTATCGTGCTGTGCGGGCCGTCCGGCTCGGGCAAGTCCACCACCATCCGTTGCCTCAACCGCCTGGAAGAGCACCAGCAGGGGCGCATCGTGGTCGATGGCGTGGAGCTGACCAACGACCTCAAGCAGATCGAGGCGATCCGCCGTGAAGTGGGC
>NZ_BLJG01000597.1 GCF_009932375.1 Pseudomonas juntendi
TGGTGGTGTCGCGGACCCGGGCGCCGACCTTGTGTGCGCTGGTCATGCACCGCCCACCTGGCGGGCAGCAGGGCGGTTTCGGCGAACGCCTGGGCAACTGGTACGAGCGGGGCCTGAACCGTGCCCTCGCCCACCAGCGCGTGACGCTGGTGGGCGAGGGCACGGTTCACCAGTTGACCAGGCGTTCGCCGAAACCGCCCTGGTGCCCGCCAGGTGTGCGGTGCATGAACAGCGCACACAAGGTCGGCGCCAGGGTCAGCGACACCACCACTGAAATCAGGATGGTGGATGTGGCGGTCAGGGCGAATTCCTTGAACAGCCGGCCAACCACCCCGCCCATGAACAGCAGTGGGATGAACGCTGCGATCAGCGA
>NZ_BLJG01000598.1 GCF_009932375.1 Pseudomonas juntendi
CGCGCCAACAGCAGGCGCGGGCGCACCGGTTTGCAGACATAGTCGTCGGCGCCCAGGTCCAACCCGTGGATCTGGTCGAGTTCGTCGCTGCGTGCGGTGAGCATCAGGATCGGCCCAGGGTACTGGTTGCGCGCCCGGCGGCAGATGCTCAAGCCGTCCTCGCCCGGCAGCATCAGGTCGAGAATGACCAGATCAGGTTGGCTGTCGACGATCCGACGCACGGCGCGCGCGCAATCGACCTCGACCGCGACCTCGAAGCAGTTGGCCTGCAGGTACTCGGCGGTCA
>NZ_BLJG01000599.1 GCF_009932375.1 Pseudomonas juntendi
GCATCGGTAATGCCAGGCTCGGAGGCCGCATGGCCAGCGTCACGGATCACCTTCAGCTCGCTGTTCGGCCAGGCCTGGTGCAGGGCCCAGGCGTTGTCCAGCGGGCAGATCACATCGTAGCGGCCGTGCACGATCACTGCCGGCAAATGGGCGATTTTCGGCAGGTCGCGGATCAGCTGGTCCGGTTCGAGGAACGCGTTGTTCATGAAGCAGTGACATTCGATACGGGCAA
>NZ_BLJG01000600.1 GCF_009932375.1 Pseudomonas juntendi
CTGGATGGGCGCTGGGGCGATGACCTGTGCAACCCCGAAACCTTGAAGCTGCTGGGCGTACGCCTGGGCAGCGGCGTAGCCGCCGGCGCAGCGGCAGGGGCCGGGGTCGACTTGCTGGTTGGCGGGCTTACCCTGGGGGCAGCGGCACTGGCCGGGGCGCTGGCCGGCGGTGCGTTGCAGACGGCGCGCAACTATGGCGCGCGCTTGCTGGGCAAACTCAAGGGCAAGCGCGAGTTGACCGTGGACGATACGGTGGCCCTGGACAGCCGCGGGCATGCAGCGCAGTCCAGCAGCAGTGCGGCAATCAGGCGCTTGCCGCTGTGCTGGCGGGCCAGGCGTTGGGCCTGCTGGTCGTCGATCAGCCGTTGCAAGGCCGGGCGGGCGCTTTCCAGCAGCAGGGCCAGGCTTTCGTACAGGCGGCGTTCGCCGTCCTCGGGGGGGGCTACGCTGTCGAACCGT
>NZ_BLJG01000601.1 GCF_009932375.1 Pseudomonas juntendi
CGGCCGCACGGCGCTTGGTGTGGTCGCTCTTATGCTGAATTTTCAACGGTGAACTCCTGATCGCGGTATGGCCAAAGGGTGACCGTGACGGTGTAGATACCCGGCGCCGAAAATCCCAGCTCGATGTCACTGCCGTCAGCGGTGTAGGTTTCGCTCTCGATGTTGACGGCGGCACCTTCGTGCACCCCCTTCAACCAGAGCCCTTGGAGAACCGCCCCCATCTGGGGGCGCTCCTTGAGCATTTGCCCCATCACGAAGTGATCGGCCGGCCTTGCCGGTGTGGCCACCTGGATGAAAGGCCGGTCGGTGTTGAGCCTGATGATCTGCTTCCCGTACTCGGGCGGGCAGCTGACGGCAAATACGATCCGGCCGTCAGGCTCATAGGCTGCGAAGTGTATAGTGTTGATCATTGTTTGGATCCCATCGCAAAGAGGTTATGATTCTT
>NZ_BLJG01000602.1 GCF_009932375.1 Pseudomonas juntendi
ACGGGAAGGGCGCGCCTGATGTGCCAGCGGGCCCAGTTGGTGTATGGAATTCTCGTACCACTTTTTGTACCAAAACAGGTTTTTTGTGGGGGAATCAGGGGGATTTATAGCCCCTGCAAGCCTTTAAAACCCCCTTTTCCAATTCTCCTGCTAATCCGCACATAAGTCCTTACCGGTTTTTCCGTTGGGGAGGTGATGCCCCGGATTAGGGCACCTTAAGGAACTGACCTATGTGCTTTATGAGAGTTTTAGAACAATCTGTTATATGCGGCTGCGGCCTGCGACGCTTTTCTGCCCAATCGCGACACCGGTTTTGCCTTGCCGGAACGGCCCTGTGTCGCG
>NZ_BLJG01000603.1 GCF_009932375.1 Pseudomonas juntendi
GGGAACCAGCCGCTGACAATGCGCGAGTTGGCGGGAAAGGCCGGCGACTCCACCGGGCCGAGCATGAAACGCAGGGTGAACAGCGCCACCGCCGCCGAGGCACCGGCCAGCCCCATCCAGCCCACAGTGCCTTGCAGCAGCGTGAACAACGACCAGAGGATCAGGCTGATGCCGTAGACACGCCGGGCACCGAAGCGGTCGAGCAGCCAGCCGCCGGGTACCTGGCCCAGGGCGTAGGCCCAGGCGAATGCGGAGAAGACCATGCCCAGCATGACCGGGTCCAGGCCCAGGTCCGCGAGCACCTCGGTGCCGGTGATCGAC
>NZ_BLJG01000604.1 GCF_009932375.1 Pseudomonas juntendi
ACAGCGAGCTGCCGCGGGTGGTCAACAACCTGTTGCAGGCCTACCGCGTGCCACCGCGCAGCCTGGAGCTGGAGGTCACCGAAACCGGCCTGATGAAAAACATCAGCAACGCCGCCCAGCACCGGCTGAGCATGCGCCGTTCCGGGTCGCTGATTGCGATCGACGACTTCGGCACCGGGTACTCGGCGATCAGCTACCTGAAGGCATGGCCGCTGGACAAGATCAAGATCGACAAGAGCTTCGTCCAGGACCTGCTTGACGACGATGACGACGCTACCATCGTGCGCGCCATCAGCCAGCTGGGCAAAAGCCTGGGCATGCAGGTCATCGCCGAAGGCG
>NZ_BLJG01000605.1 GCF_009932375.1 Pseudomonas juntendi
GTCCTTCAACGCCGACGGCACGGCCAGGTCGAGCTGGGCCCCGCGATAGCTCTGCTCGGCAGGACGCGGGCGGTCCAGCGGCAAGGCCAGCACATCCTGCTCGCTGCCCAGTTGCCCGACCCAGTAGGCCAGTTGCCGCCCCCGCTCACCAGCCTCCATCCACTCACGCTGCCAACGGGCGTAGTCGGCATATTGCAGCCCCAGGGAAGGAAGTGGGGCGGCATCGCCTTCGCGGTAGCGGGTATAGCCATCGATCAGTTCGCCAACCATCAACTGCATGGATGCGGCATCCGAGACGATATGGTG
>NZ_BLJG01000606.1 GCF_009932375.1 Pseudomonas juntendi
GCGCTGCCCTTGCCCAAGCGGCAGGACAAACCCGCGAAATTCCTTACCAGGACGCCGACGGCAACCGGCTGGTCGGCTACTACGCATACGACGACGCCGTCGAGGGCAAGCGCCCCGGCATTGTGGTGGTGCATGAATGGTGGGGGCTGAACGATTATGCCAAGCGCCGCGCCCGTGACCTGGCAGCGCTGGGCTATAACGCCCTGGCCATCGACATGTACGG
>NZ_BLJG01000607.1 GCF_009932375.1 Pseudomonas juntendi
GATGCGCTCCAGGAAATACGGGTCCACCTGCATGGTGCTGTAGGTGCCGTTGTCGCCCATGGATTTGAGCCCGTCGACGTAGATGTTGTCTACCGAGCCGTCATTGAAGCCGCGCATCGCCACATAGTCATAGCGGTGCGTGGCACCGTAGGGGTTGGTTAGCACCCCGGGTGTATAGCGCATGGCCTGGGCGACGGTCTGTGACCCTTGGTCGTCGATCTGCTGGCGGGTCACCACAGACACCGATTGCGATGTTTCCACAAGCGGCATGCTGGTCTTGGTCGCCACTTGGCTGTGGGTCGCGTTATAGCCCTCGGTGCTACCCAGCGCAT
>NZ_BLJG01000608.1 GCF_009932375.1 Pseudomonas juntendi
TTGCGCCGGTGAGCAGGGCAATCTTGCGGGTCATGGTAAGAACCTCGTGAGGGGTGGGTGCTCACAGGTTATTGGTCGGCTGGCGGGTGTTAAATCCTTCAAAAATGGAAATACTGTTCGCCTCAACCGGATAGTCGAGGGCGGGCGTGAACAAGTTGGAGTTGCTGCGGACCTTTGTGCGGGTCAGTGAGGTGAACAGCTTTACCCTGGCCGCCGAGAGCCTGGGCTTGCCACGTTCGACGGTGTCGGAACAGGTCAGAGCGCTGGAGCGCCTGCTGGGTACGCAACTGTTCAACCGCACCACCCGCCGGGTGCGGGCAACGCAGGGTGGGGCCTTGCTGTACACACGCAGCAAGGACCTGCTGTCAGGTATGGAAG
>NZ_BLJG01000609.1 GCF_009932375.1 Pseudomonas juntendi
GCGGGCCGTGCTCGACGCACCCCCCCTTGGGCTTGCCGGTGGAACCGGAGGTGTAGATCACATAGGCCAGGCTCTGCGGCTGCACGACTGTTCGCGGCGCATGGGTCGGCTGTGCGGCCAGGTCGAGCTGGTCGAGATAGAGGGCAGCCAACGCCGCCGGCAGCGGCAGTTGCCCGCGCAAGGTCGAGTCGCTGAGCAACAGGGCGATACCAGAGTCCTGCAT
>NZ_BLJG01000610.1 GCF_009932375.1 Pseudomonas juntendi
TACGGTACGGTCAAGGCGCATAGTGATCGATGGCAGGCATTCGTCAAGTGGTGCCGCTCCGAACAGGGGCCCGGTATCAATGATGCGCGGCAGATTGATCGGAAAGTGTTGGGCGATTATGCAGCGTATCTGCGCGATGTGGTTCGGCGCGGT
This sequence comes from Pseudomonas juntendi, assembly GCF_009932375.1. Classification (GTDB taxonomy): domain Bacteria; phylum Pseudomonadota; class Gammaproteobacteria; order Pseudomonadales; family Pseudomonadaceae; genus Aquipseudomonas; species Aquipseudomonas juntendi. The sequence continues at coordinate 154 of NZ_BLJG01000610.1, forward strand.
GACCTCGCCGTCAGCACCGCACAAAACAGGCTTTCCAGCGTTAACAGGACCATGGCGGCGCTTCGCGGTGATCAGTATG
>NZ_BLJG01000611.1 GCF_009932375.1 Pseudomonas juntendi
GCGACAGCGAGCTGGCCAGGTCGCAAGCCATGGAGAACCTGCTGGCCGACCTCAACGAGAGCTACGGGGGCTGTTCCACGAGGAATCCGGCGCTTACCCGTCCAGCGGCTGGCTCAAGGCCTATCTCGCTGGCGAGCAGGACTTCACCGCCTTCAGCCGCCAGGTCGTCGAGCCCCTGCAGAAGCTGATGGACGAATCCAACCTGTCCACCGGCGGCCAGCTGCTCTTCCCCCAATCCCAGCA
>NZ_BLJG01000612.1 GCF_009932375.1 Pseudomonas juntendi
CAACCGGGCCATTGCCCCGTACATTGCCCTGGGCGTCCACCACCTGCGCGGGGGTGCCGGGTTCGCCACGGCCGGTCAATACGCTGCCATCGTTGCTCAGTTGCAACTCGGTGGCCTCGTTGGGCGGGGGGATGGCCGGTGCGCCGATCTGGGTCGGCAGTGAGCTGTGGCCAGCCGCGTCGATGGCTACCACAGCCAGCAGCTCGCCGTTCGCCTGGGCAGGGCTGAGGGGGATGTTGAAGCTGCCGTCGTTGCCGACTTGCACGCTACCCAGCACACCGCCTTGGGCATCCCGCACTTCCACAAGGCTGCGAGCCGGGGCCGTACCACTGCTGACGCTGCCATCGGCAGATACCACAAGCCCCGTCGGGCTGTCCGGCACGGCAATGGCCGGT
>NZ_BLJG01000613.1 GCF_009932375.1 Pseudomonas juntendi
GCAAGCAACCGCTCCATCAGCGTGTCCGGCTCCGCGTTCGTCCACGCCACTGACGCCGTCGATACCTTTGCACTGTCATGCATCACCCTCGGCTTCTGGCCGGGACTCGGGATGACAGTTTCCGCTGTGGGAAATTTCTGCATTACGGCTACCAACGAGACAGTGACGCCTACTGGCGGCATAACTTGTTCGGCCCTTGGTGACGCGGTTAACCGCCACTTACTACGGCCTCGGCTGACTTCTGCACGTTTGCCACTGTGCTACCGAGCGTCGAGAGGCGACGGGACGAGCGAGCAGAAGTCAGCCGAGGCCGTAGTAAGTGGCGGTTAACCGCGTCACCAAGGGCCGAACAAGTTATGCCGCCAGTAGGCGTCACTGTCTCGGTGGTAGCCGTAATGCAGAAATTTCCCACAGCGGAAACTGTCATCCCGAGTCCC
>NZ_BLJG01000614.1 GCF_009932375.1 Pseudomonas juntendi
TGCGCGGGTGCGCCATCATCGTCGTCATGCTCCGCCCACCGAAAGAAGGGGAGCGTTACTTCGCGCTGTTGACACCATCAACTTCGACCGCCCGGAAAACGCCAAGAGCAAGATCATGTTCGAAAACCTGACGCCGCTGTTACCGAACAAGCGCCTGAAGATGGAAGCCGGCAACGGTTCCACCGAGAACTTGACCGGCCGCGTCATCGACCTGTGACACCCGATCGGCAAAGGCCAGCGCGGCCTGATCGTTGCTCCGCCAAAAGCGGGCAAGACCATCATGC
>NZ_BLJG01000615.1 GCF_009932375.1 Pseudomonas juntendi
GGCAAGACCACTTTCTACCAGGGCGAAAACGGCACCCACCCGCTATTCCGCATCGAGCCCGGGATCCCGTGCAGGGATGCCCGCGAACAGTCTTCGGAGTTGATGGGGTATGTGCGCGAATTGACCATCACCGGGTTGATGGATGGGAAGCCGATGATGATATGGGCTGCGCATTACTTGAGTGCGATGGCCAAGGCGCTGATGGATGATGCCGAGCTGGGGATGAAGCAGTGAGGGTTTGGCTCTAGGTTGCAGGAGGGCTGGCAGGGGTTCGCCGCAGCATTTTTGGCGCCTGTGAGATCGAGCGCCGCCCGCGCGGCGCATCGCGACGCAAGGCCGCTCCCACATCTGTTTCGGGCCAGTCTCTCCTGTGCCGGACGCGCGCGACCGCCTTGTCTGTAGCACG
>NZ_BLJG01000616.1 GCF_009932375.1 Pseudomonas juntendi
TGCGCGGGCGACTGCGAATCTGAAGGAAGCCCGAGGCAAAATGCTGGTCTGACGAACAGGAAGCGGATGAGGCGGCGCAGCGGGGTTAGGCGGCAACAATCGCCAAAGCCAAATACTTGCACGGAACGCTGTGGCGTAGATCCGACAGGCATAAGCAGGAAGGTCACGCGAATTACCCTGGGAGGTCTGCACGTTTGCCACTGTGCTACCGAGCGTCGAGAGGCGACGGGATGAGCGTGCAGAAGTCAGCCGAGGCCGTAGTAAGTGGCGGTTAACCGCGTCACCAAGGGCCGAACAAGTTATGCCGCCAGCAGGCGTCACTGTCCCGTTGGTAGCCGCAATGCAGAAATTTCCCACAGCGGAAACTGTCATCACGAGTCCCGGC
>NZ_BLJG01000617.1 GCF_009932375.1 Pseudomonas juntendi
CCGGGGCGGCATAGGACTTGGTGGTCTCGCCGGCCGCGAAGGTCAGGGTGGCACCGGTGCTCAGGGTCACGGTGAATGGCTTGTCGAGCGCTTTGTTCAAGGTAACGGTGAAGGTTGGCTCAGTCGCCTCATTCACAGACAGCTGATCGGCAGCGATGGTGACCTTGACCAAGTCGCCTTGGTCAGACCGCTCGTCAGTAACCGGAGTGCCAACCTCAGCCGTGACCACGGTGCTGACGGTATCTTTGCCCAGGCATCCTGGCCGAACTGACCG
>NZ_BLJG01000618.1 GCF_009932375.1 Pseudomonas juntendi
GGGCGGCTACCAGTTGGCCAAGGCGTGGGCGCAAAGCCCGGAAGGCTGGATCCTCGGCCTGATCACCGGGTTCCAGAGTGGTTCGACGAGCATTTTCGTCATCCCGGTCGGGTTGGCCATGCTGCGCAAGGTCGATCACAAGTACATGGCACTGGGCATCATGGCTGGGCTGCTGGCCATTCCCTTGAGCATCATGATCATCGCCATGGCCATGCAGGGACTGGACCTGGGGGTGCGCCCGGATATCGCAACCACCGGTGCCGCCACCCAGGCCTTGCATTTTTCCTGGGCGATGCTGCTGCGCAACCTGATGCCCTTGATCCTGTTCTGCATTGCCCTGGCGGCGGCGCTGCGTTACTGCCCGGCACTGATGGTGTACCTGT
>NZ_BLJG01000619.1 GCF_009932375.1 Pseudomonas juntendi
CTGTGTCATGCGCACCCACGCTGCCTGCTGCACAGTTGGGTTGAAGGTGCCCGAGGCATCGGTGACCACGAACACCTCGAACCCTTCCGCCAGCGCCGACAGGGTCGGGAAGGCCACGCACACGTCGGTGACCACGCCGGCAATGATCAATTGCTTGCGCCCGGTCGCCTTGATCGCCTTGACGAAATCCTCGTTGTCCCAGGCATTGATCTGGCCTGGACGGGCAATGTAGGGCGCGTCCGGGAACATGGCC
>NZ_BLJG01000620.1 GCF_009932375.1 Pseudomonas juntendi
CGGTGTGCATGAGATCGCCATCTGGCCCTCGAGGAGGTTACGGCTGGCGCCGAGCTAGATGCCGATCTCACCGAGACGATTAGGCCAAGGCCGGCCACCCCACACATTGCGGTGCAGGTGGTCGACCGCAAGGCGGTCGAGCACCTTGGCGCGGCGCTCATTCAAAGTCGGCGAACGTGCAGAAGTGAATGTTCGGGGTGTTGTACCAGGTATAGGGCATGAAGTCCGATACCGGCATGCGGCCTTTGGTCGCCAGGTACCAGCGGCAACGCCAGTGCCCGAAGTTGGGGAAGGTGATGATGCACTGGCGGCCCACGCCCAGCATCTCGTCGAGGATGCGATCAGGGTACTCCACG
>NZ_BLJG01000621.1 GCF_009932375.1 Pseudomonas juntendi
TGTGGGTCAACCGCAACCTGCTGGCGGGGGTATTCAATACCAAGGCCTACCGCAAGGCCGAAAGCGATGCGCTGGACCACGCCTTCTACTGGCTGGAGGTGGTCGACCTGGTCGACTGCGCCAACCGCCTGGCCGGTGAGCTGTCGTATGGGCAGCAGCGCCGCCTGGAAATCGCCCGCGCCATGTGCACGCGACCGAAGATCATCTGCCTGGACGAACCGGCGGCGGGCTTGAACCCGCAGGAAACCGAGGCACTTAGCCAGATGATTCGCGTGCTGCGTGACGAGCACGACATCACCGTGGTGCTGATCGAACACGACATGGGC
>NZ_BLJG01000622.1 GCF_009932375.1 Pseudomonas juntendi
TGAGCAACCCGTTTATCATTCAGCTTTTCCGTTTGCTGAGCGATTTCTCCTTCAGGAAGTCGGGCACAACGGTGGACTTCGCCTGCCTCAAGCGCCTCAGGTCGTCAGCTCGATCGTAACTGACGGTAGCCTCCAGCAAAACGCACCAGATGCTGTACCCACTGAGGCTACGTTGCACATCCTCAAAGCCTGCCAGATCATTGCTCACATAAATATTCC
>NZ_BLJG01000623.1 GCF_009932375.1 Pseudomonas juntendi
GAGCGGTTTCGCGAAGACTACCAGCAGCAGTGGATCAACCGCGGTGGGCAGGGGGTCAATGGCAACTGGCTGGTGAACTACCAGCGCTTCCTGGGCCAGTTGGAAACGGCGATGAACCAGCAGCGGCAGAGCCTGGTCTGGCATCAGAACAACCTCGACAATGCCCGTGGCACGTGGCAGCAGGCGCTACGCACGCGTGCACGCGGCGCGGCGGGCCTCGTCCAGGTAGCGCTGCACCAGCTTGCGCAGCCCCTCCACCCGGGCGTAGGCCTGCTGCCACGTGCCACGGGCATTGTCGAGGTTGTTCTGATGCCAGCCCAGGCTCTGCCGCTGCTGGGTCATCGCCGTTTCCAACTGGCCACGGAA
>NZ_BLJG01000624.1 GCF_009932375.1 Pseudomonas juntendi
ACGTCGCGCCATGGGGTCACCGCCATGATCGCGATCAGCGCCAGCACATAGAACACGATGATGCGTACCGGGAGCGAGTTGATCGCCCGCGGCCGGGTGCGCTCGGGGTTTTTCGCTTCGGCAGCGGTGGTGCCGACCAGATCGATGCCGACGAAGGCGAACACGGCGATCTGGAAGCCGGCGAAAAAGCCCATCACCCCGTTGGGGAACATGCCGCCGTAATTCCACAGGTTGGCCAGTTGCGCCGTGCGCCCGCTGGGCGAGGTGAAGCCGGTGATGACCATGTACAGGCCGGTGGCGACAAGGCCGAGGATGGCGACGATCTTGACCAGGGCGAACCAGAACTCC
>NZ_BLJG01000625.1 GCF_009932375.1 Pseudomonas juntendi
ACCGAGGCCATGTCTTCCACCACCAGCACGTGCGCGCCAGTGCCTGGCAGGTGCTGCACGTTGGCCGGCTCCACCGCGACCGCGGCCTCCGCCCGGGCCGGCAGCAACAGGGTCACCTCCGTGCCCTGCCCCACCACGCTGCTCAGCAGCACATGCCCGCCGGACTGCCGGGCGAAGCCGTAGATGGTCGACAGCCCCAGCCCGGTGCC